>NZ_OY782507.1:2400000-2757500 GCF_963677725.1 uncultured Cohaesibacter sp.
ACGCCCTGCACTCCGGCGGGCTTGTTACGATTGCCCGGTTTGACCAGTTGGTGATCGATGCCGATGTGGCAGAAAAGGCGGTTGGCAGCCTTGCCTCCGGTCAGTTGGGCGAGGCCACTCTTGACGCCTTTGCCGACCAGCCTTTTGCCGTCGCCATCCAGCGCATCGCCCCGGAGGTCAACAGCGCCAAGGGAACCGTCAGCCTTCGGCTGGTGCCGAAAGTTCCGCCAGCCGGCATCCGCCCCGGCATGGCGGCCCGCATTCGCATCACCCTGACCAAGCCTGACCCTTCCTCCAATCAGCAACAAGGAACCCAACAGCCATGACTGGACACAGCAATTCAGACCCGTTTATCGCCCTCCGCAAGGTCACCAAAGGTTACCGGACAGGCAAGGAAACCCTAACCATTTTTGACAAGATGGATCTGACCATCGAACGCGGCGAATTTGTCGCCGTGATGGGACCATCAGGCTCGGGCAAATCGACCCTTCTTAATCTGCTTGCCGGTATCGACCGGCCCGATGAAGGCCAGATCCACGTCAATGGACGACGGCTCGACCATATGGGGGAAGCGGCTCGCTCCGGCTGGCGGGCGCATCAACTCGGCATCGTCTTTCAGTTCTATAATCTTCTGCCGATGCTCAACGCGGCGGAAAATGTTGAACTGCCGCTGCTTTTGAAACCATTGTCTGCGCAAGCAAGACGGGAACGGGTGGAAAAGGTGCTCGACCTTGTCGGCCTTGGCGGTCGGGGCAGGCAAAATCCTGCCTCCATGTCCGGAGGCCAACAGCAGCGTGTCGGCATCGCCCGCGCCATCGTTAGTGATCCGGCGCTGCTGTTGTGCGATGAGCCGACCGGAGATCTTGATCGCAAGTCTGCCGACGACGTGTTGGCGATGATGGGGTTCCTGAACCGAGAGATGGGCAAGACCATCGTCATGGTCACCCATGATGGCGAGGCCGCGGCCAAGGCTGGCCGCACGCTGCATCTCGACAAGGGCGTCTTTATCGAACAGATGGAGATGGCCTCATGAGTTTTTTCAAGCTTGCACGCAAAAGTGCCCTGCGCAACCCCCTGCGCAGCCTGTTGCTGATCCTGTCAGTGGGGATAGCCTTTCTGATCCATGGCGTCACAGCCAGTTTCATCAACGGCACCCAGGGCACCGAGGCAGCCAGTGATACGCTTCTGGGGGTGATGAGTGCCACAGGCGGCGCATTGCCCATGGCCTATTTGCCCCGCATTGAAGCATTGGATGGTGTCGCTGCGGTCAGCCCCGTCATGCGGCTGCGCGGCAGCATCGGTGACGCCCGCAATGTCATTGCCGTCACCGCAGGAGACCCGGCGCGGCTAATGGAAGTGAGTGGCAAGGAACTGGGCCTCACGCCCGCCTTAAGCGGGGCGCTTCAAACCGGACGCGACAAAGTGCTTGTCGGGCGGGCGCTGGCAACAGCGCAAGGCTGGACAGTTGGTGACCGGCTGACCTTGAAGGCCTTTCACGTCAAGCATCGCGGCGAAGATCCCGATTGGCATTTTGAGATTGCCGGCATTTTTGATGGTGCCAGCCCCAGCACCGACACCTATTTCATGATTGCCCAATATGACTATATCAATCTGGGCAGAGAGCGTAGCGCAGACACGGCATCAACCTTTGCTCTCAAACCGGACGCTGGTGTACCACCACAAAAGCTTGCAGCCGACATCGATGCGCTTTTCGCCAATTCCGCCGCACCGACCCGCACCATGTCGGAAAAGCAGTTTCTGAGCGCCTTTCTCAGCCAATATGCCGATGTCAAACAGGTGGTGACGCTGGTGGTTGGCGCCTCCTTCATCACGCTGTTGATGATTGTCACCAACACCATGATTTTCGCCTTGCGCGAACGGCGCTTCGAGATTGGCGTGCTGAAAGTGCTCGGCCTTCGCTCTTGGCATATTCTGCTCATGGTGCTTGCCGAGGCTCTATTGGTCTTTGCCATCGGCGGCCTCATCGGCCTTGGCCTTGCGAAGGTGGCGAGCCTTATCGCTCCCGCTGAGTTGGGGCTCGTGCTTGGGCTGTCCACCGCTCTTCAGTCCGTAGCCTTCATAGTCCTGCTCGGATTGATCGCCGGCCTATTGCCAGCCTTGTCAGCCATGCGCACGCCGATTTTGTCCGCTTTTAAAATGAGGTAACCTCCATGCTGTTTTTTATCAGACAATGTGTGGCGACGAGCCGCGCGACCCTTCTCAGCCTGCCGCGACGTCTTGCGATTTCCCTCTCGATGGTCGGCTCGATCATGCTGGTCGTCTGTGTCCTATGCGGATTTCTGGCCATGGCACAAGGCTTTGAGGGCGCGCTCAAGGGCGCGGGATCGAGCCAGATTGCAGTCATCCTTGGTGGCGGCACCAATAGCGAAGCCAATTCAGAGCTTTCGGCCGATATTGTGCGCAAAATCATGGCGCTGTCCGGTGACATAGGCGTGCTCCGCGACAAGGCGGGCAACCCGATCCTGTCACGGGAAATCATTGCGCCTGTGCAGCATCGCGCAGATGGCGCAACGACGGCAGGCGACATGCTGGCCTTGCGTGGCATGGACCCGTCCGGTCCCTTCCTTCGCGATGGCATCAGCCTTTCAGCAGGGCGTCTGTTCACCCCCGGCAGCCGCGAAATCATGGTCGGCGATCAATTGACCGCCACCTATCCGGGCTTCGCCATCGGCAACAAGCTGCAGCTTGGCCCGGTAATATGGACCGTGGTTGGGCACATATCCGCCCATGGCAGCGTCTTTGAATCCGAAATCTGGGGCGATCTCGATGCCGTGCGCGCCGCGTTCGACAGACCCGGTGCGATACAAAGCCTTCGTCTGCGGCTGGAAGCGCCGCAAGATCAGACCCTTTACAAACTGCAGGCAGCGTTGGCTGACCTTTCCCCCAGTCCCCTGACCATTGTCACCGAAGCTGCGCTTTATGCCGATCAGGCAGCCGGGACGACCCGCTTGATCCTTCTGTTTGGCTGGCCTGTTGCATTGCTGATGGCGATCGGCGCCTCAGCAGGTGCGCTCAACACCATGATGAGTTCGCTTGCCGACCGGACAGTTGAAATCGCCACCTTTCGTGCGCTCGGTTTCAACCGCATCTCTGCCTTTCTGGCCACATGGCTTGAAGCAGTGCTGTTGGCAATCCTTGGCGTCGCATTGGGGCTCGGGGCCTCCTGGCTGGTCTTCAATGGTTGGCAAGCGAGCACTCTTGGGGCCAACAATGCCCGCATGGCATTTCATTTGGTGGTCAATGATGAGGTGATCGTCAAGGCGGGGCTGGTTGGCCTTTTGATCGGCGCCATTGGCGGTGCCCTGCCCGCGCTCGCAGCCGCGCGTTTGCCAATCACCAAAGCGCTGAGAGCAAGAGGATAGGACCCATCTGATGAGCGGCGATAAATAGCTTTGGCCTAGGCGTTGAATTTGAAAATGCGCTGGCTATTTCTGAAGTTGTCGAGATTTGAACGCATGAGGTTTGGGCCGGTGACACAGCTGGCCCATTGTAGACTTTCTCAGTGTTTTCGATATTGGAATGCGATCATTGAGCGTTGGATTTCATGCCCTCGAATGGAAGCCATTTACCTGTATCGAAGAGTTTCGGATAGCTCCTCAATCATGATTTCAAGGGCCTTGATGACACCATTCATACCTTCTGCTGCCAAGGCGTAAATCGTCAGCCTGCCAAGCATCACCGCTTTCGCTCCCTTTTCCTGATAGCGCAGCACATCCAGCCCTCTGCGTATCCCGCTATCGGCCATGACCGTTACTCGACCGGCACAAAGAGACGCGATTTCTGAAAGCACGTTGATCGGTGCCGGGGACGCATCGAAATTACGCCCGCCATGGGAGGAAACAACGATCCCATCGGCCCCCATCGAGATGGCCTTTTCAGCGTCTTCGGGTGCCAGAATGCCCTTCCGGACCAGTGGCCCTGTTCCTGTAGCGCCTCGCCGGGCATGCCTCTGTCGCGGCGGCGCACTGATCTACATGCGGGTGGCGAGGTTGCCCATGATCCAGAGCGTGCCGAGCGACATGATCGACAAAAGCAGAACGGTGAAGAGGATAAGCTGCAGGTCTTCGCGCTTTTGACGCGACAGGTCGATGTGCAGGAAGAAACGCAGGTGCACGACGATCTGCGTGATGGCGAGGATGGCGATGGTCACCGCCAGCGGCCTGCCCTGCATCACGCCCCAATGGACGACCCCGAAGGGCACCAGCGTCAACGTCAGCGCCAGCACGAAACCTGCAAGATACATCCGGGCGTCGCGGCGGTAATCGGGATTGGTCATGGCATCAACCCTCCGAGGTAGACGATGGAAAAGATCGCGACCCAGATCAGGTCAAGGAAGTGCCAGAAGAGGCCCAACCGCAGGAGACGCGTCTTGACCACGGGAACAAGGCCGAATGCCGCCATCTGAGCGAGCATGACGAGGATCCAGAGGCACCCTACGGCGACGTGAAATCCGTGGAGCGGAACAAGCCCCCAGAAGGCTGACCAGTAGCCGCTGCGTTGCGGCACCGCGCCAACGTCTATCATGTGTGCGAAGTCGCTCATTTCCAGCGTGAGGAAACAAAGACCAAGGATCAGCGACGCGGCCAGCCAGACCGCAATCGCCCTGCGCCCACGTTCGTGCCGCATCGCCAGCGTGGCGAAACCGAAGGTGAGGCTGCTGGTAAGCAGGATCATGGTTTGCGCAAAGATGCTGCGCAGGTCGAAGGCGTCAGTCGGGCCGGGGCCGCCTGCCATGCCCATCGGGTTGGAGACGGTGAGATAGGAGGCAAAGACCAGCCCGAAGATCACAAGATCACTCATCAGGAAAATCCAGAACCCGAAGACGATGGTTTCGGCCCCCGTGTGCGCGTCGCCGTGGTGGCCGCCCAGGTTGAGTCCGGGATGAAGGTTGGATGTACTCATTGCGCGGCCTCGGGATGGGTGAGATGTTCCGGCAGCGCGCGGCCCCGGTTGCTTTCGCGGGTTTCAACAAGCCTGTCCACCGCCGGGGCAGCGTGAACCCGCGCCAGCCATGATCGGTGTTCGGCGGCTATCTCGGCAGCGGGGACAACATGGGTAAGGTCGATGCGGAAGGTACGTCCGATGAGGGCAAGCAACATCACCACGAGCGACACAAAAGCCAGCCACCAGATCCAGAACACCAGCGCCAGCCCGAGCAGGGTGGAGCAGAGGCAGACGATCAGGCCAATGGCCGTGTTGTCTGGCATCACTATGTCCTCATAGGCGTCAGGTTCCGCGTAGGCACGACCCGCGGCCTTGGCCTCGGCAAAGTCGTCACGCGCGGTCACCTGCGGAACCACCGCGAAATTATAGGCTGGCGGCGGCGAGGGGATCGACCATTCGAGCGACCGCCCGTTCCACGGATCTCCCAGCGGCACCGCGAGCCGGTCGCGCTGGCGGATGCTGACCCAGAGCTGGACCGCCAGGCAGGTGAATGCCGTCAGGATCAGAGCGGCCCCAAACAGCGCCAGCCACATGAAGGGCTGGAAAGACGGGTCGCTGAAGGTGACGGATCGGCGGGGCATGCCCTGCAGACCGAGCCAGTAAAGCGGCAGAAAGGTAAAGGAAAATCCCGCAATCCAGAGCAGCGCCGCGGCACGGCCCCAGCCTTCGTGTAGGCGGAAGCCGAAGGCCTTCGGGAACCAGTAGTGATAGCCCGCGAACAGCCCAAAGAGCACGCCGGGGATAAGGACGTTGTGGAAATGCGCCACGAGGAACAGGGTGTTGTGCACCTGAAAGCTGATAACCGGGTTGGCCAGCATCACGCCGGTCAGACCGCCGACCACGAAGAGGTAGAAGAACCCGGTCGCGTAGATCATCGGCACCGTCATGCGGACGCGCCCTCGGAACAGTGTCGCCATCCAGTTATAGATCTTGATGCCAGTGGGCACGGCGATGGCCATCGAGGCGATACCGAAGGCGACGTTGACATTGGCGCTTTGCCCCATGGTGAAGAAGTGATGCAGCCAGACGCAAAAGCTTAGAACCGCAATCGACATGGTGGCATAGACCATGGACATGTAGCCGTAGATCCGTTTGCCCGAATAGGTCGAGATGACCTCGGAAAAGATGCCGTAGGCCGGGATGACCAGAAGATAGACCTCGGGATGGCCGAAGAGCCAGAAGAGGTTGACGTAGTTCATCATGTTGCCGCCGAGGTCGTTGGTGAAGAAGTGGAAGTCGAGATACCGGTCGGCGGCCAGCATTAGCGCGGCCACGGTCAAAGGCGGCAGGGCGAAGATCATGATGATCGCGGTGCAAATTACCGTCCAGCAGAAGATCGGCATGCGCAGGAAGTGCATGCCCGGCGCGCGTTCCTTGTAGATCGTGACGGCAAAGTTGATCCCCGACAGCGTCGTGCCGATCCCTGCCAGAACAATGGACCAGATCCAGTAGTCCGGCCCCGGACCGGGCTGAAAATCGGCACCGGTATAAGGCGGGTAGTTGGCCCAGCCGCCGGTCGAGAACTCGCCGAGTACAAGGGAGATCATCACCAGCGCTGCCCCCGTTGCCGTCAGCCCGAGGCTGATCTGGTTCATCACCGGAAAGGCCATGTCACGCGCGCCGATTTGCAGCGGCATCACGTAGTTGATCACCCCGGAGATAAAGGGTATCGCGACGAAGAAGATCATGATGGTGCCGTGGGTGCTGAACAGCTCCGAGAAGTGGTCCGGCGTCAGGAACCCACCATCCAGGCCAAAGGCCTGTTGGGTCCGCATCAACACGCCCTCGATCACGCCACGGGCCAGCATGATCAACGCCAGCGCGCAATACATGATGCCGATCCTCTTGTGATCGACACTGGTCAGCCAGTCGCGCCAGAGCGGCCCCCAGAAGCGGAACCAGGTCAGCAGTACCACCGCACCGAGCGCCCCGAGGACCACCACCATGGCGGCCCCCGCCCCGATCACTTCGCTGAGCGTCGGATTTTCGAAGGCCCGCCAGAGCGATAGGGACGACAGACCCAGGCGGCCAAGGATTGCGTCATTCATTGGCTTTGCTCTCCTGCCGCGGCCTGTGGATCATATCCCGCCGCGCCGGGCTGGACGGTGGGAGGCACGGGCGCCCCGTGCATGTAGCGGTGCAGGACGGTCTTGAAGAAATCGCCTTGAACCGACGAGAAGTGAATGACGCCGGCAGGCAGGCCCTCCACGCTCATCCGCTGTTGGGCTTGCGCCCCGGTGGACGCTTCGGCAAGCACGGCATAGCTGTCGGTGTTCAGCTTCCGGTCGGCCGACCTGACCTGCTCGACCCATGCCTTAAAGCCCTCAGGCGTCATCGCGATGGCCTGAAATCTCTGGGCCGGGAACCCGGTGCCGTTGAACTGGGTGTTCTCGCCCTCGAAACGTCCGGGTTCGTCGGCCAGGATGTGCAGCCGCGTGCGCATCCCCGGCATGGCATAGATCTGCCCCGCCAGCGCCGAGACGAGGAAGGACTGCATGACCGTGTCGGTCGTCAGGTCGAGCGCGACGGACGTGTCTTCCGGGAAGGCCAGTTCATTGACCGTGGCGATGCCGAGATCGGGATAGATGAACAACCACTTCCAGTCGAGGCCGACGACCTCGACCCGCAACGCAGGATTGTCGGACGCAATGGGCTTGTAAGGGTCGAGCGCGAAGGTCGTGCGATAAAGCTGCATCGACAGGATCACCACGATGACAAGCGGCACGCCCCACATGAGCACCTCGAGCAGCGTTGACCTATCCCAGTCCGGCGTGTAGCGCGCCTTGCGGGAACGGTAGCGGTAGCGCCAGAGCAGCGCGGGCACGAGCACGAAAACCGGGATGATCGCGATCAGGGTCCAGCCAAGGATTTTGAACAGTTCTGCCCGTTGCATCGCCGCGATTGGCCCGCCGGGCGCCAGGAAGCTGTCCGGCGTGGCGCTGCACGCCGCCAAAACAAGACAAGTCATCACCGGGATGATCTTGGAGGCGTGCGGAAATCTCATCGCTGTTCATCCTGCTGTGTTGCATCGGTAGACGTCTCGGCGCGCCGTTCGGCTGATTGCCCATCTGTCTGCCCAACTATAGGCATTTGCTTAACGACTGCCAAGTCGATGGCAAGACCAGGAACGTATGATCTACAAAGACCGAAACCAAAACCGATGACCAGAGCGATGACATGACCTCCGTCCGTGAGTGGCTCTGGCGCGATGGCATATTTGCCTGCCACGAGACCGAGGATCGCGACCAGCCAGAACACGCGCATCCGCAGCGCGGCGACGAAGACCCCGATCAACCCGAAACCGCCCATGGACATGCCGACATCCGTCACGCTCGCCAGCGCATCGAGGCCGGGGATCAGCGCGGCGGCGGCCAGCAAGGTCGCGGTCGCAACGACGTCCAGCCCGAAGAACAGACCGGCGGCGCGCCAACTGCCCCACAGCCATTCCGCCGCGCCGATCACGATGGCCGCGAAGCAAAGCTGGCGCAGCAGCATCGGCAGATTGTGCGACAGGAAGATTGCGGTCACGAATCGCAACAGATCGCCGTTTTGTACCGCATTCAAGCCAATGCCCCTAGCGGCGAGCACATCGGGATCGATATGCCCTGAAAATGTCCCCGCAAGCGCATTGGCAACCAGCATCACGGCGAGAAAAGCGAGCGTAAAAGGTACCCTGCGGATACCGGCTTCGCCAGCACGGGCAAGGCGCGAAACGGGGTGCGGATCAGGGTGCGGATCAGGGCGAGCCATGGACGGCGAAGCTCCCAAGCAGGCCGGATACCGCATATCCCGCAGCCCCGGTCATCAATGGCACCTGAACGGGCATCCTTCCGGGCGCGACGGCCCGCGAGGCGAGAAAGTCGTAGGCGGCGATGATGAACGGAATCGCGATCTTCAGTGCCGGGTGCTCAATCACCCGAAGCACGCGCGGGACGAGTTGTGACCGGACTTCTTCGACCCCGCCAGTCATGTCAGTTCACGCCCTTCGCCGGTTTTGCCAGCATCACCAGTGACAAGCCGGTCGACAAAAAGTTTAGCCCCATAATCAGACCAAGCGTCCAGCTTGCAGTCCCGGGCCAGCCGAACAAGATCACGATGCCGGCAGCAAAGGAACACACCCCGTTAAACACCAGCCATCCCCAGTTCGACACATGCGCGCTGCTGCGCAGCCCGAACAGGATCGACAGGATCCCTTCCAACAGCAAAGATAACATCATCAGCACGGTCAGAGTGGCGATTCCCGCAACCGGGAAAAGAAGGAATGCCACGCCCATGAGGAATAGCAGGCCAAACGCCACCAAACCAAAGCGCCATTCCGATGTGGGGCGGATCGACCAGGAAAACCAAAGCCCGGCGCCCCCCCAGAACGTCATGATCCAGGCCACGAGCAGCTCTGCCCCGAGCGAGGCGATCTGCGGGAGCAGTATGGCGAGCACACCGACAACCGCAAGAATGATGCCGACCCATCTGAGATTTCTGACCTCGTAGGGCGTAACCTTCGTCCGCGCGGAAGCTTTCAGATTGGAAATATACGTTTGCATTGCAATTGCTCCTTAGGTGCCGGTCGGTCTGACCCGTCGCAACGTGTCAATAGACACGCGCTTTCGCCCTGAACTTGCGCGAACCTTACATCTGTGCAAAGAACGTTGTTTCGCTGGCAAATGCGGCCCAGTTCTCGTTACATGACTGCAGGAGACAGAGCCGATGAAAATTCTTCTAGCGGAAGACGATGCAAAAGTTGCCGATTACATCGTCACCGGCCTTTGCGAAAACGGCCATTCGGTCGACCACATTTCCGATGGGCGCGAAGCCCTTAGCTATTGCCTCTACAATGACTGCGATCTGGTGATCCTCGACCGCATGTTGCCGGGCATGGACGGACTTTCGGTTCTCAAGGCGCTGAGGGCTTCGGGCAAGAAGACCGCGGTCCTTTTTCTGACAGCCTTGGGACAGGTTGATGATCGTGTCGAGGGCCTGGCCGCAGGCGGGGATGACTACCTGACAAAACCGTTCCACTTCTCCGAACTCGTCGCCCGGGTCGACGCGATCGTCCGGCGCAAGTCCGACAATCAGGTGGAGTCTGTGCTGACAGTGCACGATCTGACGCTGGACCTGTTATCGCGCACCGCCACGCGCAACGGCATCTTGATCGAGTTGCATGACAAGGAATTCCGCATCCTAGAAATCCTGATGCGCAACGCAGGCCGGGTCGTAACCCGCACGCTGCTTCTGGAACGCGCCTGGAACTTCAATTTCGAGCCGAACACAACTGTCGTTGAAACGCATATGAGCCGGCTCCGCGCCAAGGTTGATAAGCCGTTCGACACGCCTCTCATTCACACCATTCGCAATACTGGATACTCCATGCATGGACCGCGGTGATGTCCTCTCAGGGGCTGCCTTTTCAGCAGTTCTGCGGTCTGCCTTCGCCTTCGTCGCCGTGCTGGTGCTGGTCGGCTGGGCGGCGCTGTCCTACGTGGAAAGCAGCTTGATTGAAGAACTGGGCAACGATGTGCAGCAGCGCTGGAACATCATCGTCGCCAACCACCAAACCGAAGGCCCCGACCACACCGTCGAGACCATCGCAAAAGTCGCGCGCGAGTCATCGAACGGGCGACAAGCTGCGGCGCTGTTCAACACTGAGGACGGTCTCATCGCCGGGAACGTCAAGATCCGGCCGGACGGCACTGGCCTGCAGGTCGGCCCTCTGGATCATGCCATCGCCCCGCCCGAGCGCCCCGGCATTGACTACATTTATTTTTCCGGCCGCCTGGACGACAATCTACTTGTTGTCGGGCAGCGGCTCGATCTGCTCTACCAGACGAAGATCCTGATCTTCCGCGCCCTTACGATAAGTGGCTTTGTGATCGTCCTGGCTATGTTGTCGGTCGGATACTACCTGAGCAGCAAGAGCCTGCGGCGGCTGGGGGACATCGAAACCACCCTGTCGAAAACCAGCAAGGGGGACCTTGAGGTTCGGATCCCGGAACATGGCGGCATGACACAGATCGACCGGATCGCGCGGCAGATAAACCTCCATCTTGACCGGCTTTCGCGCATGATCACCACCACCCGCAACACCGCCGCCGCCGCCGCGCACGATCTGAAATCGCCGCTCGGCCGTGCCTATCTTTCGCTGGGCAAAGCCATTGAAAAAGTGGACGACGGCGAAGATCCCGGTAACGAGCTTGCCGACACGCAGGACGAACTCTCCAACATGCGCGTCATCTTCGATTCCTACCTGCAACTTTCCCGCATCGAAGCTGTGGGCGATGGGCTTCTGACTAAAGAAATCGACCTGAATGACCTGACCTGCGAATTGGTTGAAACCTTTGCCCTGATCGCAGAGGATGCAGGCCAATCCCTGTCGTTCGAGGTCGATCCAGAGCAGGATTACGTCCTCTTGGGCGATACACAGATGCTTCAGCAGATGATGGTGAACCTTCTGCAAAACGCGGTCACGCACGGCTCCGAAGGCAACCGTATCACCGTGTTGCTTCACCGTGCAGAGGGGCGCATCGTGTTCTCGGTGGCGGATACGGGTCCCGGCATTCCCGTTGTAGCGATGGACCGGGTCTTCGAGCCGTTTCAGCGCCTCGATCCCAGCCGGTCAAAGCCCGGTAGCGGTTTGGGGTTGGCGCTCGTGCGGGCTATTGCCGAAAAACACCGAGGGAGCGTCGTGCTGAAGGACAATCATCCGGGCCTGATTGTCCAGGTGACCTTTCCTGCCTAGACACCCCGGCTATTGTCCGGACGACGGCATTCACCTCTGTTTGAACGTCATGCTGTTCGCCGATCCAGAGTACGGGGATGTCGCGACGAGCGCTATTGGTCGGGGTCAGACCGAAGAGACGTTCAGGCTCGATCAGGCCTTGAGCCTGTTGACGCAAGGCGCGGTGCGTGAAGAGCGCAAGATGCTCTTTGGAGGCATCGAACCAGTCTTGGACGGCCTGATAGTCAGACGGCACCCTGCCGAAATTTCCGGGCCGAGCTTTCGGCGTGATGAAGCGGATGCGCCATCTCACAGCAGCCCCTCGTCATAGCTTTACGGGGATTCGGCATGACTTTAGGTCTTTACTGGTGTCGTACCAGCCACGGCAGAAATTCAAAACTGCATTTTCCGCCGTAGCTGAACGCTTCAGACAATCAGGCTTTCATCCTGCCAGAGGCGAAAGCCGCCATCGAATGCCAGTGCATTGTCGCCCTTACGGCATTTGGGCGGCAACTCATCGAGCTTTTCCACATTGCCACCGCCAATGACGACATAGTCTGGTTCGAGTGCCGCCGTCAGCGTTTCGACAACGTCATGCACCCGTTTCCGCCATTTCTTGTTGCCCTTTTTCTTGCGATATTTCTCGGCGACGTAATGCTCGTAGCTTTTGCCTTTGCGGAAAGGGAGGTGGGCAATCTCCATTGGCTGGGCAACATTTTCCACGATCATGGCTGCACCAAGTCCGGTGCCAAGCCCTAAAAACAGCATGCGCCCGCCGTCATAGGACCCCAATGCCTGCATCAAGGCGTCGTTGACAATCCTGACCGGGCAACCGAATGCCTCCTGATAGTCAAAACCGACCCATCCCTCACCCAGGTTTGCCGGTTCTGCGACCGGCTTGTGATGAATAACCGGCCCGGGAAAGCCCATCGCAATGACATCGTATTCCATGCCCTCTGCCATGTCCTTGACGGCTGCAACCATTTCGGCTGCCGTCATCGTCTTGCCGCTTACGGCTTTCCTTTCCGGGCCGCCGGTGCTTGAGCGGATCTTGACATGGCTGCCGCCGATGTCGATGGCAAGAATCTTGCGGTCTGTTCCGTTGAAATTGGTCTGTTCCATATCGGGTTCCTTCACGATGACACCGGATCAAACCAGCCGCCGTTTGGAGCAAAACTGGCCATTTCCTCAGGCCCCCAGCTTCCGGGCTTGTATTGTCCCGGTGCCGTCTTGTCATCCAGCACAGGTTCGAAAATCGTCCATGCGAGTTCTGCAGCGTCCTGCCGCGTGAAAAGCTCGCGACGGCCCGCCATGGCATCGCCGATCAGGCGATCATAGGGCGCCATGTCGCCAGCACCGTCATCCACAGCATCAAGCTCCACAGCCTCACCGCACATATCTTCACCCGGTGACTTGCGACGCGCACCAAGGCCAATTGCGATTTGCGGCCCCAGCCGAAAACGAACGTAGTTGGCGCTCGCATGCTCCACGGTATCAAAAAGCGCAATCGGTGGCTTCTTGAACCGCACGACGACTTCGGTCGCGTGAACGGGCAGGTTTTTGCCCGCGCGTATGAAGAAGGGCACACCGCTCCAACGCCAGGTATTGAGTTGAAAGCGCACTGCGGCAAAGGTTTCCGTCGTCGAGTCCGCAGCCACGCCCGGTTCATCGAGATAGCCGTCGAACTGGCCGCGCACCACATCCTCGTGTGTCAGTGGCGGAATGGCCTTGAGGATATGCACCTTCTCATCGACCAGAACATCCGATGATCCCGAAACCGGCGGCTCCATGGCAAGCAGCAGCAGCACATTGACCAGATGGTTCTGGATCACATCGCGAATGCAGCCAACTTCGTCATAGAATTTGCCGCGTCCCTTGATGCCGAAGTCTTCGGCCATCGTGATCTGTACGCTGTCGATATGATCGCGGTTCCAGACCGGTTCCAGAAAGGCATTGGCAAAGCGGAAATAAAGAAGGTTCTGGATCGCTTCCTTGGCGAGGAAATGGTCGATGCGGAAGACCGCATCTTCCTCAAACACCGAATGCAGAACCTTGTTGAGCGCTTTCGCTGATTCAAGATTGCGCCCGAACGGCTTTTCGACCATCAGCCGGGCACCTTTTGCAATCCCCGCCTTGTCGAGCCCGCCTGCGACAGTTCCAAACAGTGATGGCGGGATGGCAAGATAGTAAAGCGGGCTTTCGGCATCGCCGAGTGCCGCGCGCAGTTTGTCGAAAGTCGACTGGCTGCGATAGTCACCGGCAACATAGGAGAGAAGCCCGGTGAGTTTGGCAAGTACTGCCTCGTCGACAGCTTCGACATGAGTCTCCACCGCGTCCTTTGCCCGCGCAATCAGCTGGTCGATGGTCCAGTCGTCAAAGGCAACGCCGATGATCGGCGTGGTCAGTGCGCCCCGCTTCACCATGGCGTAAAGTGAGGGAAAGATCATCTTGTGTGCTAGATCGCCGGTCGCGCCGAAAACCACTAGCGCGTCAGATTTTTGTTCGGTCATCACTCTTGCTCCGCCCTATGACGATTTTTCAAGATGGCCGCCAAAGGCAAAGCGCATCGCAGAGAGAACCTTGCCTGCAAATTCGGCATCACCGCGCGATGAGAACCGCTCAAACAGTGCCGAAGACAGGACCGGTGCGGGAACGCCGGTTTCAATGGCCGCCTGCAAAGTCCAGCGCCCTTCGCCCGAATCCGATACCCGCCCATCGAAATTCTCCAGATGCGGGTCTTCTTTCAGCGCTGCCGCCGTCAGGTCCAGAAGCCACGATCCAATCACCGAACCATGGCGCCAGACCTCGGTTACAGCAGCAAGATCAATGTCGAATTGGTAGTATTCAGGGTTTGAAAGCGGCGTGGTCTCGGCGTCGACCTCACGGTCGGCCTTGCCTGCATTGGCCGCTTTCAGCACATTCAGCCCTTCTGCATAGGCTGCCATCAAGCCGTATTCGATGCCGTTATGCACCATCTTGACGAAGTGACCGGCCCCCGTCGGGCCGCAATGCAGATAGCCCTTTGATGCCGTGCCCGTGGATGCGTCTGCCACAGCACCCGCATTGGCACCGGGTGCAAGCGAGGCGAAGATCGGTTCGAGCCGCTTCACCGCAGCCTCAGGGCCACCAATCATCAGCGAGTAGCCGCGTTCAAGGCCCCAAACACCGCCCGATGTGCCTGTATCGATGAAATCCACACCGTCTGGCGCGAAATCGGCGGCAAGGTCGATGGCATCACGATAAAACGAGTTGCCGCCATCGATGATGGCATCGCCCTTTTCAAGCCTTGCGGCAAACTCACGGGCAATACGCGGCGTGATTGCTGCCGGCAGCATCAGCCACACGGCGCGGGGCTGTTCCAGCTTGTCAACAAGCTCATCGGCAGAGCTGGCACCGATTGCGCCTTCCTTGACCAGTGCGGCGACATTGTTCGGGTTCACGTCGTATACGACACACTCATGGCCGTCTTTTAAAAGACGCCGCACCATGTTGGCGCCCATGCGCCCGAGGCCTACCATTCCAATTTGCATGTCCAAACTCCGTTTGTTGCTTTTCATGACCTTATTCGCCGACGCGAACGGTGAAGTCTACATTTTCCCACTGTCCGCTTTCCGGCCAGTAGAAAGTGAAAATAACAGCGTGCCCGAGCTCCACATCTTTGAGCGGTAAATCCGCAAAATGCGTCCCGAGACCCGATGGTTTTGTCTTGACGTCCTTGACGGTCGTCCAGCCATCCGCGCTCCAGTGAATGGTGGCTGCATCGGCGAGCTCGATTCTGAGCTTTTTGCCTGCTGGAATCCGGGCCAATCGGTTGTTGAACCGCCAGATGCGGATTTTTGACTCTGTCTGCTTCTCGATATAGCGGGCACGCCCCTGTGGCGGCATGTCGAATACGGCCCCATCAGCAAGCGAGCGCAGCAATTTGATGTGTTCCGAATGCGCCCAGACCAGCGGCATCGCGCTTCCGGAGGGACGACCGAAAAACAGTTCACGGTCCGGCATATCAGGGCCATCCCAGCTTTGCTCGGGGATGAGCCCGTCATCATTGGCAGATTTTTCAAGCGTTTCAAGCAGTGCCCTGGCAACATCGCTCCGGCCTGCGGCAAGCTCGTAATGGGCGCGCTCGCCAGCCAGCAGCGGCCATGGGCGGCCCTGGCCAATGCCATCAAAAGGCTCGCCGTCTTCATGCTCGCCATAGCCGTCATCGGTGTAGCGGTACCAGAGCGCGCCCTGCGGCAGGTCTGCACGCAATGTGTGGTCAATCGCTTTGACGGTGTCGACGATATGCGGATCGTCGGCTGCACGGAGCCCGAAGCGAACCAGTGCCAATGCGTCCGGACTGATGACGGTACCACTTGGTATCAGTGTGCGGTCAGGCGTCTGGTTGCGGATCGACGTGTTTCCATCTGGACCTGCGGCATCCGTCGTCCCGGGTCCGGCAATTCGTACATAATAGCCTGAAATATCCAGCGCGCCGCACAGATGCGGATCACTCTCGAAGGTCCATTTTTCAATCTGCTCGTTCCAGCAATCTGCGGTCTCGCGCAGATGATCAGCAGCTTTCTTGTCTCCATCGGCTTCCAACATGTCGGCGGCCCCCAGAAGAGCCGTGATTTCGACTGCGAGCGTGAAGGGGCTGTAGCCGCCATTTTCTTCCCACCGGTCTTCGCCAGTCGAAGGTCCGTTGGTGAGGATAAAGCCCGCAGCACTCTTGATCATCGGCAAAAACCGGTTCATTGCCTCGCCGTTCAGATGGCCCTGGCGACGCAGCATGTCGGCCAGCAGGATCGGAAAGGCGCATTCGTCCATCTGCACGCCATGCCAGTAGGGCTTGCCATCAAGCCAGAAATTCTGAGCCCAGCGGCCAGACGGCTGCTGCAATTCGCGCAGATAGTCGAGAATTGCCAATGCCTCCTGCGCATCACCGGCCGCCAGAAAGCCACCAGCCGTTTCCACCAGATCACGCGGCCAAACAAGGTGGTAGCCGCCAAGATCATCATCACCCTTGGAAAAGCCCCAGGGGATCGACAGGCTGGCAACCGCGGCACCCCGCCGGTCCGAGGCCCGATGGGTAGCAAGCACTGCCGTTGAGACGCGATAGGCATTGTTTCCCGATACCGGCTTGTGATCGAGCGGTGTCAGGCCCTTCTGCCATTTCCGCCAACAGGTAGTGTACTTGTCCATGGCCTGATCGAAGCCGTCTTTCAGGCTCTGCATGGCAGTTGCCGCTGCTTCGTGTTCGGTCTGGCCAAAACCCAGCGCCAGCACCGCGGTTCCTTCGCTGTCGGTAAAATCGATTTCGCCTGCAAGGGCCACGTTGCCATCATCGGCACGTTGATACTGTTCGGTAATTTGTCCATGCTTGTGCAACTGCTGCCAGCCGTCTGACACACCTACGAAACCAGCTGTCACGGCTTTCCAAGGCACACTTGAAACCAATGCCAGATAGCGTGAACGGCCGCTTGCAAACAGAACCTGCTCGCCCTCAAATTCGCCAATCCAGGCTGAATTCTCCATACCGGCATTCACAAGATGCGGTGCGAGAAGGGCAGTCACCCGATAGTCGCCGGGCTTGCCCTTGAGCGCGGTAAATGTAACGCGCTGAAGAATACTGGCCCGCGCTGGGTCGCTGATAATCTGCTTTTCGATCTTGTATGTGCCATCTTTGGCGGTATTCACAATCGAAAATGCCGGAACACCACTTTCAAGCGGTGATGTCACCTGCTCGCAATCACGCTTTTCCTCGGAGAAATAGCCATCCGCACCGGTGACCACGAAGCCGAAATCGCGCGTGCAGGCGCTGTCGACACGCGGATAATATATCTCGTTGAGAATGCCGTGGCTCAGCGTAAACCAGACGGGCGAATCCTTGGACAGTGCGGTGCCAACCCCACTCTTGGCACTTGAGGTCCAGCGGGCATCAATGCCCGGTCCACCGGGCGCGCAATCAATCATCTGTTTCATCTGTGCTTCCTCCCAATCGAGTAACGCCCTCGGTTTTGCGTATCGAAAACCGGAACTGCTATTAAGCACACATAACAACGCAAATTGTTTTGTATTTTTCTCGAAGATTAAATTTAATTATTGTTTGCCCTATCAAGGGCTGAGTGGGTAATTTTGTTCCCGCTTTTGCGCGACAAAATGCGGCTGAAAACGCTCTTAGCACGTGGCCCCGTAGGGTCTCGCAGAATATGGCAATCCCGTACTCCAACACATTTCCGTGGCAAGGTGCTGTCTCAACCAACACCAGACCGTGCGGGCGATAACCCTAAAAGTAACGTGACATCATCTGTTGGCGCCGCTATCAATAAGGAACTAAGTGACTGAAAAGGCGGTTTATACCGAGCGAAAGCCTGAGCGATGAAAATTCTGGTTGCCGAAGATGATGAGACGATGGCGGAATATGTCCGCAAGGGTCTGCTCGAACAGGGATTTTCGGTCGACTGGGTGAGTGACGGTCGCGAAGCGCTGACCTATTGTCTTTATAACACATGCGACCTTGCGATCATCGACCGGATGATGCCCGGGCTTGACGGGCTTTCGCTGGTCAAGGCGCTGAGGGCCTCCAAAAGCTCGCTGCCGGTGATCTTTTTAACGGCGGTTTCCGATGTTGAAGACAAGGTTGAGGGCCTGATGGCGGGTGGCGATGACTATATCGTCAAACCGTTTCACTTTTCAGAACTGCTCGCGCGCATTCATGCATTGGCGCGGCGCCCGAAGGAAAACAACCACAAGACAGAACTCGTCTGCCACGATCTGACCCTTGACCTTCTCAAACGTGTGGCCGTACGCCAGGGGCAGGTCATCGACCTGCAAAACAAGGAATTTGCTCTGCTTGAACTCCTGATGGAAGCCGAGGGTCGCGTCGTGAGCAGGACCATGATTTTGGAGCAGATCTGGGATTTCTCTTTCGATCCGGGAACGACCGTTGTGGAAACCCATATCTCGAAGCTGCGCCAGAAGATCGACAAGCCGTTTGATACACCCTTGATCCAGACCGTTCGCAACATGGGATACCGGATCCGTGCGCCTCGCTGATCTTCTCACTGGCAGTTCCTTTCGAACCTCCGCCAAGGTTGCCATAGGTGTCCTTGTTCTTGTGTGTCTGGGCGGCACGTTGTTCATATGGTCGGCCACCGGGGCCCTGCGCGAGGCCACCAAGCAGCAGGCCCTTGAAGAGGCGGTTCTTCTCAGTGACGTTTATTCCTCGGAGGGACGCGCGGGCCTTGTGAGGGCTATCGGAACGCTGAGCAATCTCATCAATGTTCAAGAGCGGGTCTCAACAGTCTTTGATGAAAAGGGCATCAATCTCGCAGGCGCCGACCTGGCCATGCCGGATTTCATTGGTGTGCGCGACACCACGCTGCAATCTGTTTCCACTAAAGGAAGTGATGGCCATTTTGTGCTGTCGGTCCAGAAGTTCACCGATGCTACGCTTGTAGTCGGTCGAAATCTCAAGGGTGTTGACGAAATGCGCCTTCACATGATTGTGGGCGTTATCGTCATGGCGGTTCTACTCACTTTCGGGACGCTGGTTCTGGGACTGCTGGCAAGCGGCGAGAGTTTTTCAAAACTCCGCTCGATAGAGGGCGTTCTCGCACGCGTTTCAAAAGGCGAGTCTGATGCGCGTGTTCCTGTCGTGGAAAGAAAGGACCAGATTGACCTGATCGCCATCCAGATCAACGCAAACCTTGATGTGCTGTCGCGCCTGTTGGACAGCATGCGCGCCACAACGACGGCCATTGCCCACGACCTGAAGACCCCGCTTGCCCGTGTCGGGCTTATTTTGAACGATGCTCTGGACACGATCGACACTGGCGGCAATCCGCAGCCACAGGTCGAACGGGCGCTTACCGAGACGGGATCACTCAACGAAATCATCGACACCATTCTACGCATTACACGGATCCGCGCAGGCTCGCCGCGCAAGGATATGCAGATGAACGACCTTGGCGGGCTGGTCGAAAATACGGTCGAATTCTTCGCGCCTCTGGCACAGGAGAACGACCAGACGCTCGATTTTCTGCCCGACGATGCCGGACACTACAGGCTTCTATGCGACAAGAACATGGTGCAGCAGATGCTGGCCAACCTTGTTGGAAACGCGGTTGTACATGGTGGCCCCGGCGTTTCGATCCGGGTTCGCCTTTTCGACCGGCCCGAGACAATCGATCTGGTCGTCGAGGACACTGGCGAGGGAATTCCCGACGGGCAACGCCATGAGGTCTTTGACCTGTTCAAACGGATCGACAGCGCTCGCAGCAAGCCGGGCAGTGGTTTGGGCCTTGCTCTGGTCAAGGCCATCGCCGACCATCACGAGGCTGTCATTGCGCTTTCAAGCACCGATCCCGGCTCTGCTGATCATCCGGGCCTTAAGGTCACCGTGTCGTTCCCAAAACGCCAAATTCAACAATAATTAAAGAACGCAGCAAGCTGCCTCAAACTCTGCGCCCTACGTTGTCATTGTTCATTGACCTTTGGAGATGAACAGTGAAGGCGAGAGCCAATCTGGGCCATTGATGCTGTAAGCTCTACTCTCTCCGCAACAGACGCCCGGATTGCAATGCCAGCCAGCGCGCCACAATAGCGGCGCACGGTCGCATTGTAGCTCCCCCGCAAACGGCTGTTTTCTCGCTTTCACACACATTTTGAACCTGAAACCGCGGCGCCTTGGCACAAAGCCGGGCCCGATTGCGAGGGACTCTTATGACCAGCAATGCAATTCAAACCGCAGCCCGCCCCAACAACATGCTTGTCGACGCGCTCCGCGATCAGATGAACAAGCAGATCGTAGGCCAGAAGCAATTTGTCGACCGGCTGCTTCTCGGCCTTTTCGGCGATGGGCATATTCTGCTCGAAGGCGCACCGGGCCTTGCCAAGACGAAGGCCGTCAATGCTTTGGCGGAACTGATTGAAGGCGAGCCATGCCGTGTGCAGTTCACCCCGGACTTGCTTCCAAGCGACCTGACAGGCACGGAAATCTACCGCCCTGAAAAAGGCACTTTCGAGTTTCACTCCGGTCCGTTGTTTCACAACCTGATCCTGGCCGACGAAATCAACCGTGCACCGGCCAAGGTGCAGTCAGCGCTGCTTGAAGCCATGGCCGAGCGTCAGGTGACGGTGGCTGGCCAAACCTACCGCCTGCCGGAGCTTTTCATGGTGATGGCGACCCAGAACCCGATTGAGCAGGAAGGCACCTATCCCCTGCCCGAAGCCCAGCTCGACCGTTTCATGCTGCATGTAAAAATCGACTTCCCGTCTCCTGAAGCCGAGCGCGAAGTGCTGAAAATCGTGCGCGGCGAAGCCATGGCGCAAACCGTGAAGTCATCCTTCCGCGTCTCGCAGCGGGAAATCTTCGACGCCCGACAGGCGGCGCTTAAAACCCACGTTTCCGATGCGCTCACCGACTATATCATTCAGTTGATCCAGGCGACCCGCCATCCGCAAATGTATGGTGACGACCTTGCCCATCAGATTTCCTACGGCGCGTCACCCCGCTCTACGATCGCTTTGGACCGTTGTGCGCGTGTTCATGCCTGGATGAATGGTGCGGATTTTGCGACCCCGTCTGATGTTCAGGCCGTGCTGCATGACGTGCTGCGTCACCGCATCATCTTGAGCTTTGAGGCAGAGGCGGAAGGCCGCACGGCAGACGCTTTCATCGATGCCCTGATCGACAGGGTTCCGGTTGCTTGAACTTGAACACACGGGAGACCGTCATGACAGACCATGACCTTAAAGGCATTGTCGCGACCCTGCCCGAACTGGTGAGGGTGCGCCCCCAGCGCGGCCTCACCGGCTTTGCGCCGTCCGGCCGTGTCGCGACCCATCAATGGGGTGTCAACCGATCCGTTTACCGCGGAAGCGGCATGGAATTTGCCGAAAGCCGTCTTTATCAACCCGGCGACGACGTGAAATCCATCGACTGGCGCGTTACCGCACGAACGGGCCACGCCTATACCAAGCTCTTCCAGGAAGAGCGCGAACGGCCCATCGTCATTCTCACCGACATGCGCGCCATGATGCAGTTCGGCACACGAAGCCGTTTCAAGGCCAATCTGGCAGCCGAAGTGGCGGCCATGATGGCCTGGACCGGACACGATGATGGCGACCGTGTCGGCGGACTTGTCATGACGCGCGATGGTCTGCGGGACTTCCGTGCTGCAAGAACCCGGCGCTCTGTGCTTGGCCTTCTGGAAGCGCTTTCGGAAGAAACGCGGCTGGAACGTCCTGTAGGAGATGAGACAACGCTGGCGCATGCGCTGCGCCGTTTGCGTCACCGCAACCGTCCGGGAACGCTGGCCTTTGTGATCAGCGATTTTTCCGATTTCGACGACGAAGCGGAAAAAGAGCTTCGACATCTGGCCGTCAACGCCCATGTCACCAACATTCAAATCAGCGATCCTTTCGATGCCGCCCTGCCGCCGCGCGGCGGACGGCTGACTGATGGCGAACATGCCCTCGCCGTCTCCGCACTCGGCGGTCGCAAACTCGAGCGCTACGCGCATGATTTTGAAGCGCGACGGGAGCGGCTGGAACTGGTCAGCCGACACCACGGTATGGTCTGCCATTTCCTGCAGACATCCGATGACCCCTCCTGGATTCTTCATCCGCGTCTCAACCGGAGTATGGCAGCATGAGCACCGAACTCTCTCCTCAGATGCAGGCCCAGCTGGACCAGCTTCGCGATATTCACCTGCCGCAGCCCATTGGCTGGTGGCCGTTGGCACCTGGCTGGTGGGCCCTCATCGCCCTCGTTTGCTTGGCTATTGTGGCCGCTATCGTGTGGACCTGGATGCGCCGCCGCAGCGCCCGCTTTATCGCACTTCGCGAACTTGAAGCGATCAATTCGGAGAGGGAAGACGAGTTTCTCACGCAACTCTCCTCGCTGCTTCGCCGTGTTGCCCGCCGCCGCTCTGCCGGTGCCGATGTTTTAACCGGCGAGGCGTGGAGCGCGTTTCTGATGGAGGGAAAAGATGGGATGAGCCGCGATAGTGCGAGCCTTCTTGCGACCGGCCCCTACGGCCCGCCTGCCAACCAGAATTTTGAACCGGAGGCGTTGCGCGCCGAAACCGCCACCTGGATCAGGAGGAACGGATGATTACCTTTCTCTGGCCTTTGGCCTTTCTTCTTTTGCCAGTGCCGTTCGTGCTGCGCTATTTCATGAAACCTGCAGACAAGGGCTTGGGCGGTGCGCTCAAAGTGCCGTTCTTTGCAAGCCTGTCGCGGGATATTGGAGGCCGCTCCGACCGGACGTCAACATCCTGGTGGAAGCTTATTGCCACCACGCTCGTCTGGCTTTTGCTGGTCACGGCTTTGGCCCGTCCGGCCTATGTTGGTCCGGAAGTGCCGCTGCCCGCTGAAGGTCGCGACATCATGATGGCGATTGACCTTTCCGGCTCCATGGCCGAGCAGGACTTCGCCGTTGGCGGCAGACCATCTACCCGTCTTGATGTGGTCAAGGATGCAGCCGATGCCTTTATCGAAGGCCGCAAGGGTGACCGCGTTGGTCTGGTGCTCTTTTCCAACCGCGCCTATCTGCAGGCCCCGCTCACCTTCGACCGAGAGGCAGTCCGCCATCTTCTCAACCAGGCTGAAGTCGGTCTGACCGGTAAGAAAACAGCCATTGGTGATGCCATTGCGGTGTCCCTGAAGCGCCTGAAAGATCGCCCGGCAGAAGGTCGCGTTCTGGTCCTGCTGACGGATGGTGCCAATAATGAGGGCCAGATGGACCCGATTCACGCTGCTGAACTGGCCAAGAAACTAGGTATCCGGATCTACACCATTGGTGTCGGCGCTGGCCCCATGGCCGTCAACACACCAATGGGCCGCCAGATGATCAATCCGTCAGCCGATCTCGACGAGGGCACCTTGCGCAAGATCGCAGACCTGACAGGCGGCGAATATTTCCGGGCAACCGATGTGAATGGTCTGGCTCAGGTCTACCGCGCCATCGACAAACTGGAGCCGATTGGTGCCGACCCGGTCCATGTGCGCCCTGAAGTCGCCCTTTATTTCTGGCCGGCGGGTCTGGCCTTGCTCATTGCAGCCCTTGCCGTGCTGTTCGCAACGGCTCCCGCCCTCATCACGCAAGGCCCCGTCTACAAGGGCCCCGTACACAAGGAAGCCTGATATGCACACCGATCTGTTCCACTTCCTGCGCCCGGAATGGTTCTGGGCGCTGATCCCGGCGGGCCTTCTCCTCTGGCTCGTCATTCGGTCCAGCAAGAGCACCACCGGCGGCAACTGGGGCAAATATGTGGATGCCCATTTGTTGCGGCATCTGGCCATCAGCAATACAACGGCTGCCCGCGCATCGCGCTTTCTGCCAGCCTTGGCAGCAGCCATGAGCGTTGTTCTGGTGACAGCACTTGCGGGACCAACCTGGCAGAAGGCCGAGGTTCCCTCCTTTACCGGCGGTCAGCCCGTGGTCGCTGTTCTCAGCTTGGCGCAGTCGATGAATTCAGATGATCTCGCGCCAAGCCGTCTGCGGCGTGCGGTGCACAAGCTGCGCGATATTCTGGCCCGCACGGAAGGTGATGAGCGCGCATTGGTGATCTATTCCGACATTCCCTTTGTCGCCGCACCGCTGACCAGCGACCAGAAGGTGATTTCGCAAATGATCCCGGAACTCTCCACCAACCTGATGCCCGTTCTGGGCAACCGGCCTGATCTTGCCATCTCCGAGGCGGTTTCCGTTCTCGAAAGAGCCGATGCAACGCGCGGTGAAATCGTTCTGCTTGCCGATAATGCAGGCAATATGGCTGCCACCGAAAAGGCCGCAAGTGAGGCACGCAAAGCCGGTTACACCGTCTCCGTTCTCGGTGTTGGTACCGAAAAGGGTGCAACCCTGCAAACCGCCAGCGGTCGGGCCATCACAGGTCGCACAGGCGATAAAGTAACAACATCGCTTGATGCCAAAGGTCTGAGCGTCGTTGCAAAAGCCGGTGGCGGCGACTATTCCGCCGTGACTGCAAACAGTGCCGACCTCGACCGCATTCTGCCGAAGTCTGACCGGATTGAAGCCGCTGGCAAGACACAGGACTTTCAGGCCGACAGCTGGGTCGATATGGGCTACTGGCTCCTGCTCCTGCCTGTGCTGCTTCTGCCGCTTGCCTTCCGGCGCGGTCTGGTCTTCAGCATCGGTCTGATTGCCTGCCTGAACTTTGTGCCCGGCATTGCAACCCGGCCCGCCCATGCGGGCACCTGGCAGGACCTTTGGGCAACGTCAGACCAGCAGGGCAAGGCTGCCTTTGCCTCGGGCGATTATGGCGCGGCATCCGGCAAGTTTGAGACACCCTCCTGGCGCGGCAGTGCCGCCTATCGGGCGGGTGACTATAAAGCTGCCGCTCAGGATTTTACCTCAAACGCCTACAATCGCGGCAATGCGCTGGCCAAATCCGGCGAGCTTGAAAAGGCAATTGGCGCATATGATCAGGCGCTCGCCAGCAATCCGGAAAATGCGGATGCAAAATACAACCGCGATCTGGTGCAGAAGATGCTCGACGAGCAGAAAAAGCAGCAGGAACAGGAGAAAAAACAGCAGCAGCAGCAACAGCAACAACAGCAGTCTGGCCAAAACGACAAGAAGGATCAGCAGCAGCAAGCAGGTGGTTCAGACCAAAAGGACCAACAGCAGCAGTCTGGTGGCGATGGCCAAAAGCAGGACCAGCAGCAATCTCAAGGCCAATCCGGCCAGCAGGATCAGAAAGATCAGCAGTCCGGTTCCAAGGGCCAGCAGCAACAGCAGCAACAAAATGCGGGTGGCCAGCAGGATCAGCAACAGCAGGCCTCTGAGGGGTCGCAGCAGCAGAATGGTGATCAATCTGGCGATCAGCAGAAGCAGGACAGCGGTTCGCAAAAGGATGCTGGTCAGCAAAATGCATCCAAGGGCAATCAAGCTCAGGACCAGCAATCGGCTGAGGCTTCAAAGGCTGGCGAAGAGAAGAGTGCTCAACAAAAGGCTGAGGATCAAAAGGCCGGCGCTGGCGAAGAGCAGAAGCAGGAAGCCGCTGCATCCAAGCCCCAGAGCCAGAAAGGCGGTGCTAAGCAGGCTCAGGACCAGACGGGTCAGCAAGAACAGGCTGGCGAGCAGGATCAAGCCGGTTCCGATGGGCTTGCCCAAGAGGACCGCGCGGCTCAAGAAGCTGCCAAGGCCCGTCAGCAGGCAAGCGCTTCGCAAAACGGTCGCGAAGACGAAGGCCAAGAGAATCCTCTGTCGAAAATGCTTTCCAGTGTGCTGGGCGGCAACGGCGATGACGCGAAAGGCGAACAGGTCGAGGCCGACATTCCCGGAGCTCCGGTGGTCGATCAGGCCGTCGAGCAGCAGCTTCGCAAAGTGCCCGACGACCCGTCCGGCCTGCTGCGCGCCCGCATCCGTCAACATTACGCCGAGCTTCGCGCTGGCACCAACTGAAAGGAAACAGGACCATGACTTTCAATATGCTCAAGACCACCGTCAGCGCCGCTGTTCTTTCCCTCGCGCTTGCAGCGCCCGCCTTTGCCGCGGGGCTGGCTGCCCACGTGAACAGTGGCACGGTTGCTGAAAGGGATGCTTTTCAGCTGACGCTTACGGCCAAAGGCCAGGTGGGTGCCGCCCCGGATCTTGCACCGTTGCAGAAGGATTTTGATATCCTCGGCACGTCGCAATCCTCGTCGACGCAAATCATCAACGGACAACGTTCGCAAAGTGTCAGCTGGATTGTGTCCCTGTCGCCGAAGACCAAGGGCACGCTTGAAATCCCCTCCATCAGTGCGGGAAGCCTGAGCAGCGCGCCTGTCGACATCAAGGTTGTGGATGCAAGCGCGATGCCCAAAGCGGTGGGCGCCTCCGGCATCGATGTGACGGCAAAGCTTGATGATGGCAATCCGTTCCTCTTTCAGGAAACACCGCTCACTGTGCGCATCGAGACCAGTGCGCCCATCAAGAGTGCTGAACTGATCGCGCCGCAATCGAGTGCCTTCGAACTCGTTCAGCATGGTGAAGATCGGGTGAGCCAGGCGACCCGCAACGGACAGACGGTCAACGTGATTGAGCGCACCTATATGCTCAAACCCCAGGAAGAAGGCGCGATTGAAATACGGCCCTTCGTGCTGCGCGGCTCTGTTGAGGATCCCAATGCGCAGGCGCGTAACCCCTTCGCGGGCATGGGCTTTAGGGGTTTCCCAGGCTTCGGCTCATCCATGTTTAACGACATGTTTGATACCGGCAAACCGTTTGCCGTTCGCTCCGACCCGATCAAATTGACCGTGCGCGCCGACCCCAATGCAGGCTCCGGACAGCAACATTGGTTCTTGCCCGCCAAGAACGTCAAGCTGAAGGCCGAATGGACCCCTGCCCACCCGGCATTCAAGGAAGGGGAAGCAGTAAGCCGCCGCGTCAGCCTTTTGGCGCTTGGCGCAAGCGCGGTTCAGCTGCCTGACCTCTCCTTTGAAAACACCAATGGTGCGCGGATTTATCTTGATGACGTGCAGACGGGTGAGGACCAGACCGCTGATGGCACGATTGCCAGAAAGGATTTCCTGCTCTCCGTGGTGCCAACCCACGGTGGCGAAATCACGCTGCCGGAAATCAAGGTGAACTGGACCGACAGTGTCTCCGGTGAGGCCAAGACAGCGACCCTGCCAAGCGAGGTCATCAAGGCTGAAGGAACCATACCGCCAGCCAACCCATCTGCAGCAGCCACACCGAAGACAGCGCCCGCCGCCCCGGCCGTGCAGGAGACGCAGGCGCAGCCGGAATCGAGTGAACCCTTGCCCGTCTATCTGCTTGGCGGTCTGGGTGCGGCTGCGGTTCTGGCCGCGCTCGGCGGTGCGGTCCTCTATTTCAGACGCAAGCAGCGCCCTGTTGAAACGGCCCGCAAACCTGTGGCTGCCAACACAGCGAAGCAAGAGCCACGCCCGGATACGCAGTCTGAACGCCGCAAACACCTGGCACAGGCCCTCACCAAGGCAAAATCCGGCGACCTTCGCGGATGCTACGGCAGTGTTATCGCTTGGCGCCGACTGGCTGGTGGCGAAGAGGCCATGACCGATGCTGCCAGAGAGACGATTGCGGGTCTCGAAAAAGCAGCCTTCGCCCCTGCAGCAAAAAGCACAGAAGGGCAGGCCCGCAACTGGCTCAACACGCTCGCAACAGAAGATCGCAAGATCGGTTCGAAGCAAAGCGAGACATCGTCAAAGCTACCCTCGCTCTATCCCGCGACCTGAGACAGGACGATTTAGCAAGTTCTCATCATTTGCCGGTGGCTACAGGATTGACACCCTGCAGCCACCGGTTGGCATATCTGGCTTTTCCGAACGGCCAAAATTCAAGTAAAAATCCAAATTTTGCAAAGTGCTAGATAATGGCGTCGACTGTACCTAATATCGCTGTTGAGAATTTGTTCATCCAACATTCTCGTGTGGCACAGCAAAGACAAAGAAGGCAGCCTGACTGAATGGGAATTCAACTTATTAAGAAATATGGGCCACTGGTTGCCGCATTGGTCCTCTTTGGTCTGGGCGCATTTGCAGTTTACAAAATGCTTCACGGCATTTCGATTACGGATGTCATAATCCACATCAAGGCGACGCCTCCGGTTTCTCTAGCGCTTGCAATCGCTGCCACTGCCTTCGGCTACATGGCACTTGTCGGGTATGACTGGTCCGCCTTGCGATTTATCGGCAGAAATATCAAAATATCGACCGTTGCACTGGGCTCATTCACGGCCTTTGCCTTGAGCAATTCGATCGGATTGGCGATCGTGTCGGGCGGTGCTGTCAGATACCGGTTTTACCGGGGCCTGCGCCTTTCTGTCGGTGATATTGCTGCCGTATCTACCTATTGCGCCGTAGCCTTTGGATTTGGGGTCACGATCATTGGTTTTGCAGGCCTTGCCTGGATACCTGATGCACTCAGCAGCTTTGTTCCTCTTTCTGAGTTGAGCCTTCGAATATTGTCTCTTGTCGTGCTGGTCGTCGTGATTGGCTTTGTCTCATGTGCCTCTTTGCTGCAACGCCCCATCGGATTGGGACCTTTCAAGCTTGTTGTACCGGGGCCGCGCGAGGTTGTCCTTCAGCTTGTCTTTACGCTTGCAGACATTTTGCTGGCAGCAGCCACACTTTACGTTTTGCTCCCGTCTGCAACAGCAGCGACGATCTCTTATCCTGAATTTGTTCCCATTTTCATTATTGCAGTCATCGCTGGTATATTGAGCCACGTGCCGGGCGGTATCGGAATTTTCGAAGCGGTTATTCTGGGCGCAATCTCCTTTGGGACTGATCATACCGCAGCCGTCGCAGCGGCCCTTTTTACCTACCGCGTCATCTACTATTTTCTGCCACTTGTCCTCGGTGTCGCCATCCTTGTGGTCCTGGAACTTCGCAACAATTCGAAGTTTTTGCGTATTCCATCAAGTGCCATTCCTGGCTCGGTAAAAGCGGCTTCCGCTCTCTCTTACCTCATACCGGGGATTATGGCGTCGTTGACCTTCATTGCTGGCGCAGCCCTTGTGCTGAATGGCATGGTCCCGATACCAACGTCCATTCTGAACGAGTTGAAACCTGCAGTGCCAGTTGGCCTTTTTGAGGCGTACAACGTGGTTATGGGGATTGCAGGCGGCGCGCTGATCGTCGTCGCCAACGGTTTGCGGGAACAATCACGCAGCGCACTTTATGTTGTTCTGGCCATCATAGCCGTGGCCATCATAGCGCTAATCTTGCAGCAGCTCGATTTGAACCTTGCTTTTGGCCTTTTTGTTCTGGCAGCCATTCTCTGGTTTTCAAGAGCGCGGTTCGACAATGTGGCGCCACTTTCCATCGGCAAAAAACCCTTTATTTCCATAGCGCTATGGGCGGCATTTGCACTCAGTGTCGTGCTGTTCTTCCAGTTTGCCCATCAGGATGCCAACTACTATCACGCGCGCTGGTGGCAATTCGCATTTGACGCCAATATGCCGCGTTCACTACGCATCGCAGGGGTGAGTATTTCCCTGTCTCTGCTCCTGTTGTTATTCCTCGCCCTTCGGCCAAAAGTCGGCGCACCCATGGTGGAGGCGGATCTGGACACGGAAAAACTGCGCGCCATCATTGCAAATCAGGAAAATGCCGACGCGAATTTTGCTCTGACCGGCGACAAATCCTTCCTTTTGTCGGCAAACCACAATGCCTTCGTCATGTATGGCCATCATGGGCGTAGCTTTGTCGCGCTCGGCCCGCCCGTCGGCAGGGATCGCGATGACGCGGTCGACTTGATTGATGCATTTATTGAAGCCGCAGACGATGCCAATTGTCGCCCGGCCTTCTATCAAATTCCCGGCTCAGACCTTTCGCTCTTCGTCGATGCGGGCTTTGTGCCAAGCAAGCTTGGAGAGGAGGCCGTCGTCGATCTCACGTCATTCTCTCTGGAGGGTCATGAACCACGGAAGCTGCGACAAGCGCATAATCGTGCCTTGCGTGATAATTCCACTCTCGAAATTCTTAACCCCCCGTATTCCGCCGACCAGATCAAGGAATTGAATGCAATCTCCGATGAATGGCTCAGAGAAAAGAAGTCGCGGGAAAAGAATTTCTCACTCGGAAAATTCGATGAAGCCTACCTTCAGAATTTCCGGATTGCCGTGGTCAAGGCGGACAACCAGATCGTTGCCTTCGCCAACATTTTCGAAACCGACGTCAAGGAGACCGTGACCATCGATCTGATGCGTCATTCTTCTACGGCACCGTCTGGCACCATGGACTTTCTTTTCGTCGCTCTCATGCTTGCACTAAAAGACGAAGGCTTTCGCCACTTCTCGCTTGGAATGGCGCCACTGACGGGCCTTGATACAAGCAAACACCCGCGCCTTTGGGACAAAATTGCCGGCTCCGTTTCGCGCTTTGGCGGACGGTTTTACAATTTCGAGGGCCTGCGCGACTACAAGGACAAATTCCATCCCGAATGGCGCTCGAAATATCTGATGACCTGGGGCGGCATGGATCCGCTTCTCGTGGCAAGCGATGTGAATGCGCTGGTGAGCGGTGGCCTTCGTGGCGCTGTGATGCGCGACAAGAAGGCGGCGCCAGACGCCTGACGGGAGCTAAATGTCACGGTCGCGCCAACAACTACGAGGCGCGACGGATGGTACCTGTAAAAGGTTTGCAAGTGGCGCCACGCAGGTTGTCTCCACGGCCATGTTCGGCATGAAGCAGTGTTGGACGGACGCACAAAGGACGTTGTTTCCCTGCTTTGCGATAATTTCTCAAGTAAGACAACGGTATCCCGTTGCCTGCACGGGCGTTCTCAGTGGGTGTATCCTTTCAAAGGATCGGCGAAATAAGCCTGAAAACACCTTCTGAGAACCGCTTCCAAAAACCGGACTTGGCAAGCCCTTCCGAGGCACCTTCAAGAATATTTTCCATCCAGCACGTAAGCGTAGAAACATCCTCAGCCGTTTCCAGAAACAGCATTGTCTCATAGTTCAAAAGCAGACTTCTGGAATCGAAGTTGGCGGAACCGACCATCGCGCGATCATCAATCAGCATGGTCTTTGCGTGAATCATTTTCGGCAAGGTCAAAATACAAACGCCATCTTCAATAAGCGATCTGAGCGCAGGGCCTCTTGCCAGATCGGCCAGCCACTGGTTGGATTTCACAGGGATCAGAATTCGAACGTCCACGCCCCGGCGGGCTGCAATGGAAAGCGCCTGAGTCAAGTTCGGGGTGGGCAGAAAATAGGGCGTGAAAACCCAGATACGTGAATTGGCCTGATGACAGGCCAGAACCACCGCATCGTAGAGCAGATCCTCCTCCATATTGGGACCTGAGGGAATGAGATTGAGGTTTGAACCGCCCTTCTCGTCTCGCGAAATAGGCTGGTCAGCCCGACGGCTGCCGCCGACAAAGGCCCAATCCGTGGAGAAAACATTGATATATTGTTCGACAACCGGACCTTCTACAACGAAGGAAAAGTCGATCCACCGATCCTCCTCTTCATGAGGCCCGAGATAATGGGAGGCGACATTACGCCCGCCTGCCCACACGCGCTGGCCGTCAGCAATCACCATCTTGCGATGGTTTCTCAAGCTCATATTCACGCCCCTCCCCCAATCGGTAAAGGGCGAATAAAGCTTGACCTCAACACCAGCTGCCTCAAGCCGTTTCAGGGCTGCCCAGGGTGCGTGCAATGAACCGACCCTGTCGAGAATAACATGCACCGAAACACCAGCCTTCGCTCTTTCTTCCAAAAGCGCGCAAAAAGCTTCACCGACGTCATCCTTGGCGAGCAGATAAAGCATAACATCCAGCGAGATTTCGGCATTCTCAACGATTTCGCAAAGTCCGGTCCAGGCTTCGATACCGTCTTCATGGATCTTGAATAAATTGCCCGACGAGCCAAAAAAACCGCCATTCTGGAGAAGATTGATCACCCGCTTTTCCGGATTGTCAGGTTTGGCAATTGGCGCGGCTTGATCTGCATGGCTTTCACCGCTCGACTTGCTCTTACGGAACCCGAAGATCAGATAGGCTGGAAGCGCGACATAAGGCACTAGAATAAGGAACAGAAGCCATGCAAGGGCTGCCTGCGGGCTTCGATTTTGCCCTAAAATGATAAGAGCACTGGCCGCGACCACAAGGCTGATCACGACGACTTCCAAATGCGTTATCAACCAGCTCATGCTTCCCAACCGTCGTTAAACTTATTCCCTGTCGGTAATACTATGACTACGAAAGGCGCGGAAGGCCCTAATGATACGTCCTCCAACAAAACCGGCCTCAAGGAGATCCAACAGGCCGGTCAGGAAACGAAGAATTGCTGTCTGGCCATGGGCTTCTCAGTTTCCCGATTGCGTCATTGATGCAGGTCGTCTCAATAGCAGGATCAACGGTCCGAGCACGATGAAGCTTGAGGCGATGAAGACGAAGGTATGATTGAAGGCAATCATCGCAGCTTGCTCGGACATCTTGCTGGCAAGACGCTGAAGCGCCTGAGCCGAATGAGGCGCAAGATGCATCGATTCATACCAGGACTGAAGGTTGGGATTGGAAGGAACCATGTTCATCGAGAGACCGCTCCTTGCCTCCGCCAGCGAATGGCTCAGAACCGTGCTTGTGATCGAAATGCCGATCGACGAACCGATGGTTCGCGAAAGGTTGAAAATGCCAGAACCGAAATCCGTGTCCTCCTTTTTCAACGTCGAGAAGGCAAGGGTTGAAAGCGGAACGAAAATCATGCCCATACCAAGACCCTGAACGAGCGAGGGCAAGATGACCCAGAAAGCATCCGCCTGTGGCGTCAGCCAACTCATCATCCACGAACCGATGGTTGAAAGCACAAAGCCGGTAGAGACCAGATAACGGGGATCCGTCCGGTTGATCAGCGATGCCACAGTGAACATGCCTGCTGCGGCAGCAAATCCCCTTGGTGCCATGACAAGACCGATTGTCTCCGATGGAAAACCATAGATCTCGCTCATCATGATGGGCTGAAGAGCGATGGTGCCAAACATACCCAACCCGAACGCCAGCATCATGAAGGACGCCGTGGAAAGGTTCCGGTCTTTCAGCAGCGAGATACGCAGCACCGCATCGCGCCGCCCGATACTGCGCATGACAAACATCGTAAGGCTGACGGCAGCAGTCGCAAAGAGCACCTGAATAAGTCCAGACGAAAGCCAGTCGCGCTGGTTGCCCTGGTCAAGGCCAGCCTGCAGTGAACCGATCCCGAGGGCCAGCAATCCTGCACCGAGCCAGTCAGCCCTTGTATTCTCACGCTTGGTTTCTTTCAGGAAAGCACCCAGCATAATGACATTGAGAATGCCGACCGGCACATTGATATAGAAGACCCACCGCCATGACAGATGCTCCGCAATAAAGCCACCGAGCGTTGGACCGAGGATCGGTCCCAGCATGATGCCGATTCCCCAAAAAGCCATCGCGCGGCCTCTTTTTTCCGGCGGAAACGTATCCACCATCACCGATTGGGAAAGCGGCACGATTGAAGCGCCGAATGCGCCTTGCAGCGTGCGGAAGATAATCATCGCATTCAGCGAGCGCGCCTGCCCACAAAGTGCTGAGGCAATGACAAAACCAATGACGCTGAAAATCATCAGGCGCTTGCGCCCAAAACGCTTGGAAAGTGTGCCTCCAAGCGGAATAATGACAGCTTCAGCAACAATGTAAGACGTCAGAACCCAGGTAATCTGATCGCTATTGGCGCCAAGCGCACCCTTCATATCTGCAAGGTTCACATTCACAACGGTCATATCGAGAATGACCATGATGGTTGCTAACAGAACGGCAGCCGAGGTGAGAATGGCCTGCATGCCAACCTTGGCCTCAGTCGGTGTGGCGGTGGAGGCCATGGTCACTGGCCTCCAGTCGTATCAATCGTTACCTCAGAGGATGCACCAACTCTCAAACCATCTGAAGGACCGGCGTTATCCAAAAGAACGCGAACCGGGAATCTCTGGGTGACCTTCACCCAGTTGCCGGTGGCATTATCGGGAGGGAAGAGTGAAAACGCGGTCCCGCTGGCAGGGCTTAGAGCCAAGACCTTGCCGGTAAAGGTGCGGCCCGGAAGCATATCAATTGTCACTTCAGCAGGTTGGCCGGGCTTGATGTTTGTCAGTGCGTTTTCCTTGAAGTTGGCATCCACCCACCACTGGTCGGTTTCCACCAGCTGGGCGACCTCCATGCCGGCGGCTGCGAGCGAACCGGGGCGAATATCGATCTTGCCCACATATCCGTCGGCAGAGGCTTTGAGCACGGTATTGTCAAGGTCAAGCTGCGCACGTTCAACATCGGCGAGAGCCGATTGAACAAGCGGATTGTCATCGCCGGGTTTGCCCAAGGATGACTGAGCGCTGCTGAGGGCCGCCTTGGCTGTTTTCACCGCAGCTTCCGCCTCGCTCAAAGCCGCCTTCTGCGCATCGGCTTCGGCTTGGGTGGCTGTTCCCTGCGCCGCCAGTTTCAGTGTTCTTTGTGTGGCACCGCGCGTGTTTTCCAATGCGGCTTGTTTCGCATCAAGCATTGATTGCGCCGAAACAACCTGGCTCTGCAAGACCGAAACTTTCTGACGCGCCCGCACCAGATTTGCCTTGGCCATATCCAGAGAGGCTTTGAAAGAACGCGGATCAATGGTGAAAAGCGTGTCGCCTTTCTTCACCTTGGAAAACGATTTGACATCGACTGAAACCACGGTCCCCGTTACTTCAGGTGCAATGTGTATGATCGGCGTACCAACATAGGCGTCGTTTGTTGAAGGATGGCTGTCGGTATAGTCCGACCAGACATAGTAACCGACACCAGCGACAACGACAGCCAGTGCGAGGATAACCAGATTAAGCTTGTTTGACTTTTTGCCAGCCGTTTTTTCTGAAGCATCATTTGCTTCGATTTCTGTATCGTTGCTCATCTAAGAACATCCACTGCCTGTTGGTCCAGAAACATTATCGAGCAGAATAGAGCGTGTCTTCGGCCTGCGTGGCGAAAGCCCTGAGTTTCTGTCTTGCAATGTCATCAGGGTAGTCTGCATTGGCAATGACGGGGCAATAGGTTGCCATAAGCGCATTCACGATATCCGTTTTGGTCGCATCGGGATTGTTTTCGCGAATGTCGTGAATGACCTCGTCAAGACCGTTGCCCTCAGAGCCATCGCCCAGCAGGCTGCGATACGACTCTACCTTCTGTTGCGTGAGCGAAATTCCAACCGTCGAATCAACATTGGAAAGCTGCGGGCATTCGAGCGCGTAAGCGGGGGCTGCAACCATCAGGAACAAGGCGGTGAAGGGTAGAAACTTATTATGTGATGCTGACATTTTGCAGTCCTCTTGCTGTTCACGTGGATCTGGTTCTTTCACAAAAATTGTAAGCAACTGCTGTGCCACCCGGGCAAAGCATTGGAATTAAACAATTTATTGATTTTGGTGGTATTTCGGCACACGGAATTGGTTTATTTCCACCAATTCACTGGTGCATATGCCGCAATTCATCGTGGCGCTATTGGTGCCACCCTGACTAAACTATTGAATTAATGCGGAATTGAGTGGCCAGTTTTGATGGCACACGGCTTGCATCGGGTAAGCCGAATAAGGGATTCAATAGGTAGGATTATGAGCGAAGAAGAAACGGTGCACACTGAGAATATGGCCATTGAAGCAGCATTGTTGTGGCCGTTGCGCAGTGCTTCAATATTGACCGTCGTCGCCTTGCTCTTGTCGCTGGCTTTCCTCGGTTACACCGCTTGGAGCGGGGCTAATAAGCTCGGGCCAGTAGAGCAGCATGTTGCGCATCTGCGAAAATTGCAGGATGCCAGCACGAATATACAGAATATCCTTGTGCGCCATTTTGAAACTGAAACCGCGCCGAAAGTTTCTGAAGTCAAGCAGGTCAGCGACAACTTGCGGGAACTGATCAACGAGAAGGGAAGTCTGCATCCGCAAACGCCGGAGGATCTGAAGGAGGCTCGCTCGTTTCTGACACTTCCAAAGGGCAATGTACGAACCGGTCTTCTCGCCGCCCTCAGCATCGTCAACAAGACTCTCAAGCGCGAAAACGAATTGCAGAACACTCTGATACGGCAAACACGGGAGAATGCTGAAAGAGAGCTGATCCTAGCTGGCTGTGCGCTTTTGATGCTACCGCTTTTTGCGATGTTTCTGATTGCTTATCTGCGGCGAAACTCCACGCGTTCGGTTGGACGTTTGATTGCGCTTTTGGAGAATGTTGGCAACCTTGACTTCCGCCCTGCCGAAGCTGTCTCCGGCAACGATCCGCTGGCAGGTGTCTATGCGCGCTACAATGTGATGGCGGAAAAACTCAAAGCTGCCACTGACAATGCGGAGCAACATGCCCAACAGCTCGAAAGCCAGGTGCGCGTGGCATCGGAAACGCTGCTGCAGCAGCAGGAAGAGCTTGAAAGAAGCGCGCGGCTGGTTGCCATCGGTGAATTTGCAGCGCGCATGGCGCATGAATTGCGCAATCCCATCTCCGGCATTTCCATTGCCCTCAACAATATTGAAACAGAGCTGCCAGACGGCGACATGCGGGAACGGATCTCCTTGATCGCGGAAGAAACCGATCGTGTGACACGCCTTTTGAACGGGCTTCTGGAAAGGGGGAAAGCATCCCCTGAAAGACCAACAAAATCGAGTTTGAAACCGCTGATCGGCGACGTCGTTCGGCTTTTTGATTATCAACTGCCCGGCAATATCAAGATCAATTGGAGCGCGACGGACGCTGAATGCTCTGCGCCGCGCGACACGGTTCGCCAGGTTCTGATAAACCTGCTGCGCAATTCGAAAGAAGCCTTGGGCGAGCAAGATGGTCATATCTGGGTGCAGGCCGAACGCCGTGACGGGATGATGGTGTTTTCAGTTGAAGATGACGGGCCGGGATATCCGGAGCAGCTTCTCACACGCGGCATTCAGCCATTTCAAACAGAAAAAAAAGGTGGAACCGGGCTCGGGATGTCAGTGATCCAAAGGCTGGTGAATGCGGCTGGCGGCGCCATTTCCCTTTCGGCCCGTGCCGACGGTGGTGCGCGCACCACCGTAACCATTCCATGCGGAGAATAAGATAATGCGGACAATTGCCATCATTGAAGACGAAAAGCTGCTCGGCGCCGAATTGAAACGTCGTTTTGAGCGCGAAGGCTGGCGTGTTTCGCTCGCACGCACCATAGCCGACGCGCGACATTTGCTTCTCGAGCTGGGACTGACGCCCTCCATCGTATTGTCCGACATGAATTTGCCAGACGGCAACGGCCTCGATTTTCTGGAAGAGGTTCGCAAGGCAGAAGGCCGCGGCGAATGGATATTCCTGTCAGGCTACGGAACGCGGCGGGATATCGAGCGGGCGACAGAGTTGGGCGCTTTGGATTTTCTTCCAAAACCCCTCGATTATCACAAGCTCGATCTCACCATTGCAGCAGCATCACGCGGCGCAAAGGCAAGTCAGCGGATACACGATGCGACTGTGACGCAGGCGCGCAAATATGCGCCTGAGAATTTCCTTGGCAACAGCCCGGCGGCTGAACGTGTGCGCATGATGCTCAATCAGCTTTCAAAAGTGCCCATATCCTCGGTTCTGCTGGCTGGCGAGACGGGCACAGGCAAAGGGTTGGCGGCCAAGATCCTCCACTATGCCGGTGAGCGCCGCGAGGCACCATTTGTGGACGTTAACTGCGCCGCCTTTCCCAAGGACCTGTTGGAATCCGAACTCTTTGGCCACGAGCCGGGCGCATTTACCGGCGCGAAAGGAAAACACAGAGGCCTGCTTGAACAGGCCGATGGCGGAACCGTCTTTCTGGATGAAATTGGAGAGATGGACCTTGGTCTTCAATCCAAGCTCCTCAAGGCACTTGAAGACAGGAGCTTTCGCCGCGTCGGTGGCGAGGAGACAATCAGCGTGGATGTGCAACTGATTACCGCATCCAACCGTGACTTGAGAAGCGTCTCACAGCAGGGTGGCTTCAGGAGCGACCTCTATCACCGCATTTCCGTTTTCGAGATCCTATTGCCGAGCCTGCGCGAGCGCGCCGATGACCTGGAACAAATCGTGCCAGCGCTGATGAAAGAATTTAATGCCCGCGCCGGAAAGTCGGTTCAAACCGTGGATCAGGCAACCTGGCGTATGCTCAAAAGCTACGCCTGGCCAGGCAATGTGCGCGAATTGCGCAATGTCATTGAACGATGCGTGCTTCTTTCCTCGAGCGATACGCTCGACAGCCAGTGGCTCGGCCTGTCATCATCGCAGCCCAATAGCCATGCGCCCGACCCAGAGGGCGATTTCATTCACCTGCCGCTTGATGGTTCCATGGCGCTTGACGAGATGGACCGGCACATTATTCAAACAGCGCTTGAACGCAACGGCCATAACGTCATGGCAACGGCGCGTGCACTTGGAACAACCCGCGAGACTTTGCGCTACCGCATTCAGAAATATGGATTGGCATAAGGTAAGCGCCCCGACAGGCGCATGCGCTGCGCGCTTGCTTAAATGACCCTGGAAGGTGGTTGTAGGGGGAAATTACCCCCACCTCTCCGAACCTCCTGAAGTTAAACCTAATAATATCAATTATTTATAGTTTGGCACAGGCCTTGCTCCGTTGTTGATAACCGCCTCGATACGGTTCCAACACCGGGCAAGTACCCGCCGATGGTTTTGGAGAATTCTCAAAGGGTATGTGGAAAGGAACAGGATCATGAAAACCGTTATGCGTAATATTGCAATTGCAACATTTGTCACCTCATTGGCTGCAAGCAGCGCACTTATCCCGGCAGTTGCCAGTGCAGCAACCAACGACCAAGTGACTGAGGCTTCCAAAACCGGCGACGCTAATCCGGCGCTTGAATTGTCTGGAAATGGCTTCAAGGTCATGCGTGAGGTCCGCGCCGCACGCGTTGCGATCTTCAACGGTGACACGAAGGCTGCAAAGAAATATGTCGATGATGCCGTGGCGACCATGAGTGACGTCAAGGCAGAGGCGGCAAAGATGGCCAAGGGCAAGGATGCGGACCCCAATCTCATTCCGATTGACGGTCAACTCGTCGTCGCCGACAATTTCGTCTCAACGCCTGAAAAAGCTGCGCAGATCGCGAAGGGCAATGCGGCTCTGAAGAAAGGCGATTCCAAGACGGCCATTGAAAAGCTCAAGCTTGCTGGCGTTGATATCGGGTTCACAAGGCTCTTGATGCCGATGAAAGAAACGACGGCCCACTTGAACGTTGCCAACCAGATGATCGGTGAAGAAGACTTCTACGAGGCCAACATGGCTCTGAAAGCTGCCGAAGACGGTATGAATGTCGACACCGTCATGCTGATTGTGCAGCCTGGCCATGCAGCCAAGACTGCGCCAGCAGCAACAGCGCCGAAGAGCGATAGCAAGGCTTCCAGCGGCAGCTAAGCTGCATGACAAATAAAGCATGCCTTTCGAACCGGTATTGGTCGGTCAGAAAATCACTGGCCGACCTTTTTGATTTGCAGCCATCTCCACACCTAAAAGACCTTCAGCAACAGGGAGTTGAGTGGGCAGGAGCACGGCTCAAATAAACCAAGCATGACGGTTCATATGACCCGTCTTTCGTTTTCATTTTGAAATAAATACTAAAATTCAACCACTTAAATTCGGCACGCGAATTGCTGTTTCCTCATTAGAAAAGGAGAGCAGCCATGGAGAATTTATCTGCAATGCCCGACACTTCAACTGGACCTATCGACCAGCGTTTAATGCGTTTCTCAGAAGGTTTGAACAATCTGAACTCGAAACTTCGCCGGAAGGGAAAAGCCCCTCTTTTCGAGGATGAGGCAGATCTTTCGAATAGTGTTTCAGCTCCAGCCGGGTTCAGGCGTGAAATCGCGGTCCTGAAAGCAGACCTGCAGGGCAAGGAAGACAAATCATGAGACAACAGGATTCCATGCTTTTAGTGTCGCTGCTGGTTTTCGCAGGCGTTGCCGCCGGAGGTTATGCAGCAGGTTCAAACAGTCTGCTTGATTCTTTTCTGAAACCAAGCACCGAGCGTGCCATCGCCATCCGCGAATACCACCAGGGTGATATGAAAGACGCGTTCAACGAATTTCAGAGGCTGGCGAAGAAGGGCGACAATTCTGCAGCCTTCTATCTGGGACAGATGTACGAGTTTGGTCATGGCACAGCGGTCAATGGTGACGAGGCCGTAAAATGGCTGCGCAAGTCTGCGGGTGCAGGAAATGCAATTGCGGCGCGTCAACTGGGCGAGCTCTATTATAACGGCACCGTTGTGGTTCAGGATTTTGGCAAGGCCGAAACCTGGCTCAAGCAAGCTGCTCAGGCGGGCGATGAAACCGCAATGATCAACCTTGGTCACATGGCCTCCAATGGTTTCGGCATGGCCGCAAACCCGGTTACGGCCTATGCCTACTATGCCGCAGCATCCGCAAAAGGCAGCAATTATGCAGAGACGTTGCGCAACAAAATTGCCGCCAAGCTGTCTGTAGATCAGCAGGCAAGCGGTGAACAACAGGCCAAATCAATATTGGCCGACGTCGCAAAATCTCCGGCAACCAACGGTAAATCCAAGGACTCCGTGCCCTCTTCCTGATAATGGGCAAAGGCCGACGACCGCTTACAAATCGATCATTTCAAACCCCGAAGATAACCTCAAAATCCACAAAAAAGGCGGCTACCTGTTCCAGGTGCCGCCCTTTCTTATGGGATAATGGGTGTATTCAGTTGGTGACCTTATCCATGCTCGTTGCACCGGTGAAATGAAGATATTTCGGGGCACCTGACGCGCTTAATCGAGCGCCCGCCTTGCCAAACATGCATTGCGCACATGCGTAATATCTATCTTACAAGCCGAGATTATGGGTATAGGTCCACACGAAACCAGCAAGCGTGATCATTATGACGATCGGCACGAGCCAAATTGAACAGCGCGATACCAACCGCAGAGCTACTTGGTCGTCCTTGGTCTTCAGCGAAAAGGTCTCTTCGGATTTCGGGTAGGTATCTTTGATGTCCACCGGCACGGCAACACGATGATAATAAGTGGCGTTGCGGCGGACTAAACGGGGATGGCCTGACATATCAAGATGCTATTGAAATCACTGGCCTTGGAAGGGTCATGGCGGAGAGACAGGGAAAGCCCTCCTAGTCCTATTTCCCTAATGATTTCAATGCCGTGCGATCAACCGGCGAAGCTTCTGTATCTCAGCTTTGTAACTCAGCGTCAAGTCAAAAAGCTTGCCAATGAAGCCTGCGGTTGAGGTTGACGCAACACGCTTCTTTAAATATATCAACGACAGTTTTCTTTCGAATTTCCATGAAGTGATGTGCAGTGAATTCCAATAGGTTAGAGCAGCTCACCCAAAAGCTAGAACATTCTCTAGATTGCCTTGCTGAACTTTCAGCGATTAACAAAGCTCATTCTCTCGAAATCTCATCACAGCGCAACGATGCGTCTCGAGTACCGGGAAAATGTTTTCGTGCCGATCCTTACTGCGAGCTAGATACGGCAGCCGCTCTTCACAAGGCCATCGATTGCATTGAAGAAACTGTTGGCAAAATTTCCGATGAAATCGATCAACCTTGGAACCGTCGTCCCTTAAGGAAGGTCGATGAGGCTATTTCATCCGAACTAGCAATGTGTTTAGGGAAAGTTACACTCCATCATCCTTTTCAGCCATTCTTACGCGGTTACTTGGAACCTTGCGAAACTAGGGTAGTAGCACCGTTTTTACCTGTTGGTTTAGTGCAATATTTGGAAAAGATCCCGTACGTTCGTGGGAGCTTAAAGCGTGAAAACCACGGTCACTGGGGGTACCATTATCATTATTACGATACAAAAGAGCGAAGATCGGATACCTTGTTAACTTTCGATAATGATCCGACAACTAACTGCCCCAATGCGACCCCATGCAAACCTCATACAGCTTGTAACCAAGGCTGCCTTCCTCAACTTAAATGGGAGAAACATTCGGAAAAAGGTACAATAAAGGCCAAAATGGGAAGGTGGGGCGATGAAAAACGTGAGAGCGCCTATTCTGTTTGCAAGCCGGATACACTCAAATGGGATTTGTCAAAGTTTAAACATCCCAAAAGCGATGCTTCCGACCTTTGGCCTCGATAGGGCAGCGTATCGTACTCACTAAAGAGGCATTTTTGTTTTAGTTGCAAATTTGCCAGGCCCCATCTTAAAGATTTACCCACTACAGTCATCCCCCGTGGGCCCAGTAAGGTGCCCGACCTTAAACCTGCATCCACCAAACAAATGCTACCTCTGCAATGAATACATTCCCCGTGCCCTCACAGCCCCCAAAGATGCAGCGCCTTCTCACATGCTTGTGGTTCGTCTTTGATCCGGTAGATGGTGGGACGAGTGAGACTCGTGGCTCTAGCAATTGCAGCGATGGTGTCTGAGTTGGATAGCATGGCTGTCACCTGTGCCATTTGATCCCTCGAGTATGACGGCTTACGGCCTTTGTACTTACCCGGCTTCTGTTGCGCTGCTGCTATACCTGCCTTCTGAGCTTCTCGTCGTGCTTCCGTCTCTGCCTGTGCCATCGCTGCCATGAAGCCAATGAGAGCATCCCGCACCGCCTTGGCCATTGGATCGGATTTTGAACCGTCGAAGGTCAAGCCATTGATGACGGTTTTGATGGTGACACCAGCGTTGAGCAACTCACGCATGACCTCAGTGACGTCTTCATAGTTTCGACCCAAGCGGTCCACCCAACGGACAACGAGCGTGTCACCTTCTCTGAGTAGATCAAACAGGCGCTTCCCCTCTGGCCGATTCCTCAGGCGAGTAGACACACCGGACACACCGTGGTCTGCAACCACCTCATCAATTCTGAAGCCCGCGCCTTCCGCTTGAGTCTTCTGGTGTTCCAAGGTTTGATCTGCAGTGGACACGCGAGCATATAGAACGGTCTTCATACCCTACCTCCGAATGAATTCTAGGATAGTGTCCATTAAAATATTGTCCGTAGGTGAAAATCAACCCTAGTGAACACACTTTTGAAGCCTCTTGCGCATATCCGCTGGGGCTTACCCTAGAATTCACTTTCCCGCCCTGTTCGAACAGAGAAATGCAAGCGTCGAACCTCAAAGTTCACGCCTGAAGTCGAATTTCACAGCTAAAATTTCGAAAACGAAAAAAACTTTGGTGAAACATCCCCATTTTTTTGTTTCAGCGGCAACACAAGAAGCAAGAGTTCGCCTGCAATTTTTGGTTTCAAAATGAGGACGCGAGGGATTAATAGTCCCTTTGGTTTCAACCCTAGGATTTCTACGCATTGCCGAAAAACTTCCAACGGATCAAGCTTGATGCGCGTCTTAAGTGTATGATCTTTCTTAAAGATTAGGACGCATTAACTTCAACACATTCCATACAAGGGATACGAATTGAAACAACAATTTGCTCTTCATCGAACAAATATCAATTGCTTCATGAACTCGCGTGAAAGCACTCGAAAATTTCAGCACAACATAGCTCAGAACGGTGTTGTGAACGATGAAGCGCAACTATTCCACCTACGTCGAGATAGCCAAGGCTACCCGACCTCAGGATGCACGCACAGTAAAAAAAGAAGCAACCTATCAACCTCACTAGGAGCAAATGAGATCAAATTGACGTCCTTTTTTCTCTTTCAGTTTGAAGGTCAACAGAACAATCGAACCTGCAGCTTTGAGGCGAACTCATGAACAGCATCGCCTTGACACAAAACGGTATCGACGAAGCAAAATTCCAGCACTCCACTCTGATGTCGAGTCGAGAAATTGCCGACCTTACAGGCAAACAGCACTCAAACGTTTGTCGGGACATTCGGCATATGCTGCAGCAAATCGGAGAGGCAGAACTCAAATTTGAATTCTCCTATTGTGGAGAGGGTGGACGCAAATATGTTGAGTTTCGCCTGCCACAAGACTTAACTCTGACGCTGATCTCCGGCTATCATGCAAAGGTCAGAGTTGCCATTATCAAGCGCTGGTTGCAACTGGAGCAAGAAGAACACGAACGTGTTTTGCAGAGCTTAGCACCCAAAGCATTGTTAGGCAGCTTGGTTGCCGAAACCGGTCACTTGCTTGGAGACTTCGTAAGATGCCTTCCGGGGGTCAACACCCAGCAGGTACGCCGAACCCTTCAGGAGCTTGGATATTTGTTTCAAAAAGGGACCTACAAATGGCGAGTTCGGGCTAAGTATCGAGACCTTTTTGAAGAGAAGTTCGGGCCGAATGGTCTTGGATGGGGACAAATCACCGTCACTCAAAAAGGCGCTCTAAAGCTCGCGGAACTGTACAGCGACGGGCAGCTCCCAATGAGAAAGAACTATGCGCCGGAAGCGTTTGAAGGTGCGTCGTTCTAACAGCTTCAATCGGTCAAACAAAAGTGAAAACAGGCTCTACTGTCTCAACAACGAAAATGTGAGATAAGCCGACATCATTTCATTGCCTCCTGCGTTCAAAGCGCGGGAGGTTTTGCATTTGAACCTCAGGCTGGTTCTAAGTTGCGGACGTTATTGCTTGGGACAATACGCTTTCTAGAAGAACATAGCATGCCTGACAATTAGGTTCCCCTATAGAGGCAAGCCTCGGTAGGTAACTAGAGGGTATAGAGGGAAGCTATAGGTATGGATGTAATAGGTTAGATATCGATAGATAGGTAGGAGGAAGCAGGAGACATAGGGTGTAGACATCAGGGACATCTGAAGGGAAGACATCCATAGGGAACACATCCTCCCCCACCCATTAAAGGGAGGGTCGTTGGATCAAGCCTGGTCGCTACAGCTAAGAGCCTTCGCTGCACATGGTTGCGTCACCTTTCACCGCAAATCTACACACGAAGTTTGTATTTCCAACATCAAACGAAAACTCAAAATCGGTTGGCGTGCTATGTCTATCTAGCCGCAGACAAAGCTAACTAGTGGCAGTTGTTTTGTTCGTCGCTGTGTCTCTAACCTGATCATAGCTTTTCGAACTGTGAACGGCTCTGATTTCAGTCTAGCGCCTTCTCCTTTAAAGTGTATTGTGGCCCGAAACAACGCAACCCTCAGGAGGCATTCATGGCTGTTTCACCCACCGGCATTAGCATTCAATCACTCTATCGAGATTACCGTGATGGAAAACTAATCGTGAACCGCCAGTATCAGCGTAAACTCGTCTGGACGGAAGATGAAAAGCGAAGCCTAATTGACAGCATTCTGCGCGGATATCCTCTACCTCTGTTCTTACTTGCCGAACGAAATTCCAAAGAGGATGAGAGCCAAAACTACCGTGAAATCATCGACGGGATGCAACGCCTTAACGCCATTTTTTCGTTCATCGAGCATGGATTTCTGCTGAACAACAAGTGCTTTGATCTGAATGAGTTTGCCAGGGCCCGGCAAGCCGCCGAGGCTTGTGCTTTTAAGCAGTATCCGGAAAACGTCGAGAAGCTAACACCCTCTCAATGCTCTATTTTTCTTGATTACCAATTAGCTGTCACATCGTTTTCGGGAGACGACGAGAATAAAACAGTCGATGTTTTTGGCAGAATTAACTCGGGCGGTCGACAGCTCAGCGTTCAAGAGCAACGCCAGGCCGGTGTCGTATCAGAATTTGCTGAACTTGTCAGGGAGCTTTCTTGCGAGGTAAGAGGCGACGTCTCGAAGAAAGAGTTGCTTTTGAGTGAAATGCCGGAAATTAGCATCGATACTTCAAACGGCAACCAAGGATACGATTTAAAGGCCGAGGAAATTTTTTGGTGTAAACAAGGCATCCTCCGGACGGGTGATCTAAGAAATAGTGAAGATGAAGAGCTCATAGCAGACATATGCGCTTCGATTTTGACAAATAATCCAGTGCCAGGAACTAGACCTTACAGAGACGAGCTTTACCGGGTCGGTTCTAGTAAATCCTTAGAAATAGAAAGAAGCATCAGAACTTACGGATATTCAAAAATTAAGAAGCAGTTTATTGAGGTTTACTCAACACTAAAGACATGCATAGAAAGTTCGAGTTTAGAAAATAATCACTTTCGAAATGTTGTTTACAAAGGAACGACATCAAACGCACAAAAATCACCTTTTTACGCTGTATTTATGGCTTTCTTCGATTTGATTATAAAAGAAGAAAAGTATCCAAATGCTGGTAGTGAAGTCATGGCAGCCATTACAGACCTTACAGGTGCCATTACGGTGGGACAAAAGCAGACAAACTCTGATGATAGGGTCAAAAATATTTTGAAAGTAAAAGGGCTTCTATCAAATTGCTTTGTGAAAAAAGATGTTTCCAAGCTCACGCATGGCGCCGCTTTGACCGTCGAGTTTGAAAACTCTATCCGTCGCTCACGCACAGAAACTGTTCGATATGAATTCAAGCAGGGAATATTAAATCTAGGCTCTAAGAAACTTGATCTTGGCATGCGAGACAAAATCGTTAATACAATTTGTGCGATTGCAAATCACGGCCCAGAGGCAGATGGTTTTCTTTACATAGGCATTGCCGACAAAAAAGCCGACGCCGAAAAAATTGCCAACGACTACAATATATCTCCAATAACATTCGAACACGTTAGCGTGGTGGGAGTTTCTCATGAGGCTAAAAAATTAAAGTGTTCGCTCAATGACTATTTGGACAAGATTACACGCATAATCTCTCAGTCAAACTTGTCAACAAGCGTCAAAATTGGCGCCACCACTTCAATAGATGCCATATCCTATCATGGCTTAGATATTGTTAGAATTTGCGTACCTAAACAATCGGAGATCTCGTTTGTTGGCGACGAATGCTACATCAGAGAAGGCTCCAACACCAAGCTGGCAAAACCAGTTGAGGTTGCCTCTATCACCAAGAAGTTTCAATAGATCGTAGATACGCAATATCTGAATGACAAACACTTCAATTATGCAGGGGCAACTTCAGCCCCGCATAAGCGATCCGCTCGATTTGCTCCTTCAGAAACGAAGAGTTTAAGCTGCCGCCATATTGATCTGACGTGTCGCCTGAAGACCACCCACCTAGCGCTAATACGACATCGTGGTTCAACTCTGCTTGTCGCATGGCATCACGGTAGTTGTGGCGGAAGCTGTGAAAAGATGCCCCGTTGCCCGCAAGACCAAGTTTTCCTAGGAAGCGCGATTTGTCGTTGAACCACTTCGAGAAGTTGTTCGATAGGTATCCATCTGCGGAAGGCTTCAACTCAGGGAACAAGCGGACATGTTTTGCTTGCTTTTGCTGAAGGGCAAAATTGATGAAGCCGAGCCTCTCCAAAGCCGAGTGAATTGGCACGAAACGTTCTCCTGAAGAGGTTTTCACCCGCTTCTTGTCCGCTTCGTCCAATCCCTCACCGTCTTTGGTTTCCTGAATAATGATGCACCAGACCCCATCAATTTGTTTGATGTCATCGCAATGAAGCTGACAGCATTCTCCAAGGCGCATGCCAGTCCACAGAGAGAGCAAAGGCACCCAATAGCGCCCCTTCTTGATGATCTGACTTCCGGGAAGATGGTATTTGAACTCGCTTTGACAACCTGAATAGAGCGGTGCCGAAAAGATGATTTGTAGCTCTTCCTCAGTGAATGGCCGCCTTTTGTCTCTTGCTTTCACCGGGTCATTAACTCCCAGACCCTCAGCATAGTTCTTCACCATGTAGTCTTCTCGCACAGCCCATTTGAACAGGGCAGACATGTTCCTCAAGCGATTGTTGATGGTGGGAGGGCTGAGGAGTTTGGCTCCGGTTTCTTCTGCAAGCTTGATAACCTCGAAAGTATCCTTGCCCGGAAACCTCTGCAGGGCATTCACAGGCGTTTTCTGGAGAGCGTCTCTAACCTTCTTGCAGTCTTCCCTATTGATGGTGCTGACATCCCGGCCTGCCCCCATAACGTCCTTCAGCGTCCTGTAGACAACATCATAGCCCTTGTTCGTCCGATCAGATGCCGATCTAGCAGGATCTTCGATATAGAGCTGAACCAGCTTCTCAAGGGTGATAGCACCACCTTTTGAAGCCGAGTGTCCCACTGGCGTTGACTTTAGAGCGGAGGTTTCGCCTTCAGTGATTGACGGAGGGGAGAGGTCAAATTCGTCTGGCTCGCCATTGTTTCGACGCTCGAGGACATCAATATAGCGCACCCACATGGCCAAAACTTCGCGAGCCAGGTTTCGCCAGCCCTCCGACCCGCGATGCAAACGAAGATGATGCTCCTCAGCCAGTTCTTCAATGTCCTCTTCAGCGGCAGATAGATCTTGCCGAGCCAATGCATCCCGATAGTGAGGCTTTAAGCAGCTTACCGTTTCATGAGACTTAAACAGATCTCTTCTGCTGAGCCCAAACTCCGAGAATGAAGCGCTGAGTGGAAAAGTAGGGGCAATTGGCTTAAACTCCTGATCCGCTTTGTCGGTGCCTTCAGCTTGTTTTTCACTAAGATCGCGCTGCTCGAGTTGCGTTTCGTTGAAACTGGCCCACATTTCGCCGTAAGCTTGCTGAGAAGCTCTGTCACCCTCATCACGGATCTGCATATCCTCCACAAGCATATCCTTGAGACGCCCCTCAACGATTGTCTTAGCCTCGGAGGGCGAAAGCGTTTCTTTTAGATCTGCTTTGGCTTGCGCAAATTCCTCATCAAGCGCAACCAGCTCTTGGTGCAACTTAACCTTGGCCTCAGACAGATCTTTTGTCCTCAGCGATTTCCTGATGAATTTGCGATTGTCGAACGCCTCTAGCAATCCCTGAGGGACACGCTTGTAGAGGTAATATGTTCCTTCACGGCGGTGAAGATTTGGGTATCCTGGCACAGCTTCCATGGCTCCCATGTAACACAGTGTTGTATCACAGTCGACCACGCTAGTGCATTGAAATGTAAGGAAATACCAGATTTCTGCCAATCAAAGGGCAGATGGCGGAGAGACAGGAAGGCCCCGGTGCGTACAGTGGGATACAGATAGGTGCACTAAGGCCAATGAAAACAATATGATAGTTAAAGTGGATTGTACAGCGGCGTGTATTGAAATGCACTAAAATCAAGTATACTTTGTGGGGTAAAATGTGGGGCAAGGAAATATCATGCCGAAAACAGGACCCCATCCTGACAAAGCGCTGACCGCCATCGGAGTAAACCGCCAATCCAAACCGGGCTGGTACGCAGATGGCAATGGCCTTTATCTCGTGGTCGACAAAAGCGGAGCGAAGCGCTGGATGCTCCGATTGATGGTCCAAGGCCGCCGTCGTGATATGGGCCTTGGTGGCATCAGTCTGGTTTCCCTTGCCGAAGCTCGCGAACTGGCGCTGAAATACCGAAAAATTGCCAGACAAGGCGGAGATCCAATTGAGGAGCGGCGTAAAGAGCGATTGACCGCTCCGATATTCAGTGAAGCTGCTCAGACGGTCTTTGAAGAAAACAAATCGACTTGGAAGAATCCTAAGCACGCTCAGCAATGGTTCAATACCCTTCAGACCTATGCATTCCCTCACATTGGGTCACGGCAAGTCGATCAGATTCAAACTTCTGATATCCTAAAAGTGCTTTCCCCGATCTGGCTCGAGAAAGCAGAAACTGCCCGACGCGTGCGCCAGAGGATGTCTACCGTTTTCGATTGGGCGAAGACAGCGGGCTTTCGGTCCGGCGATAACCCGGTTGATGGCGTTGAAAAGGGTCTGCCGAAACAGAATTCGAAAGACAAACATCATGCTGCCATGCCTTATCAAGAAGTCCCGGCATTTGTGGCCAGGATTCGGACAGAGCAGAAAAAAGGGCTGGTTGCGCGGCTCGCATTGGAATTCCTGATCCTGACAGCTACCAGAACCAGCGAGGTGCTTAAAAGCGAATGGGTTGAGGTCGATCTAGATCAGCGTCTCTGGATCATCCCTGCGGAGCGGATGAAAGCCAAACGGGAGCACCGTGTCCCTCTGTGCGACCGCTCTATCGAAATCCTGAAACTTGCGGAAGGCTTCAGATCCTCTGGCGACCTCATATTCCCCGGACAGAAAATCGACAGGCCGATGTCCAACATGGTGTTTCTCACGATGCTGAAACGCATGGACGTACCTTTCACGGCCCATGGCTTCCGGTCCTCCTTCCGTGATTGGGCCGCCGAGACGACAGCATATCCACGTGAGATCGCCGAAATGGCATTGGCCCACACGATCCAAAACAAGGTAGAGGCCGCATATAGGCGTTCTGATTTGCTTGAGCGCCGTCGCACCATGATGGATGATTGGTCTGCATACATATCGATTTGAGGATTTCTATGTCAGGCAAACAACCGAACAAGAGAAAGAGCTCCCCGAAAATGGACAGTGAGTTCAAACGTAAGTTCTGGAAGCAATTCGACGCCGATGAGTGTGCACTTACGGTGCTGAACGAAAAGTCAGCTTTTAAGCATCAGCGCGCCATACTCTTTGATGCCTTGCTGGCTTGGGCCTCCACTGCTTGTAGTACGCAAATTCGATCAGCAATATCTTCGAAAATTCTCGATATAATAAGAAGATATGAAGAAAAAATAGTAATGACATCCGATCGAAAAAGCGCTCTTCAAGCAGATATCGAGGTAAGGAAAAAGCTGGGAGATGATTTTTTCAGCGAAATTTATTATCCAATTGGCGGAACGCATGCGCTCCACAAGGGAAGCAGAACAACTTCTTTGCGCAGTTTGTTGTCTGAGGCACAATCAAAGAAAGAAATCCTTAGTACACTCAAGTTAATCGAAATATCGCACTTCCACGCTGTGAGCCTCGCTGACACTGAAAGATATCGAAAATCTAGTCTCAATATCTCTTATGAAGTGCTTTCCAGCATTGCTGACAATACCAATTCTTGGGCCCACGCTGAAGAAAACAAAAAGCCTCGCGCGACATATTACAAGAAGTCAGAGATGGAACCTGTTATGGCTGAGCGAGGCATCTCGGCTGTCTACTTGTATTGCTCCCAATTTGTTACTCTCAATGAAAATACCTCACTATTTGACTACATATTTTTACGTAAACAAAAACTTTCATTGAGCCAATTACAAGAAGCTCTCAGAGCATGGCTTTCATATGTCACCTTTTTTAAAGAAAGCATTCTCACACAGATGAACTCTACGGCATTCAGCGACTTAAAGCGCATGAAATCATTGAAAGTCGAGCCAAAAGAAATTCCCGTCCCGCGACTGGAAGAATGGGAAATTTCGATCATTACTGAGAAGGCTGGAAAAGACATTTAAGTCTACATTCAATGCATACCCTACTTCCCCGGCCAGCAGCGGGGAACCCCAGGAAATTGCCCGTATTCTGAAACGACGCCCTCTAGCGTACCTTCGCACACACCGGCACCCCAATGTACTTTGATGTCGGTGAAACCTTGGTATGAACAAAATTGAGGAGTCAGAAATGACAGTGCTTTCCCTACCCCCAACTCAGAGCGACCGGTATTTGCGAGCGCAGCAAATTCACGCCCCCGATGGGCTATTGCCAATCTCACGGAGCAAATTTTTTCAGCTCGTGAGAGAGCAGCAAATCGCTCCTCCCATCAAGCTGTCCCCCCGGATCAGCGCTTGGCGCGAAAGTGATATCCAAGCGTTTTTAAAGAAGGCAATAGATGGGCAGTTCACTTGAAGCTCGTGCGAAAGCATGTGCAACAGCACCCATTTCAGGAAATCTGCCTAAACGATTTTGCCGACGGACTCAGGTCCGTTGGTAAATCACCAAGTCGAAACTACGCCCTCCCCATCAGCAGCAATAGCTAATTGAGAATAGCAGTCCGAAAACAACACAAACCAACCGGTTTGTGAATGCTGGCGCATGCCTGCATTCCAGCGCTACTGGCGGGGGAGATGCTGACCATTGCAAACGGAAGAATCAAATGAAGAACGAACGTTGGAAGCTGGAGACCAGCCGCAAGGCACTTCTCCTCAAATTGGAAACGAGAAAAGGCCTGAAAAAGCAGGAGGTCTACCTAAAGAAATGTGTAAAGGGAAATCGATGTCGAGGTGAACATTGTCAAATTTGTCTGAGAATTTTTCGGGGAAATTTGATCCGGCGAGCAAAGCGATTAAAACTTGCAAGAAAGAAGTCTGGCTGGATAACGCTGACACTGACCCCTGACGATCCACCAATCCCTATTGGCTGCTTATCTGGCTTAGATCTCGAGAAATACATCGAGAAACACAGACAAAGGCTCGCCAGGCATCTTCCGGGTGTGTTGATTATCGGCGGTCTTGATATCGCTCTCAAGTTTGAAGGCGATGAAGCATCCGGCTGGCAGCCGCATTTCCACCTCATGATTTACGGCATTAGTCGCGAAGACTCATTGAAGGCTCTTCGAGCAGCCTACCCTAAATCCGAACACTCACCTAAGCCGATCCGGCATGAAGAGGTAACTGGGTCTTTCAACGGGGCTCTGAGCTATACGTACAAGTCTGTGTTCTTTTCTAGAGGAAGAAAAGGTGGAGTTCGATCTGGGAAGAACCGGTCAATGCTCCCTCGCAAGTACGAACTGGAGCTACGAGCATTTCTCGCCAAATGGCCGATTGGTTGTCGCATTCTTCTTCGCTACGCGAAATTTAATGGCCCCAAAACAAGCATCAATCGGCGTCTCGTGCTCATGGCTCCGTTTTCTAGCGAGTTCGAATAGTTGTCATCAGGGTTTGCTCATTTCTCGGCACCAGATGCAACGGGGCTCCGCCTAGACGCATCAACTGGCCATGTAGAGCAAAAGTTAGGGCTTCAACTCCGGTACACTACACGGCATATAAAATGGCTGAAATCAGCCATTTTACAACTTCAAACTTCTCAAAATATTAGGTGGGAACGGTGGGAAGGTGGGAAGCCTTCTCGCTCCCCAAAGGAGCTACTATGACTAAAAAAACATCTCGCCCATCAGCGGGCAACGCTACAATCGCGCGTGTTCTCCGAGCCTTCATAGACCAAAACGGAGACACTCATTTTATGATCGGCAATGATGAGAGAAACGTCGTGGTTTCGCTTGACGATTTTAACTCCGATGGAAATAAGGCCTTCCAAAGGATCGGGCGCGCTGGGTTTGCGGTACTCACGACTGAACGCAAAAACAAACTGAAACGCGAAATCGAAGACTGGCGTGATTTCGAAGAAGCGTATGTGGCAGTGTCTCCGGGTTGGTTGCCAAATAATGACTATGTGCATCCAGATGGGAGCCACACGGTTTACGATGAAGAATATGCTCCCCCCATCGTTGCCTTCGAAACAGACGCTCGCTGGAGTACTGGCGGCAAAATCTTGAAATGGCGCGAAGAAATGGGGAAGATTTTCAAAGACGAGCCTATCGCGGTCTTCTTGTTCTGTTATGGCCTAGTCGGCCCATTGCTGAAATTTTTAGACAAAAACATTCAGAACCCATTCGTAGAAATCATATCAGGTCCCGAAAGCGGGAAATCCACTTTGGCTGCGGCTGTTGCGTCAATGTATGGCTCTAATCCTGACAGCGAATTGGGACTAGGTCGGAACTGGGACGGCACCGCCCATTCATATTATCGCACTCGCCGCATCGCAAATGATGGCTTCCTCTTTATGGACGATTCATCAAAAATGGATGATGCCCTGAAAAAGGACGGTGCACTCGCATACATGCAATCTACTTCTGATGAGCGCAAACGCTATACAGAAGACGACAGGATCAAACCCGTCCGCACGGCACTTCTTTCAACGGGTAACAAGCCTTTTCACGAACTGATGACGGGACCGTATGAACTCAAGGAGGCAGCTCAATCACGCGTGATTTCTATCAAGATGGACCGCCCGATTCTCAACACTGCTCCATCCGGCTATGATAGCACGAGAGCTGCAATTGAAGCTGTGAAATCCATTATCGATAAGCACCATGGTGGTGTTGGACGCAGATTCATTGAAAAGATCTCCGACTATTGCAAAGAGGATGAGCCGGCATTCCGCAAGAGAGTGGCCGCGTTGATGAAGGAATTCGAAGATTATGTTGTAGGAAGTGTCTTAGGTGAAAGCAGACTCTTGCAGGCTTTTTGTGCAGCTTACGCTGCTGGAAAGCTCGGGTTGGAGTGGCGCTTATTACCTGTCGGTTTTGAAGACTTAGATGAGGCATTGGAAGAGGTCTTTGAAATGGCTAGCAGAGCACGGCGACAAGATCATCCCATAGATCCCTACAGACAGGCACTTCTAGTAATCCGAAACAACAAAGACCGCATTTTTGAAATCGGCCCTGATCTGGAACAACAATTGCGAGATGCGGATGACAATGTCTTCGGCGTGAAAGATACATCTGACGCACAAACCATTACGTTCTATCTACACGGCTCGATGCTGAAAGACCTCCTCGGCGACTCCAGTGGGGAAGTGATCCGCTATCTGCGAGAAAAGGAATATCTCAAAGTTGACCGAAGCGGTAAAATCACAAGAAAGCCCCCAAGAAACACCAAGCTAGAAAAACGAGTTTACATGCTTGTACTGCCTCGCAAGCGGCGCACCCGATGACATCATCGCAGCAGGCCAGAAACCCCTTTGGCCTGCTGCACTTAGCCCTAATTTAAGGACTAAGTCATTGATATCTTTGTAGATGCAAATTGACTTTTGTGCAATCATGGGTTATTGTAGATAAGCGTTGGGGCACTTCAGCGCTGAAAAAGGGCGGGCCTTGGCTCGCCCTTTTCTTTAGCCTGTTTGGCTCAGCCCGCCCGTTCCGTGAGGCGGTTTTTCGTTCCCAGACATGATGGAGATGTATGATGGCAGATGCAGCCAAACAGATGAACTATGCCGATTCCAATGATGAGCCCACCCTTGTGGTGATTGCCAGAGATGCCAGCGGTGTTGCACGTGGCTCATGGTTTGCGGCAAGCGATGCAAAGGTCGCAAAGGCCAGCGCAAAGGCGGCTGGGTCTGTGGCCGTTGCGGTGAAAGGGCCGGATCGTATGGGCTTGGCCAATCGGGTACCGAAGGGCCGGATCTTTGACAGTGGTAAGTTGTTCATGCCGCGCATCCAGGGTGAGGTGTTCGACCAACTGCTTGGCTTTGCACCTAAGGCACACAAAGCTCCTCAGCTTCAGCTCGTCACCAGTGGTGATGAGGCCAAAGCAAAAACACCTAACGAAGCCGCTTCTGCTGCTAGAGGCACATCTGATATTGAAGGCAAAGTGCCTGATGAATGGTCCAAGCTCGGGGTTGGTTCCTTGGTGCTTGCCCGTGATGTTGAGGAAGAGAGCTTCTACTTGGCCGTGATCATAGGCAAGGCGGGGCCAATCAATTTTACTTTGCGCTGGCGCGACTATCCCGATGAGCCGAACTTCCAGCGTCAGGTGTCGGACCTCGCCATGCTGCACCCCAAGGTTGACCTCAAGCAGTTCGATTGGGAGTTTGAAGAATGAGTGGGTCATCTGAACAAATTTGCGCGCTCAATGACGCATTCCGCTCGAGCCTTCAGGGTGGGCGGGTATTCCTTACTCAAGGCGTGCTCAACTTGCCGCCTGAAGGACAATCAGCCTTACTGCAAGCGATACGCTGCTTCGAGGGCTTTGATGCTGACAACGACCCTTACGGTGAGCATGACTTCGGTTCCCTTTCTCATGACGGTGGCACCTTCTTTTTCAAGATCGATTGCTATGACCGGAGTTTGGAATTTGGCTCGCCCGATCCTGCTAACCCCGCTAAAACGACTCGGGTGATGACCGTCATGCGTGCGGACGAATATTGAAAGAACAAAAAGGGATCAAATCATACCCTAGAAGGAAAAGTTATGAACCAAGATGAAGCAAAATATGTCAACTCCCTTTGGCTGCAGCAAGGGCCGCTGTTGAACCAAATTGTCGAGAAGGATTGGTCACCCTATGATTTGTTGAGTGCTCGGCTTTGGACCAAGAGGGAGGCAATCGCAAAGGCCGCCAGCACAGAGCGCGTTCGCCTTGTCATTCTCGATCAAACTCAAAGCGACTTCCCAGACCGTGCACAGATTGACTTCATGTTTGGTGTCGAGCTGCATGATCGGGAAGTCTTCAAAATGACGCCCTTGCCTATCATTCTCGAACTGCAAGTCAACAACTTCGGCAGTCTCGACATCGACATAGAGCTCATTCTGCCTGACGAGAGTTCTATTTACAGAAAGCCGTTTGAAGCAGCCCTTCTGCCCTTGAAGCACAAGATAAAAGAGGAGAGTCTTGGATGGGGCATTGCCGTCACTCTTAGAACAATGGAACTCGATGAAGCTGCGGGTCCACTAAACGTAGATCACTTGCTTGATCAGTTGCCCATCGCCTTGCTCGAGCTAAACCATAGCCTTCTTGAACCACTAGCCCGCGCGCTGATGCAGGAACAGATGCCACAATCAGACCGGCCCGTTTTTGCTTCGACAGGCAACGATGACGGAGTGAGCCCCAATGATTGATCAATTGGCAACAGCGGCGACCTATGGCTTTGGGGCCAGCTTTGGGCGAGACCTTTACAGGGCAGCAAAGAAGAACCCAATCATCTGGGCTATAATTGGCGTCTTAATGATCGCCTTTGGCTGGCGTAATTTCTATCTGGGTTCAGGACAGGGTTTGATCTACAAGATCGTTATCACCTTCATAGGTTCCTTGTTTCTAGTCACAATCGGGACTGGTGGCTTCCTGATGTTTGGCTTTGCTTTTGCCAATGACTTTGGTAATGGAGCCATCATCACCGCAATAATCTTGATCATTCTCTCAACAATCGCTGGCAACATCTGGGGGTTCAAAGATAGAAAGAAGAGACAGCAAGCCGCAGAGGCAATCGCTCACAATGCCAGCTTCATGAGAGACATGGGCCTATCAGACAGTGACTTCGATGCTGACCTTCTCCAAGACGCAGAAGGCAATCTCCTCAAGCTCATCGAGCAAAGCGATGACAAGTTCGTATTCTCAGTATCAGGCAAACGCGCCCACCGTGCCGCCATCAAGCTCGAACAGGGCCGCATGGTTGACTACACAGGTATTGTGAAGCTGTAAGGCAGTGACCCGCACCCAAAATTCAAAACGACACTCAAGCCCCTCAGGTAAGCCCTGTGGGGCTTTCTTTTTTGAGACACATTGCATTACAACAACAAAAACGCAGATCCACTTTTCGGTCAAATTATGCGACTGCTCTAGTCCACCAGCATTGTTGAATAATGAAATTTCTCATGTGTCTTACAAATCACAACAAAACAATCGACGCGTATTGAGTATGATCGACTTATCGGTGTAGATGTATAGCAACTACAATTGATATTCCGTGTTTCAAAGGTACAAAATGCTGGGCCTAAAACTAAGAGATGAGTTCCTGGGGCGGCGCCTAAAAGGCACAGCGATTGAACTCTCGAACGAGACCAATACCGGTGCTACTCAGGTGCCAGCACAAAATTTTCTAGAAATAACGTATCCAACTCTCGATCTTCTGAAGGGGATTGAGGCTGTCGGTCCCAGCCAAGGACGTCCCGTCGTCGTGATCGGGGAACGCGGGCTCGGCAAGTCGCACTTAATGGCGGCGCTATATCATGCTGTTAGTGACCCGAAATCGACCCACGCGTGGCTTTCAGATTGGTCAGGTAAACTCAGTGATCCCAAAATAGGCGCAATTCCACTTCGTGACGAAATGCTAGTCATCGGAGAAAGCCTGCATCGCCAGCGTTACAAATTTCTGTGGGACATTCTTTTTGATCGTCACCCTCACGGAACATATATCAAGGGTAAATGGGAGGGAATGGGTTCTGCCAAGCCGGACATCCCATCCGATCAACTGATTCTCGAGCTCCTTCGCCACACCCCGATGATGCTTCTTCTGGATGAATTCCAGACTTGGTTCGATGGGCTCACCAACACCAAGCAATATCCTTGGAAGAATTGGGCGTTCAACTTTGTTCAGATCTTGTCAGAAATTGCGAAGGAACATCCTGACCTACTTGTCCTTGTCGTGTCTGTTCGAAACGGAACCAGTGATGCTTATCAGCAAATTCATCGCGTAAATCCGGTGCAAGTAGACTTTCGCGCTGGAGGCAGTCCCGACAAAATTCAGAATGATCGTCGCCGGATGCTGCTGCACCGACTATTTGAAAACAGACTCCAAATTAACGACTCGGCAGTGGATGGCGTTTTAGCAATCCATGTGGCCGAATTCTTTCGACTGCTCAATGTCCCTCCTGCGGAGCAAGACCGAAAGCTCCATGACTTTAGAGAGTCTTGGCCTTTCGCACCCCATCTTTTGCAGCTTCTCGAAGATCAGGTTCTTGTGGCCACTGACGCCCAAGAAACACGGGACCTGATCCGCATTCTGGCAAGTCTGTATAAGAGTCGTGGAGAGAACACCCCAGTTTTGACTTCTGCGGATTTCAAACTGAACGATGAAGCTACCGGTATAGGCGCTTTGCTCGACTCGGTGGCAAATCAGCAGCATCGCGCCCTGCGAGATAAAGCTCGGCGAAATTTGACGTCGGTTGTTCAGGCGGTTCCAGACCACACAACCAAAGCGCCTCACTTAGAAGATATTGTTGGTGCCCTTTGGCTTCGATCAATCGCAGTGGGTAATATGGCCGGAGCGGAACCTGCTGTCCTCCAAGCGGACATAACAAAGGCCAACAAAATCGATGATAACTCTTTCCAGGTCGAGCTGGCCACGATCATCGAGAACAGTTTCAACATCCATCAGGATGGAACGCGACTTGTCTTCAAGGAAGAGGAGAATCCTCAAGCCAAGGTCATGGCATCGGCCAGGAATGACAAGCTCTTTACCGATGGCACCGACTTGGTGCAGCTGGCGAAAGAGATCCGATACGTTATCGGTGGTACAGAGGAAGTCGCGAAAAATTTTCGAGTGATCGCGTTACCAAGGAATTGGTTGACTGATCCATGGACAGGTCTGGACGAAGGAGAGCATCCTGACAAGTGGGATGACAGACTTCCAATCCTAGTTTTACCAGAAGAGCCCGATCGTCTGAATGAACGGCTAGGTCAGTGGCTGAAAGATCACCTTCAGAAACGACGCAATACAGTTCGTTTTTTGTTGCCGCGCTCAGGATATACGAACGCGTTTTATGATAGAGACCTGCTTATTCTCGCTCGTGCTGAAATGAAGGCTCAGGAATGGGGTTCGCAAAACTCTGAATACCGAAAGCTACAAACGAAGTACCAAGGCGAGCTCCGAGACATTCTTAAGAAGCGTTTCGATCGCTTTGCCGCCCTGCACCGATGGAATTTCTCCGATACCTCGCAATGTGTTTTCCACTTTGAAACGCTCAAAGAACAGGGTTCAAAAATCCCTGATGCCATTGAAGCTTCACTTACAAGCGATCTGTTCGTGCCCGAGGACTTCCTAGATCTAGTTTTGGAAGCCGCGAGCAATAACAGCTCCGTTGGAAAGCTGCTGAAAGAGCTGCAAGAGCCCCGTCCTTCTGGACAAGACTGCATTCCCTGGCTCGGGGAAACAGCTATGAAAGAGAGGATAATTCGGCTTTGTGCGCGCGGGAAAGTCGCAATCAATCTACGGAGCATGGAATATTTGCAGGCTCAAGCAGGGGAAGATGAAGATACCGCCTGGAAAAGACTGCGCTCCAAACTTGGATTAACGGGCCGCCAACTGGACGAAGTCTTTCTCCTGCAGCCATCTGCGGTACCTTCGACAGGCGGATCCGCACCAGTAGCGCCGCCTGCAAGCTACCCCCCAGCTGGCGGACTTTTCGGAGGACCTGGCGCAAGAGACGAGCCGACTGAGGGCGGCCTGACTGGGACCGGACTGGCCGATCCTGGGGGCGGGTCAGCGTCAACCTCAGGCGGGATTTTCGGCGGTGGGACAAGCGGGGGGAGCACTCCATTGTCAAGCCCACCCACATCGCCGCTCAACCTAATCGGAAAGATGGAAGGCTGGGGCATCGGCCCGGCAACACCGGTTAAGGAAGTGACTCTGAAGGTGTCTGCCGCAACCGGCGCGCAGCTTAAAGAGATCCTAAAGAAGCTGCCTGATGGCATGACGTTCGAGATTTCGTTGGACAAGGAGGATAGCTAATGGCGCTCGACACCCGGCACCTTGGCGATCTGACGAATGCGGCGGATGAAGAAGCTTGGCGAGCGGTGATTGATCGCGTTCTGGAGACTTGTTGCGCCCCTTTGAGCGTGAACAATGCATCGGCCGAAGTCACACGTCGTGACCGCTCGATTGGAGAGCTGGACCATTTTCTTTCTTCGGTCGCTTGGGATCTATGGGAAGCGTTCGGAGATGTGGTTCCGCGTAACGCCGATCAGGTCAGCGATTGGTGGGCCAAACCGTACAGCAAGAAAGCAGTCCTGATCCTCGACGGGCTGAGCTTGCGGGAAATGCCTTGGATCATTGAGGAAGCGAAGGAACGTGGCTTCATCTTGCATGCTTCTACGGCCTATGGGGCGGAGATCCCGAGTGAGACGAACGCGTTCGCCAAGGCACTTGGCTTCAATAGTCGTAGCCAGCTGCAGAACAACGGTGGCGGCATGTTGCATCGGCTCGCACCTGCGAGCACCGAATGCATAGACCTTCCCTGGAAGGATTGCGGCGACTTGATCGATGCTTCGCCCAACTGGGTTTTCTGGCATCAATGGCCCGACACAAAGCTGCATGCCACCGCCGGGGCCGGACAAGGCCTCAGCGTTCTCACGAACGATATCTCCGCGCATCTTACCAGCGATGACTTCTGGGCGTTCCTGGAGCGTTTGGCGACGGGTCGTCGCCTCCTCATCACGTCTGACCACGGCTACGCCGCGACCGGTGAATTCTTTGATGCCCCTGACGAGCAGGCATCCTTCCTTAAGAGCACCCTGAAAAGCGGGCGCCTTGTGCCCGGCGATCACGACCCGGGGCCTTTTGTTCCCCCGGTGGCGCTTCAGGCCAACAGCCCGCATGGCCCGCACCTGCTGGCTCTCGGCCGGTGGAAATGGCGCAGCCAGGGTGGTTACCCAACGCTGGCGCATGGCGGCCTCTCCCTGCTCGAGATGCTCTGCCCCTTTATTGAATTGACGAAGTAAGGATTTCCCGCTCATGGCGACGAAGAAAGAACGCATTGCACAAGAAGTCGCCCGAGCCGTTGGAGCCGGAAAACCCGTCGCCATGGAGACGGTGGACTTCAGCGACCCAAACCGCCCAAAAACCTGCCTTGAGGTCGATTTTCCGATAGTGCCGATTAACCAGATCGCCGCTATTGAGGGAAAGGGCTCTGGCGCTTTAAAGCCCATATATCAAGTCTCAAAGTGGTGGGCTCGGCGCAGGTCAACTGTCTTCCGTGCCTTGCTTCAGGCATCGGTTGCAAAGGCGCCTGATGATCCCTCGCACGCGGCCAAGCTCATCTGGGAGAACTACTATGCCAATCACCAGAAGAAGGGTGCGTTTAAACACCTGAAGGTCGCAGACATCTTCATGGGCGGCGGCACCACGCTGGTCGAGGGCTCGCGCCTCGGCATGCAAATGTCGGGGAACGACCTGAACCCCGTCGCATGGTTCGTGGTCAAGCAAGAGCTTGCCGATGTCGATCTGGACGAGGTGAAGCGCCTGTTGGCTGACATCGAGGCCGAGGTGAAGCCGCAGATCATGCCGTTCTACTATTGTGACGGCCCGAATGGAGAAAAAGGCACCTGGACGCACAAGCCAACCGGCAAAGTGATGGGGCCAGATTTCGATCCGCTGACGCTGAAGCCGGAGGAGCGGAAAGACTACGACTACGACGGGCCCGAGATCATATACACCTTCTGGGCCAAGCATGGCCCTTGTCAGGTGACAGGCTGCGGCCATCGCACACCTACGTTCACAAAACCCCTGATGGCAGCGAAAAGTATTTCGGCAAAATACTGGGAGCATACCTGCCAGAACTGCGGGACCGAATATGACATTGAGGCCGCTGAAGTACGATTAGCACCCAGCGCTCCACTCGTTTTGAATCCAGACGAAAAGCCTTATTCCGTATTGGATTCGAAGGGGCGGTCAACCTGTCCAAATTGCTCAAAAGTACATCTCAAAAGGTTGGATAAGGGGAAGACAAAAAAGATACACCTTAGTCTGCTTGTGCACCCAAGCTGGCTAGCAGGAAGCCCAAAGAACGACGCCGAAACGCGTGAATTTGGCGGAACGCCCCATGACTCCGTCGAAGACACAGTATCTTGGAACACAGCGCGCTCCCAAACAATCAGACTTTTGGAAGTTCGGGGAAAACTACCAGATTCTGTTACGTGCCCAGAGACAAACGTGTCATTTTCCACTGGCTCCGCTGGTGGCACAGTGCCAAAGAAGTCAACTTTCTCTTGCGCCGCATGTGGTACAAACCAAGACTTGCTTACCGCCATCAAAGGTAGCGGTAAGGCAGGCCCTATGGCCGCTTATGCGGTTCAGTGTTTTTCCCAAAATGAAAAAGACAAGGCAGGCACAAACAATGGCCGCTTTTTCCAACCTGCAAATGAAACGGTTGCCAGCCAGCTGAACGCAGCTTTCAGGGAGTGGCGATCACGCAGCGAGGACGATCTGGAGGCTTTCTGGCCAAAATCTGAGGTTCCCTATGGCTTCATGACAGGGATAGCAAACGGCGATATTCGACTTGGACATGGTTTTACCCATTGGTGGACAATGTTCAATCCGAGACAGTTGTTAGTGAATTCGCTCTTGTTGAAGGCAATCGAGCACGTCGGCGACTACTCGTGGGCCTCTAGAGAATATCTGCTATCCGTGTTCCAACAGTACATCAGAAATCAAAATATGTTCTGCTTTTGGAACATCCAGCGCGCTCTGGAGCCCATGTTTTCGAACAACAATTTCCATCCAAAAATGAATGCAGTAGAAAACTCGTGCTTTTCCGGATTGGGGCGCGGTGATTTCTCTTCGTGTGCTATGAAGGCGCTAGAGTCCATTTCATGGTCAAAGGAACCTTGGGAGATAGCATGTTTTGATGAGCAAGGGCACAGTGAAAAGGTGCCAACTAAAGATCCTGTAAGAGATCGCATAAACTTGGCATGCCACTCGTCAACCGATCTTTCTGATACCGTTGACGGTTCAATTGATATAGTCATTACCGATCCCCCTTTCGGCGGCTTGTTACATTATTCAGAGTTGGCTGACTTTTTCCACGTTTGGCTGCGGCTGCCGCTTGGAAAGAAATATCCCGAGATTTTTGAAGCAGAGTACACGCCAAAGGCGATGGAGGCGGTAGCGAATAGAGCTCGTGAACCAGAGGATCCCGACGGATTTTATCAACGCCTTTTGACTGCTTGTTGGAAGGAAGCGCATCGGGCTCTGAAACCGGGTGGAATGCTCGCCTTCACTTTCCATCACAGCGAAGATGCACCATGGGTTTCCGTTTTGGAATCGCTGTTTGACGCAGGTTTCTATCTCGAAGCGACCTATCCCATCCGATCAGACGAAACTAAGGGTGACGGAGAATTCGGGTCAAAGACCATTGAATACGACATCATCCATGTTTGTCGAAAGCGGACCGAAGAACCCAAGGAAGTCAGCTGGGGCCGGATGCGCCGTGAGGTGTTGGCCGACGTACGCCAGCTTCAGGGCATGTTGGAAAATCACGCCCGCGCTGGTCTGCCCGCCGCCGACCTGCAGGTCATCCGCCGCGGCAAGGCGCTGGAATACTTCTCGCGCCACTATGGCAAGGTCTATGTCGACGAAGGCCGCCCGATCTCGGTCAAGGATGCTCTGGTCGGCATCAACCAGCTGATTGACGAGGATGCCAACAAGGCCTCGGAACCGCCCCCGGTCATAGCGGAGCCCATCACCCGGCAGTTCCTGCGCATCTTCGATGGCAAGACCGAGCTTGCCCGCGACCAGATGCAGAAGCTGCTGCGCGGCTCTGGAATAGCACCAGATGAGTTCGAGAAACGAGGCTGGTGCAGCGAAGACAAGAAGGTTTTCCAGCTTGTTGATCCGCTGGACTTCGCCCGTGATTGGCAGGGCAAGCATCGTCGCCGTCTGACCGCCGATCTTGATCAGGCGTTGGTGATCATTGGCGCATGCTATGACGGCAGCGGCATCAACGCGTCGGACACGCTCAAGAACGAAAACTTCAAGCCGCACCCCGCCCTGAAAAGCCTGCTCGAATGGCTGAGCAAGCGGGGACAGACGCAATCGATGCGTAACGCCGCGTCGCGGGCGCTGACCATCTACAACAACTGGGCCGCCAGCAACAAAGACCAGGTCCGGCAGCTGTCCCTGTTTCAGGAGGACTGACCATGAAGCAGCTGCATGACACGGTCTGGCAACGGCGCGGCGTAAGCTGGATCTGGGAGAACGATGCCTTCTCCGAGGTCACCAAGGCCAGAGAGGTATTCAGCCTCCGTGAAATGATCCGCGCGTCCAAGAACTGGCCAGACGATCTGCCCAGCAATGGTGGGAACACGCTGGTTGTCGCAGGCCTCGACGCTTGCCTTGACCTGCTGTCCCCGGCGAATGCCGAAGAGTGGCTCGCAGACACGCTCAAGCACGCCATCCTGTCATTTCAAGATGCCTATGAAGGTGATGCCGCACTGGTGTTCTGGCTCCCTGGTGGTCAACGCCGTTTGCAGGTTCAGACAGCGAGCGATGCTGTCACCTGGAAATGCTCAGCACCTTTCGGAGGGGAAACGCTGGATTTCGGCCGAGTGCTGTGGGGCGAAGCACGCGAATACCCTCAGGAAATCATCCTGGCGAATGGCAATAAACCTGCCGGGCTCTTTCACCTGCGGATCACCTAAGCATGCAAGTTGAAGAGGTGACATACTCCCCAGGCGAACGGATCAAACATTCAGATCACGGTGCGGGCGTGGTCCTGGAGGCACCTCAGGACGGCTATCTACGCGCGTTCTTCAGCGACGGCGAACGCCGCGTGCCCGTCGCCAGCATCCAGCGTGAACTGTCGCGAACCGAGCGCATTCTGCGATCTGTTGAAGGAAATGCTGATCGGGCGAAAAAGGTTTGGTTGTCCTATGAGGCACACGCTTTGCCCGCGATGGAAAGCGCCTCAGCGCTTACCTCTGCAAGAATTGACCTGTTGCCGCACCAGGTTGTTCTGACTCACCGGATCGCAACGGCCTCTCCCCGCCGGTATCTGATTGCCGATGAAGTCGGCCTTGGAAAGACTATTGAAACCGCGCTGGTCCTTCGAGAGCTGGCTAGTCGAGGTGAGTTGGATCGCGCCCTGATGGTGGTTCCCGCTGGGTTGGTGAATAACTGGCACGAGGAACTGAATGATGTCTTCAATCTGGATTTTGAAGTCTTTGGTTCCGCAGGCGATATCACGGACCGAAAGACAAATGCATTCGCCAAACATGACAGGCTGATTGCCAGCATTGACACATTGAAGCGTCCGGCACGGATTAAGCGGCTTCTCGATGCGCCTCGATGGGACCTAGTGGTCTTCGATGAAGCCCACCATCTGACGGCGCACCGCACCGGCGGAAAGGTTCGAAAGACAGAGAACTATAAGCTAGGCGAAGCTCTCAAAGGCCATACTCGCGACCTGCTTTTGCTCTCCGCGACGCCGCACCAAGGCAACCACTTCCAGTTCTGGATGTTGGTCCAATTGTTGAACCCGACGCTTTTCAACAATCCCGAGGATATGCTCGAAAACCGTCATCGCTTGAATACTGTGATGTTCAGGAGAACGAAGGCAGACGCGTGCAAACCAGACGGAGATGCATTGTTCGCGCGTCGCTGGGTAAATACCGAATCTTTTCTGATGGGAGAGGAAGAGCGCAGTTTTTACGAAAAGCTCAGAGAATACCTTGAAGACGGTTTCGATTTGGCTAAGCGACAAGGAAATCAAGGTCGGGCTCTTGGATTTCTGATGGCGATCTTCCAAAAGATTGCAGCATCAAGTTTTTCGGCCGTGCGAAGGACCCTGAAGCGCAGGATGCTGATGCTTACTCTGCACGAGGCACTGCTACGCGACCGAGAATTGGACATTGAAGGTCGGGAACGACTCTACGATGAAGCCCGCGAGTTGATCCACGCAGAATGGGGACTAGAACGCGATCCGATCAGCCGAAGCGAAGTTGACCGGGTGATGGCCGATTTAAAATACCGTTTGGCAAAGAAGTTGGACGAAGAAGCGCTTGAAATGGCCTCCGACCCATATGGCAGCGAATTTGCCTCGTCTCACGTAGAGGACGCAGCGTCCGCGGCAGTAGAACTTCATCTGCCTGAAGAGCGGCTACGCATTGCCGATCTGCTTTCTTGTTTCCCAAGTCAACGCGAGACCAAAGTTCAGAAATTGCTGGATGGGCTCGGAGTTCTTTGGAGGCAAAACTCGGACGAGAAAGTCGTGATCTTCGCAACATACCTAGGAACCGTTGATCTACTCGCCCGCGAAATCGAAGAAGTATACCCGGGGCAAGGCGTCGTGGTGCTCCGAGGTGGTGATCACGGTGCAAAACTTGCTGCCGAGCGTCGTTTCAAACAGAAGAATGGCCCCCGAGTGCTTGTCTGTACGGCTGCAGGCAGGGAAGGTATCAATCTACAATTCGCGCGCATCCTGTTCAATTTTGATCTCCCTTGGAACCCGATGGACATGGAGCAACGGATCGGACGAATTCACCGCTACGGCCAAACGCATACCGCACAGGTCTACAATCTAGTCTTGTCCGACACGATCGAAGGACGAATCTTTCTGCTTCTTGACGATAAGCTTCAAGAGATTGCCCGTACTCTCGGCAAGGTGGATGCCGAAGGGAATGTGGCTGAAGATCTTCGATCGCAAATACTTGGACAGCTCTCAGAGCGCTTGAACTACGACCGCCTGTATCAAGAAGCGTTAGGCGATCCGGAACTAAAAAGGACAGCCGTGGAATTGGAGGCCGCTTTATCTAATGCCCGCGAAGCAAGGGAGGTGGTATTTGATTTGTTCCAAGACCTCGATGGTTTCAGTTTAGACGACTACAAGCCCTTTTCTGATGTCACATCTGGATTGGGGCGTTTAGTGGAATTTCTTTCAACTGCATTTGCCGGACGCAACCTCAGGATTGTCTCGATTGATGAACAAACGATCGACCTTGTCGGAGCAGACGGAACCCGCCACAGTAGGTTCACTCTCGACCGCGAAATAGCTACCACACGCGATGACTTCGACCTTTTGGGTTTAGACCATCCAGTCGCCCAACAGGAGTTGGGTCGCTGGCGTAGTGTCTCCCCGGAAGATCTCGGCGTCTCGATAGACGCCGAAGAGTTTGGTCAGGGTGTCCTCTCTGTTTGGATGGTTGAGACTTCGAACAGCGCGGGAGAGCGAAAAACTACGATTCAACCGATTGCCGTTAATCTCGATGGACAACGGATTCCCGCTGCTGAACGCCAAGTCGAAGCTGTGCTTCGCGCAAAGACGTTGCCTCCCATCATGAGTGTTGAACAACGACTTGAACTTTTTCAGCGGCATGTGGAGCCCACTCTGCAGCGGGAATTGAAGCACAAAGGTTCGGCTAATGGCGATAGAAGCTATTCCGCTGAACTGATTGGCTACGTTGAGTTTTGTTGATAATTTGTGCCAACATGTTCACTTTCTTATGGCAATTGTTGTCCTAAACATGCGAACTTTAACGTTCAATAGAACGAGGGTCTGAAATCGGATCTCCGTCACTTTCAAGTATACCCTGCTGTGACAGGGAAACGTTACGCCTCAGGGCGTCACATCAGGGTTGACATTGACTATTTGTGACGCGGTAGCCTTGGGCCTAAACCCTGAGGTGACACATGGCAAAAATAGGCTACGCCCGCGTCAGTACGCATGAACAAGATTTGGAAATTCAACAAAACCGGCTTGAGGCCGAAGGCTGCGGCCTGATCCGGTCAGAAAAGGTATCTGGCGGCAGTCGTACCAATCGCCAAGAGCTAGCCACCATCCTTGAGTTCCTACGACCAGAAGATGAGTTGATTGTGACCCGGCTTGACCGCCTTGGCCGCGACACACGTGATGTCTTGAACATCATCCATGAGTGCGAGCAGAAGAATGCGTTTGTGACCGTCCTCGACCCTTACGTTTCCACCAAGGGCGACATGGGCCAGATCGTCATGACAGTCCTGGGCATGGTCGCTCAGATGGAGCGACGGTTCATCAAAGAACGACAACGCGAAGGCATCGAACGAGCGAAGACGCAGGGCAAGTACAAGGGCGGCCAACAACGCATTGACCGAGACAAAGTGCTGCGAATGAAATCCGAGGGAAAGGGTCCCAGCGCCATCGCCTCTGCACTAGGTTGTTCGCGCATGCAAATCTACCGAATTCTGGATGTAGAAGAATAGCCCGTTCGGGCGGAAAACAGACCTACACTGCGGGGGATACCAACGGCCGATTTGGATGGTTATTGGGCCTGAAACTGTAAGGCGGGCGAAAGCAATGTGGAATTGAAATGTGCGGTTTATGCAAATCCGGTTGGCTCTATGGCGTATGCGCGGTAAAGTAGCAACAAGCCTCCTACAGGCGATTAGAATGTGCCTCAGAATGAGAACCACGGTTTGTGTCTGATTATAATAAACAAGGTGATGATTCCGAATATAGCCTAAGTGCTGCATTTTGGGAAAAGGGGCAAGCGCTCGGCTTTCCTATCCAATTTGACCTCGTGCTTAAGCATCTGCGACAGGACATGAGGGACGACTGGTACTTTGACTGCCTGCAATATGACGACCTATTCAACAATCCGAGCGAAGCTAAACGTATCGTCCTGTCTCTACTGCAGGAATGGAACGGTGTGTACTTCGGAACCCGCAGCGTTGTGCGTAACATACCCAAGAAGGGCTATGGAGAACGCTACGGTCTGGAGACCGACTTTTTTGATCGTTTCGTCTATCAGGCGATCTGCACATTCCTTATCCCCTACTATGACAGCCTGCTCAGCCACCGAGTGCTCAGCTATCGCTACGACCCTGCGCCGCAGAACCCCAAATACTTATTCAAGAACAAGATTGACCGATGGTTCACATTTGAAGGTGTAACTTTGACGTTCGCCCGCTCGAACCAGCACCTACTGGTGACCGATCTCAGCAATTTTTTCGAGAACATCTCAAGAGCGCAGATCATTGCTGCCCTAGAGATGGCTATTCCAGACATCGTTGCGACGGGCCACGAAAAGCTCCATATTCGCAATGCCATAGGTACGTTAGACAGGCTGCTCGGACAATGGACGTTGAGTGGCGACCATGGTTTACCGCAGAATCGGGACGCATCTTCTTTCCTCTCAAACATCCTGCTCGCCTCCGTTGATCGCGAAATGGCCAACAAGGGTCATGATTATTACAGATACGTGGACGACATCCGCATCTTGGCTGACACGGAGATCCACGCGCGCCGCGCTCTTCAGGACATTATCAGGGAATTGCGAAAGGTCGGCTTGAATATTAACGCGAGCAAGACAGAAATATTACCACCTGATGTTTCACGAGAGAAGCTGTTCGATTATTTCCCGTCACAAGACAGCGCAACCACCGCCATTAATCAGATGTGGCAATCTCGAAGCCGCAGAATTGTGACCCGTTCTGTCGAATACATCTTTGCTATCTTGACTAGTTGCATTGAAGCCGGGGACACTCAGACGCGACAGTTTCGCTTCGCGGTGAACCGCGTGGCCCAGATTGTGGAGTCTGGTCTCTTCGACGTCGGCGACGCACTATCAGCTACACTACTCGATACGCTTTCCGGCTCGCTTTCGGAGCATGCTGTATCCACAGATCAATACTGCCGACTTATTTCAACGCTTGACCGAGATGGCAAATGCCTTCCTGCGCTGGAAGAATTTCTGTTGGCGGAGGAACAAGCCATCCACGATTGGCAGAACTACAATATTTGGATGCTACTCGGATCGAGGAGGCACCGATCAGATAGGTTGGTTGACTTAGCCGATAGGAAGCTTCGTAAAGACATGCGGTCTGGCGAGGCTGCTGCCATATTAATCTGGCTGCGGTGTGTCAATGAGACGGCACTTATCCGCAGATGCATCGAAGAGTTCAGCGAATTACCTTACCAAAACGCCCGCTACCTTTTGATCGCTTCCTCGGCGCTTCACAAAGATGACCTCAAGCCTTTACACGGCCATGTACCAATCTGCCTCAAAGGCACGGGGCCACGAGCCGAGCGTTACACCAACGAGGAAGGTATTCCCTTTGCAAAACGGGAGGCAGCTGATCTGTTGAACCTTGTCGACGAGGTCAGTGAGTATGATTGATCAACCTTGGAAACTGCTCCTCTTCATGAAGGACTTTACTGGGCGGGGCGCAGACTGCTTCTACTGGTTTGACGACGGGCAGCTACTCGAAACCGACGCGCAGGACGTCGTCAAATACTCCGGCACGGTAGTATGCCATGATTTCTGGATGATACGTGATACGCTGTTCGATAAGACGGGAACGCTACCAAGTAGGGTTGTTGACCTCGATGAATTCCGCATATCCACCAGTGGAAACCCTGAAGACCGTCTAGTTCGCGAAAAGAACGACGTAACCGCTGTTCTTGAACACTATGGTGCCGAGCAAGAGGTATGCTCCGCTTACAAGCGAATGTTCAATAAGGGCATATCGTTCGACGCAGAAGTTGCATCCAAGGCGGCGGCGGCCCTAGCGCAAATGTATCTTGTCTTAATTGAGAGCGCAAAGATTGCAGGTGAAGTGGAACGCTTCTTTGCCGTCGAAGTACCGGTCTACCGTTTACTTCAAAGTGCGATGGCCGCTGGTATCATTATCGACAGGACGCGATTGTCGGAGATGCGCACAGAGGCGGAGCACGACTACTTCATGTGCCTCAAGAACTACTCAGCGAAGCACGATATGCCGCTGGAAACTCCGAACAGATCGGCATTGGAGGAAAAGCTGCGTTTGGATGGATTCGCACTGGACGATGTCTCGATCGAATATCTTCTCGAGTACGTGCCGCACAAACGGGACTTTGGGAGCGACACCATAGCACTGCAGGCGGCAGACACCGCACGGCGGGTGTTGGGATCGCTAACCCTGTCTACCACCATTATACGGCCGGTATTGGATGTGTTTGGTTCTCGCACCTCGCGCATCCATTTGCGCAGCCCAAGTTTGCAGAATATTTCAAAGAAATATCGCAGCATCATTGCCGCGCGCGAGGGTTCTGAATTGAGCTACGTAGACTTCGATCAGTTCGAGGTCGGAATCATGGCGGCGCTCTCAAAGGATAGTGAGCTGATGAAGCTGTACGCCGCAGGCGATATGTATGACCTGTTCGCGACCACGCACCTTGGGCTTTCAGGGAACAGAAAGGCTGCTAAACAACTGTTTCTGTCCTACGCCTATGGAATGAGCAAGAAAGCCCTGATCGATGCAGCGGTTTCGCTTGGTGTAGATCGGCCTCGCGCCAAAACTGCTTTCGGACTATTCGTGCAGTACGAGAGCTGGAAGAGGTCGGTCTGGGCCGATTTTCAAGCCAATGGACGTGTGGCGACCTTGCTCGGCAACCAATATCTTCGCGGGCGCGGCGGTTCGCTAACCGCTAAAGAACAGCGATCTGCTGTTAGCCAAGTCGTTCAGGGGACAGCATCCCTAATCTTTAAGAGGGCGCTGCTAGAAGTTGGCAAATTGGACGACGTTAACGTCGTCCTGCCGATGCATGACGCGCTACTCTTCGAGCATAGGGCAATAGATACGCCTAGCAAAGTTGTGACCGCATTCGAAAACGCTATGACGACAACACTGGGGAGCGTAGTGAGAGGTAAAGCATCTATTGGCGCTTTTGCAACCAGCTGAACGCGAACCAATCCCACGTCAGCTGCACGCATGTGAAAGCAATGGGCCGTTATATACCCTGACCGACATATAAGCAGAACACTATGTGCTGATTAAGCGTCCAAGGCGGTACAGTATAGTATCGTGAAATGCAGCAAATTTTGTGGGGTATTTTGTGGGCTGAAATTATAACGCCTTCAATTTATTCAATAAAAACAAAGTCTTACATGAATAAATGGCGGAGAGACAGGGATTCGAACCCTGGAGACGGTTACCCGCCTACACGCGTTCCAGGCGTGCGCCTTCGACCACTCGGCCACCTCTCCGTACCAAAGTGTGGGCGCAATATAGCCAAATAGAACGGGAACGCAAGCCCTCTTGGCCTTATCTGTCAACAGAAAGTCAGACTCTTGTGATATTGCGCTGTCCCCTGTGCATATCGCAGCGCAAAATCAGCTTCATTCCACCTCAGAACCATAATTGCATCTCTGCTAACTGTATGGTGTGTCATAAAAAACCGAGTCACACGCCAAGTCTTGGCTTGCCGTTGACGCGGCGACATGGGACGTTTTCGTGGTCTCATTTTGGCCTTTCATCTTGTGATAGACTGGGATGAGCGACCATGAGCCGTGATTAGGCGGTTGCGCAAGACTGTAACTTTTTCTATTGCCTGAAGTATCGCTTGTGTCTGCGTTTGAAAGGATAAGCCATGCGTCTTTTGCGTTTCATCAGTTCCATGCTTGGTCTGTGGACCTGTGCGCTTGCGCTTTTGGCTTTGGTGCTGGACGGGGTTCGCTCGATTGCAGCCAATGAGGTCGTGATGAAGTCGTTGGGTGCGACATGGTTCGAGATTGACAGTGCCAGCCTCAATCTGGCGCAAGCGACAATCCAGCGCAATGTCCATCCACTGATCTGGGATCCGCTCGTGCAGTGGATTTTGATGATGCCAGCCTGGCTGGCTGCGGGACTGGTTGGCTCGCTGTTGATCTATCTGGGCCGCAAGCGTCGCCCGAAAGTGATCAGCATTTGATGTCTCCGATGTGAGATTGTGACCTAGAACAAGCGCTTTGTCGTACCGATATATGTGAAAGATCTTTCGGGGTCCTGCGATCAGTCATGCATGCAAGACGATGGCTGACCTCTAGGGCCTTGTTCCATGTAAGGAGTGACGATGTTTGGACTGACACGCAAAAAGCTCGAAATACCGACCAGAGAAGAGGCATTGCCCGGACGTGAGACTCCGCTTGAAACAGCGAGCACCCATTATGTGCTGGGCACCCCGTTGAAAGGGCCATTTCCAGACGGATTTGAGATGGCAATGATCGGCATGGGTTGCTTCTGGGGAGCGGAGCGGGCCTTCTGGCAACTTGAAGGCGTTTACACCACCGCGGTCGGTTACAGCGCAGGACACACGGCCAACCCCACTTATGAAGAGGTGTGCACCGGCGGTACCGGACATAATGAGGTGGTTTTGGTGGTGTTTGATCCAACCAAGCTTTCCTACCGCGATGTGCTGACGACCTTTTGGGAGCAGCATGATCCGACTCAGGGTATGCGCCAGGGCAACGATATTGGCACCCAGTATCGCTCCGGCATTTACACCTTCAGCGATGATCAGGCGAAGATTGCTGCCGAGATGCGAGCCGAGTATCAAGCTGCGCTAACCGACAGGGGCCATGGCACCATCTCAACCGAGATCATTGCTGCGGATCCCTTTTATTATGCCGAAAGCTATCATCAGCAATATCTGGCCAAAAATCCCGGCGGCTATTGCGGGTTGGGGGGCACCGGGGTCGCTTGCCCGATGCCGCTCACCTCGTAGCCCGGGAAAGCTATTACGCCAAACAAAAGGCCTCGCTCATGAAGAGCGAGGCCTTTTTTGATGACTGTTTCCTTTGCCTTAATTTTGCAAGGGGCGTGGTCTTGGCAGCGCCTGCAAAGGCTGAGACATGGCAGGGGCGGACCTTGATGTCATTGCGTTGGCTGTTTGCAACGGGGCCGCATCCAGCACAGCACTGCAGGCGTCTGGCAAATCGCTCAAGGTAACCTGCCGGCGCTTGACGGGCTTTTTGTTGGGGTTTTTCTTGACCGGCTTTTTCGGCTTCCAAGGCTCGTCGGACAACCACCAGGCCAACTCCTTGCCGCAGCCGTCACCGGCCGGAGGCGGAGCCTGATTTTTGCAGCCCGGATTGCCCGGAGGGCACTTCATCCGCACGTGAAAATGATAATGGTGGCCGTACCATGGGCGGACTTGTCGCAGCCAGGCGCGATCATTCCCTGCTCGGTCACAAAGGGCTTTCTTGATACCGGGATGAACAAAGATGCGAGCAACGCCGGGCGTTGAGGCGGCGCGCTTGATCAGTCGCAAATGGGCCATTGTGAATTTGTTGGCGTCAACCGTGCGGGTTCCCTTTTTAAGCATCGAGATGGCTGAAACCCTTTCTCGCTCAGTGCGGGTGAACCGGCGTTCTGGCATCTGTCGAAGCCAGATATCCGCATCCAGTCCGATCTGGTGGGAGGCATGGCCGGTCAACATCGGGCCGCCGCGTGGCTGAGCCAGATCACCGATCAGCAAGCCGTTCCAGCCATCATAGGCTTTTGCGTCAACGGCCAGCTTCTCCAGAAAAGCAACCAGAACCGGATGGCCCCAGTTGCGATTGCGCGACAAACGCATGGCCTGCCAGGCAGGGCCATCGATCGACAAGGCGCGCCCGCCAGCCAGACAGCCCTTGGCATAGGAGCCGATGGCGCGGGATTGCAAATTGGCCGGGGCCTTTTTCGCACCAAACAACTTTTTGGCCGGGGTTTGCGCTTCCGCTGCATGGCTGGCCAGCAGGACCACACCAGCAAGAACCATTGGCAGAGGAGCCAACAGAGAAAAGCACGAAGCACCAACGCGACCCAACAAGGTCCGTTTGGCAGAGAGGGGGTGATGGGGCTGCACCATCAGAGGCATCTTGGGCAGCGGCATGGCCTTTGCTCCACTATATCGCAGTTTGTATGGTTGCGACTCTATGCACGAATTGTTAACCATACGTGGATGACAAGCATTTTTCCATCCCTCATGCCATGAAGATCCTGCAATGCGCCCCTTCATTCCTGTTTTGCTCCTTTCGGGTCTGCTCGCCGGTTGTGCCAGCTTGACCGAGGATGAATGCCATATCGGCAACTGGCAATCGATTGGCCTTAATGATGCCGTTCAGGGGCGTACGACAGAACGATTCACTGATCATATCAAGGCCTGCCAGCGCTATGGAGTGCTGCCGGACAAGCCCCTTTATGACAAGGGCTATCAAGAGGGACTGGTGCGCTATTGCACGCCGTCCAACGGCTTCACTGTCGGGCGCAATGGCTATGACTATCGCAGCATTTGCCCAGCAGACGCAGAGGCGTCTTTTCTGAGGGGCTATGAGCGGGGCCATGATCTGCATGAGATAGAAAAACAGATTGCAGAAGCGCGCAGCAGCATAGGCGATGTGCGACGTAAGATCGATGCGTTGCGAAGCCAGAAAGTCAGACCCGTCGGCGGAAATAAAGGGCAACACAAAAGAGCTGACATAGACAGTGGGCGGGAAAAACGCGTAGAGCTCAGACGGCTGAGGCGGGAAGTGGTGCGACTGGAAGAAGAGATCTATCGGCTGGAGCGTCAGCGTGATCGCGCACTGCTGGACGCTGATCGCTTCCTGGCCTCCGTTAGCCCGGATGTCTGACATCCCGCGACAAGTGTTAATCGACCGCTGCGGTTTTAAAGACTCAAATTAATTTTATCCACGCACGCCACCAGCGAAAAGCCCACAAAGAGGTCCTGCACTCTTCGTGCCTGCGACGAGATGTCCCTACTTTATACCCTTTTTTCAATATTTTAGCGCTTCTTGATGGAATCTGTCCTGTCTTTCCCTGCGATTATGTACAGCCATACCAAAAATTAACTTTGTTATTTAAAGTGTCGCCTTTCTGCGCATTTTGGCTGTGGTTGTATTAATACGTTAAGGCTCATGGCTTATGATCGCCTCTGAAGACATCACAAGGCCGGTGCCAAGAATGCTGCGACACGCGCATTCACTTGGGGGCAAGGGCGCCTTGCCTTGTGAAAGCAAGACCTTGGGGACATAATGAAGATCGTTCTGGTGGAAACCAAAAACGCTGATCGCAGCGCCATACGTTCTGTGCTTGAAAAGCGACAGGAGACCGTGTTCGCCTTCGCCAACGGGCAAGACGCATGGTCTTTCATCAAGCAGACCCCTGACATCAACATCATCATCGTTTCCATGAATGACGAAGGCATGTCCGGCCTTGAGATCTGTTGGAATGCACGCATTCTGGCCGAACAGCGCAAGAGCATGTATGTGATCGCCATTTCCGGTGGAGACAATGATGACATGTTGGTTGAAGCGCTGGACAGTGGTGCTGATGATTATCTGCAAAAACCGCTTCAGGAAGAAAGCTTGATGGCGCGTTTGCGCGTGGCGGAACGCATGATTGTTCTGCAGCAACAGCTCGTGCAGCTGGCCAATCGCGATTCCCTGACCAATCTGCTCAATCGACGCGCCTTCTTTGAAAAAGCAGGTCTGGTTCTCAAGGATCTCAAACAGGCCGGTCCGGAGAAATGTTCGTCTCTGAATGCCATCATGTTTGATATCGACCATTTCAAACGGGTCAATGACAACTTTGGCCACGCTGCCGGCGATCAGGTGATCCGTATGGTGGCCAAGATTGCGCGGGCCGAAGGCAATATTATCGGTCGTCTGGGTGGGGAAGAATTTGCCATGATCCTCAGTGACCAGACATTGCTTGGGGCAGCCCGGGTCGCCGAGCGACTGCGTGAGACTATCGAGGAGACTCCGATCCTGATCAATGGCAGCCGGATTGAAATTACGTCAAGCTTTGGTGTCGCCTGCTATCAGGATGGCGATAGCGTCGACGCATTGCTCAAACGCGCCGACATTGCGCTCTATCGTTCCAAGAATGAGGGGCGGAACCGGGTTTCGGTGGACAGGCCAAAACAAGCTGTGCCCGAGGCCCATTATGAAAGCGCATGTACAATGAGACAAAAAAACAGGGCCTGACACCCTGTTCCTTGTCTCAATAAAGAGCATTGAGCCTGATCTGTGCCGGTCAGGCCATGCTTCATTGCTCCGGCTCGATCAATTGTCCATTTTGAGTGCGGCGATGAAAGCTTCCTGCGGAATCTCCACCTTGCCGAACTGGCGCATTTTCTTCTTGCCTGCCTTTTGCTTGTCCAGCAGCTTGCGCTTGCGGGTGGCGTCGCCGCCGTAACATTTTGCGGTCACATCCTTGCGCATGGCCGAAATGGTCTCGCGCGCGATCACCCGGCCACCAAGAGCTGCCTGAATGGGAATCTTGAACATGTGACGCGGGATCAGTTCCTTGAGCTTTTCGCACATGGAACGGCCACGAATGTCGGCCTGAGAGCGGTGGACCAGCACCGAGAGAGCATCAACAGGCTCTTCGTTGACGAGGATCGACATTTTCACCAGGTCGCCCGCGCGATAGTCGGCCAGCTGATAGTCAAAGCTGGCATAGCCCTTGGAGATCGACTTCAGGCGATCATAGAAATCGAACACCACTTCGTTCAGCGGCAGGTCATATTGAACCATGGCACGGCTACCGACATAGGAAAGATCGGTCTGGATGCCCCGCCGTTCCTGACAGAGCGTCAGGATTGGGCCAAGATATTCATCCGGTGTCATGATCGATGCCTTGATCCAGGGCTCGCGAATTTCGCGGATCTTGACCACGTCGGGCATGTCGGCCGGGTTGTGCAGGCTGATGTCAGAGCCATCGGTCAATTCCATCTCATAGACCACGCTCGGGGCGGTGGCGATAAGATCGAGATTGAATTCGCGGCTGAGACGCTCCTGAATGATCTCCAGATGCAACAGACCGAGGAAACCACACCGGAAGCCGAACCCAAGGGCAGCGGAGGTTTCCATCTCAAAGGAGAAACTGGCATCATTCAGCCGCAGCTTGCCCATCGCAGAGCGCAAATCTTCAAAGTCGTTGGCATCGACCGGGAAGAGACCACAGAACACCACTGGCTGGGCCGGGCGGAAGCCCGGTAGAGGCGTTTCGCACGGTTTGCGAATATGGGTGATGGTATCCCCCACACGGGTATCGGCCACTTCCTTGATCGAGGCGATCAAAAAGCCAATCTCACCGGGTGCCAATTGCTGAACATCTGTCATTTTGGGACGGAAGACACCAATCCGGTCGACGTCATAGGCCGCGCCCGTGCCAATCATCCGGATCTTGTCGCCCTTTTTCAGAACGCCATCGACAATGCGGACAATGACCACCACGCCCAGATAGACATCGTAATAGCTGTCAACCAGCATTGCCTTCAGCGGTGCATCGAAATCCCCTTGGGGCGCTGGCAGGCGCTTGACGATGGCTTCGAGTGTTTCCTTGATGCCAATGCCGGATTTGGCGCTGGCTTCAATGGCATCAGACGCATCAATACCGATCACATCCTCGATCTGGGCGCGCACACGATCGGGCTCAGCCGCGGGCAGGTCGATCTTGTTGAGGATCGGGACAATCTCGTGATCATTCTCAATCGCCTGATAGACGTTGGCCAGGGTCTGGGCTTCCACCCCTTGCGACGCATCGACCACAAGGATGGAGCCTTCACAGGCGGCAAGCGACCGGCTGACCTCATAGGCAAAGTCAACGTGACCCGGTGTATCCATCAGGTTGAGGGTGTAGGTTTCCCCGTCATCTGCCGGATAAGTCAGCGACACGGTCTGTGCCTTGATGGTGATGCCACGCTCTTTTTCGATGTCCATGCTGTCAAGCACCTGCTCGGACATCTCGCGATCGCTCAAGCCCCCGGTCAACTGAATGAGCCGGTCGGCGAGCGTAGACTTCCCGTGATCGATGTGAGCGATGATCGAGAAGTTGCGGATTTTATCGAATGTCTGTTTTGTCATGGCGCGCTTATACCCTTAGCTCTCTCATGTGAGAAGAGGCTTTTTTCCGGCCGATATGCTTTTTCTTGGCTATCTCATGAAAGGCGTGAATGTTCCAGCAGGAATTGCACGATTGAGCCGATTTACGCGTATATTCATGTATTGGATTGGTCGGTTGCCCGGGAAAGCGCCATACGATGATCCCAAGACGAAAAAACCCGGCCCTCAAGAGCCGGATTTTCTTTTGTCATTGTCACAAACCGTCTCAGAGATCGAGTGCCAGTTTGCGGGTTCTGGTCGCTTCCCACTCGGAAATCATCGCATAATCGGACGCGCTCTTGCGGAAATCGACAAAGCTTTTGTAGATTTCGCCAGCCAATGGCGAGGTATCCGCAATTTCCTTGGTGACGATGGCCGATTCCTTGGCCAGAGCCATGGTGATGTCGTCTGGCAGGCTGCGCAGGTGCACGCCTTCCTTTTCCAGCAAGGGACCGAGCGACATCATGTTGTGGTAGGCAAAGTCAGCCATGGTGTCCATCGAGGTTGCCATGGCCGCTTCGCGGACAATGGCCTGCAGATGGTCTGGCAGAGCGTTGAATTTCTCGGTATTGACGATCACTTCAAGCGATGGGCCCAATTCATGGAAGGCTGGCATATAGTAATTGCCAACCACCTTGTAGAGACCAAAGGCCAGATCGTTCCACGGGCCAACCCATTCAGCGGCATCAATGGTACCTGCCTGCAAGGCCGAGAAAATGTCGGTTGGCGGCAGCATGACGACAGACGCACCCAGACGGCGCAACACTTCACCACCAAGGCCGGCAATGCGCATCTTCAGGCCTTTCAAGTCATCAAGGGTCTTGATTTCCTTGGCGAACCAGCCACCGGCCTGAGTGCCTGAAGAGCCAGCATAAAGCGGCGTGACGCCAAATGGTTCATAGGCGCGCTCCCAAAGCGCCTGCCCGCCGCCATATTGCAGCCATGCAATATGTTCGACCTGCGTCAGACCGAATGGCACACCGGTGAAGAAGTGGAACGACGGGTCCTTGCCCTGCCAATAATAGGGGGTGGCGTGGCCGCATTCGGCTCCGCCACTGGAGACCGCATCAAAGACTTCGAGTGGCGGCACCAATTCGCCAGCGCCAAAGACCTTGATTTCCAACTCACCGGCAGACATCTTGTTGACACGCTCGGCAAAGCGGACGCCATTGACACCAACACCTGGCACCTGCTTGGGCCAAGACATGGGCATTTTCCATTTGATCGTCTCGCTCGCCTTGACAATTGCCGGGCTTGCCAAGCTGGCAGCGCCGCCAGCCGCCAACCCGGTCAAGACCGAACGCCGATTGATCGAACCCTTCTTCGACATTTTCATTCTTTCCTCTGGCTATTATTGAAATTTCTTATTGTGTTGGCTTTAGGTTGGCACGTGGATGCCAGTGGTGCAATAGCAACAAGGTTGGTGTGACATCTCTATCCTCAACCCATCCCGAAGACACCCCCGATGCCACGAGGCAAAAGGGGAGCAGAATGCAGAAACTGGTGGAGAACCCAATTTCATGCGCCCTTTTAGACAACTGAATTGACTTGCATAACGCGCAGCATCCTGTAAAAACCCTATGAAACGCAACATATTGTTTCGTTTAAATGCCTCGAACCGAAGGATCGCTACCTTGCCGCGCAAAAGCTCAAAACTCGACCGAATTGACCTGCGCATTCTCGATGAGCTGCAAAAGGATGCCCGCATCACCAATAAGGCTCTGTCTGAGAAAGTGGGATTGTCGCCAAGTCCCTGCTTGCAGCGGGTCAAGCGGCTCGAGGATATTGGCCTGATCAGTGGCTATCTTGGCCTGATCAATCTGGAATTGCTTTGCCGCCATGTCACGGTGATGGCGACCATCACAATCCGTGACCATGACCATTCGATCTTCGCCACTTTTGAAGAATCAATTGCCGAACTGCCCGATGTTGCGGAATGCCTGAAACTGAGCGGCTCGTTTGATTATCTGGTGCGGTTTGTCTGCACAGACATTCAACGCTATCACTCGGTCACCGAGGACCTCTTGGTCAAGATCGGCGGCAAGATGCAGATTGCCAGCCATGTGGTGCTGGACCAGACCAAGCAATATCGCGGCGTGGCACTGGAAGAGCTGGTCAACGGCTGAGCTGTCGCCCCATAAGGGCTCAGGTTCAAGCACAGACCACCTTCCCTCGCCTTCAGAGGCGAGAGACTTGTCAGAGCTGGTCCAGCCTGATCGGCTCTTCTGTTTCCCAGTCAAGGATCCGCAATTGCGGCCAATGACGGGCCATGCGTCTGGCTTTTTCGGCATAATGGGTGCGGTTGGTCGGCAGCCTGCGGCAGGGGCGGATGGTTAGCGAGAAAATATCTTCAAGACCAAAGGGTGCCGCTATGGAGAGACTGTCGTCAGCCTCAAGCCGGACTGCCACCGCATGGGTGGTGCACATATAGTTCTCCAAGCTTTCGTCGGTCCGTTTCAACTCCGGATAGGGGCCACCAAAGCGCTCGGGATACCACAGATGGACGCGGGCCTGATTGCGCACTTCGATGCGTCCCTGCCATTTTGGCCGGGCGGCTTCGACCCGCTTGATCACACCATCTTCCGCCTCATAGGAGCGATCGGATGCGTCGAAATAGGCAACATCATAATCCTTGATGCCATATCCCTGCGGCTGGCCGGTGAGACGGTTCCAGACCGTCTGGTAGATCGCGCCTGACACCAGCCGCCAATCGGGCAGATCGATGTCTCGCAGGCCGTTTAGGATCTCCATCAGGCTTTCATCTTCCAAGACGAATTGCGCCAACAGAAAACGCCGCTCTTGTTCGCTTAACTTGCTTTCCTCGGCGTCGGCCTTGACCAAATGCGGGCTTTCCATGGTGGCTCTTTCCTGATGACGGGATAGCAGGATCCTCGATTCTGCGCTTGGTCTCAACCGCTACACAGAGATCCCAACAAAAAAGGCGGAGCCGATGGCCCCGCCTTTTCAGTCTGTGTCAGTTAAGGATCAACCGCGCAATTCGCCGCCGGTTGATTTGGTGACCGCATCGACGATTTTCTTCGAGATGGCCTCGATGTCTTCGTCGGTCAGGGTCTTGTCCTTTGGCTGTATGGTCACTTCGAAAGCAACTGATTTCTTGCCCGGCTCAAGACGCTCGCCTTCATAAAGGTCGAACAGATTGACGCCGGTGATCAGTTTCTTGTCCGCGCCGTTGGCGGCCCGCAGAATGGTGGCGGCCGTGACGTCCTTGTCGACAAGGAAGGCAAAGTCGCGGCGCACCGGCTGCAGGTCTGACAAGGTCAGGGCCGGACGGGACTTGGACGACTTTTTCTTCTGTGCCGGCACGGCTTCGATGGTAATCTCGAAGGCATAGACCGGGCCGTCGACTTTCAAATCATCGAGCGCTTTGGGATGCAATTCCCCGAAGGTGCCGATAACGTTTTTCGGGCCAAGCTGGATCTTGCCCGAGCGCCCCGGATGATACCAGTCCGGACCACCAGCAACGATTTGCAGCTTGGTGCTGTCCAGCCCCATTGCATCAAGCACGCTCAGGGCATCGGCGCGAATGTCAAAGACATCAACCGCCTTGGCCGGATCGCGCCAGTGGCGACCATTGCCGACCAGCTGGCTGGCTCCGCGGCGAATGCCCGAGGCGTGGGTGAATTGCTCATCCGGCTGGTCGCCAAGGAAGATCTGCCCTACCTCGAACAGTGCCAGATCGTTGAATCCACGATCAACATTGCGCTGGGCGGCCAGCAGCAGGCCCGGCAACAGGCTTGGGCGCATGTCGGACAAGTCTGCAGAGATCGGGTTGGTCAGAGCCAACTCCGGCTTGCCACCCCCGAACAGGTCGGCCAGATGCTTCTCGGTGAAGGACCAGGTGACCGCTTCCACCATGCCGCGGGCAGCCAACTGGCGACGGGCTGCGCGGATGCGCTTCTGACGCTCGGTCAGCGGTGGCTGGGTGACGGAACTCAGGCGCGGCAACGGAGTGTTTGGCACTCGGTCGACACCAACAATGCGGGCGACTTCCTCGACGATATCCGCCTTGCCGTGAATGTCCGGGCGGAAGCTGGGCACCGCGATCTTGACGTCATGGCCATGGCCAGACACCCAAAAACCAAGACGGGTCAGAACGGTCTTGATTTCCACTTCCGGCACTTCGAGGCCAACCAGACGCTTCACTTCCGACATCGGAAAATTGATGATTTTCTCGTTGAGAGGTGCCTGTCCGGCGACGACCATTTTGGATGGCTCGCCACCACAGAGGTCGAGCACCATCTGAACGGCCGCATTCTGACCGGGAATGACGAATTCGGGATCACAGGTGCGTTCGAAACGATAGCGAGCGTCGGACTGAATGCCCAGCGCACGACCGGCACGCGCCGTCAGGATCGGGTCAAACCATGCGCATTCGATGAAGACATTGGTGGTTTCTGGCTGGGACCCGGTTGGCTCGCCACCCATGATGCCACCAAAACCGACCGGTCCGCTATCATCAGCGATGACGCAGATGTCGGTGCCCTCAGTGATTTCATATTCCTTGCCATCGAGCGCCACCAGCTTTTCGCCGGGTTTGCCAAGACGCACATGGATATCGCCGGTGAGCTTGTCCGCATCATAGACATGGAGCGGGCGGCCACGGTCATAGGAGATGTAGTTGGTGATATCGACCAGCGCGTTGATTGGACGAAGACCAATGGCGCGCAGGCGTTTCTGCACCCAGTCTGGGCTTGGGCCATTTTTGACGCCTTTGACATAGACACCGGTGAACATCGGGCAGATCGGATTGTCGCCCTCTTCCTTCAACAGCACGTTGATCGGGCTGTCGAAGCTGCCGGGCACTTCCTTGGGATGTTTTTCCTTGAGCACACCAACGCCAGCGCCGGACAGATCGCGCGCCACGCCATAAACACCGAGCGCGTCGCCGCGGTTTGGCGTGATGGCGATGTCAATGACCGGATCATCAAGACCGAGCAATGGGGCGAAGGGAACGCCGATTGGCGCATCTTCAGGCAATTCCATAATGCCGTTATGCTCATCGGACAGGCCCATTTCGCGCTCGGAGCACATCATGCCGTTCGATTCAACACCGCGGATCTTGGTTGGCTTCAAAACCATGCCATTGGCCGGAATGACAGAGCCATTCTGGGCCAGAACAACCTTGATGCCAGCGCGGGCATTGGGGGCACCACAAACGATCTGGAGCACTTCCTTGCCGGTATTGACCTTGCAAACCCGCAGACGGTCAGCGTCAGGATGCTGTTCGGCTTCCTCGACATAGGCGACCGTGAAGTCCTTCAAAGCTGCGGCAGCGTCGATCACTTCCTCGACCTCAAGGCCGATGACGGTGAGTTTTTCAAGGATTTCATCAAGAGACGCGTCGGTGTCGAGATAATCCTTCAACCACGAGAGGGTGAATTTCATGAGGAGAGCCCTCCTACCAGTCCGGGAATATCAAGGGGGCGGAAGCCATAATGGTCGAGCCAGCGCTTGTCGCCATTGAAGAAGGCGCGCAAGTCCGGCATGCCATATTTCAGCATGGCAATGCGGTCGATGCCCATGCCCCAAGCAAAGCCGGTATATTTGTCCGGGTCGAGGTTGCAATTGCGCAGCACATTGGGATGCACCATGCCGCAGCCGAGAATTTCGAGCCAATCGTCCCCTTCGCCAATGCGCAGCTCATTGCCGACGCGCTGGCAGCCGATATCGACTTCCATCGATGGCTCGGTGAAGGGGAAGTGGGAGGCGCGGAACCGCATCTTGACGCTGTCGACCTCGAAGAAGGCCTTGCAGAACTCCTCCAGAACCCATTTGAGGTGCCCCATATGGGCGCCTTCTTCAATGACGAGGCCTTCCACCTGATGGAACATCGGGGTGTGGGTCTGGTCGCTGTCGCAGCGATAGGTGCGGCCCGGGCAGATCACGCGGATCGGCGGTTCCTGATTGACCATGGTGCGGATCTGCACCGGCGAGGTGTGGGTCCGCAGTACCATCTGCGAGCCATCTTCCTTTTCGGGCAGGAAGAAGGTGTCATGTTCCAGACGCGCCGGATGGTCGGGCGGGAAGTTGAGCGCGGTGAAGTTATAGAAATCGGTCTCGATGTCCGGGCCTTCTGCGACCGCAAATCCCATGTCGGCGAAGATTGCGGTCAATTCGTCCGTCACCTGAGCGATCGGATGCACGCGGCCATCAAAGGTCGCACCCTGACGGGTGGGCAGGGTTACATCGACGGTTTCGCTTTTCAGGCGGGCATTGAGGGCTTCTTCCTTGAGAATCTCCTTGCGGGTGGCGATGGCCTCCCCGACGCGGGTTTTCAGACCATTGAGGGCCGGACCCATTTCCTTGCGTTCTTCCGGGCTCATCTTGCCCAGAGTTTTCATCAGCTCCGAAATCTTGCCCTTCTTGCCAAGGGCGGAGACGCGGACATCTTCCAGTGCAGTTTCGTCACCGGCCGCATCAATGGCGACGGCGATTTCCTGCTCGAGTGTTTCAAGTTCCGACATAACTATTCCGTTGGGACAGGTTTGGCCGGGCGAAGACCCGACACGGGGAGCGATTGCTGCGGTTTTAGCAGATTGCTTGCGGCTTGCCAGCGGCTTTCTGACAAAAAGGCATGGCAAATCTGAAAGAACCAAATAAAAAACCCGCTTCGATTGCTCGACGCGGGTTTTCAAATCGTGAAATCTGTTTGTGCGCCGATAGGAGACAATCTTGCAAGACGGACAAACCGCTTTGCAACATTTAGAGCCTCAACAGCAATCTCAGACCCAAAAAGCGCCAAGCGCCTTTGCGGGAAGAGATTTAGGCAGCAGCAGAAGATTTGGCTTTTTCAATCAGGGAAGCGAATGCTTCTGGCTGATGAATTGCCATATCGGACAGAACCTTGCGGTCAATTTCGATGCCAGCCTTGTTGAGGCCGTCGATAAATCGACCATAGGTCAGGCCCTGTTCGCGAACAGCGGCGTTGATGCGCTGGATCCAGAGCGAACGGAAGTTGCGCTTCTTGGCCTTACGGTCGCGATAGGCGTACTGACCGGCTTTTTCAACTGCCTGTTTGGCGACGCGAATGGTGCTCTTGCGGCGGCCATAATAGCCTTTGGCAGCCTTCAGAACTTTTTTGTGGCGGGCGTGAGCGGTTACACCGCGTTTTACACGTGACATGTTTTGATCTCCTTATAATCGGAATGCTGTTCTCAAGGTCTGCGCTTATTTGTAAGGCAGGAACTGCTTGACGATTTTTGCATCCTGATCGCACAGAGTGGTCGTGCCACGGGCTTTGCGGATGAATTTGGTGGTGCGCTTGATCATGCCATGCTGTTTGCCAGCTTGGGCAGATACGATCTTGCCAGTACCGGTCACTTTGAAACGCTTCTTGGCGCCGGACTTGGTTTTCAACTTGGGCATTTTGCTCTCCTGAAACTGTATCGTGGCCCGAATTCCCTTGATCGATTGACGACAATCAATCGGAACGCGTGCTCGGATCGTTGTTTTTGAAACTGCTCGAAGGCGGATGTGCATCTCCAGACAATGGGGTCTGCGGATCCGTCTCGGATTGAGCATTCGAGACCCACCACGGCAGCCCTTACGATAGCCGGATGAGTCGAGACTGGCGGGTTATAGCGATGTGGGTGCAGAGAATCAAGGGCAAAGGCCAAGATTCTGACAGGGGAATGACGGTTGGGGGCACAATCACGCCGATGGCGGCTATGCAGACGTCGCCATCCCTTCAAATGCACCGGCTGGCCCCTCAAAAGCCCGCTACATCGCGGACAAAGTCGCGAAGATGACGATTCCAACTCCGACTGCAATCATGGCCATCAGCAATCCTCTGGAAAGCCCATTGGCAACGCCTCCCCTGTCCCCTTGTGCAGAGGGGTGCTGTAACGACATGGAACGCACGCCTGCTGCGACAAGCATCAATCCCAATAGAGTGCCGATGCACTCAAGAATGGTCAGCGTTGTTGACATCGGATTTTCCGATACGGGGAAAATATGCAGCAGATCGGCCACATAGACAGCAACGAATGCGAGTCCAGCCACGATCGGCAGCATTCCGGTTCTGCCATGTCGCAAGGCAGCGTAAGCAAGGATAAAGCTGCCCAGCCCCAGAATCGTCAAAAATACGTTGAACGCGGCCAACACGGCGACGGAATAGTGCGGAAAGACTCTGGTTTCAACAAATCCACCCGGCACCATCAGGGCCAAATTCAGGGCGCTTAACAGGGCGAGGAGTCCAACAATGCGAGAATGAGTCATGAGCTTTGTCTATCAGATTATTGATGAGGAGGGACAAGAGGCGCTATCAGAAGGCCGAATGCGCGTTGAGATAAATCGGTTTCTTGTTCAGAGGACAGGCCTTGAGCGTTTGTTGCAAACCAGCGATCAATTGTTGTCGCAAGGTCAAGCGTGACACTTGTCAGCAGCGAGATCGGGAAATCGTCGCGAATAGCGCCAACAGATTGGCCTGCCACAAGGAAGCTTTCGATTTGGGTCTGTAGCCGAGCGAGCGGTTCTGCATAGGCACGCTTTGCCGCGGCTTCGCGGTGGAGGATGCGAACCAGCTCTGCAAGTCTTTCGTCTTGTTTGAGTGCGCTTGTTACCTGTTCAACCAGAGAGGATATAGCTGTCCAGAATGTTTGTGCGTCAGCGGCTTTAAGGGGTGCTGACAGTCCGGAGCGATCAATGGAAGGCAAGCGCGCATCGAGCGTCGCGCGGTACAATTCACCCTTGTTTGCAAAATAGTGATATGTGCGCCCTTTGCTCACACCTGCGCGCTTTAATATTCGGTTCAGCGAGGCCTCTTCGAGCCCGAAGGTGCAGAATTCTTCCTCTGCTGGCTCTAGCCATAGCGCGCGCTCTTGTTTGCTCAGCGCCAAAAATCTGTCTCTGGGTGTCATGATGATGTCTTCTTGGGCAGCATTTAGACCGCTGGTCTAAATTCGACAAACATCTCTTAGACCACTGGTCTATATTGTGTCAAGAGACCCCAGCGCAGACACCCCTTAATTCAACGCGACCAGCCCCGCATTCAGATAGGAAGCGAAGGCGACCCAGAGGGCGTAAGGCATGAAGAGCATTGCTGCCAGTCGATCCCGGTGCCATGTGACACGGATAAAAGCGGCGATGGAAGCAATGAGGGCGAGGATCACCACAAGGCCCAGCACCAGATGATTGAGCGTGAAGACGATCGGGCTCCAGGCAAAGTTAAGGCCCATTTGCAGAATCCAGAGCATCATTGGGCCGCGTGGGCCCGGCAGATCGACCACCCTTGTGCCAGCAATGGCGATGAGGATGTAAAGCAGCGTCCAGGCCGGCGCAAACAGCCAGTTGGGCGGGGTCAGGGGTGGCTTTTCCAGTTCCATATACCATGGGCCGGGAATGTTGGTCGCGCCGATAAAAAGGCCTCCACCAAGAGAAATGGTCAGAAAAATTACCAAAGTGATCCAATATCCGCGGGTCATACCGTCTCCTCAACCACCAGAACCGACAAAGCCAAATCAGGCGTCCCGGAGCCAGTCTGGAGCGCAAAAAAGCATTTTGCAATAGGGGGATGGTGGAAAAAGCAGAGGCAATGCAAAAGACGAAACAATGGCAAAGAGGCCAGCCGATTGCTTAGCCTGATGCGGATTGGGCCTGATCGGACGAAGTCACTTCATCAACCGGTCTAGAAACGCTGGAGGTTTCACTTCCCTCCTTGGCACTGACAATCCTGCGCAGCATGGCGACCTGGGCGTCGGAGTTCGGCTCCTCACCCTGCTCGTTCATGAAATCGACCAGATCTGCGGGGACTACGGTGGCGCATGTCTCAATCGGCATCGGCCTGCCAATCAAATAGCCTTGCAACTGGTCGCATTTCTGGTTCTTGAGGAACAGAATTTCATCTCTGGTCTCAACGCCTTCGGCAACGACTTTCATACCGAGGCCCGCGCCAAGGCTGATGATCGCCTTCATGATGGCAACCGCATTGTCTTCGTGACCCAGAGCGGCGACAAAACTGCGGTCGATCTTGATCGTGTCAAAGGGATATTTGGACAGGTAGGACAGGGATGAATAACCGGTGCCAAAATCATCAAGTGCCAGAGACAAGCCGATTGACTTGAGCATTTTCATGATCGACAGACCGCGGGCGTCGTCCTCGATCAGCATGCTTTCGGTCAGCTCAAGCTCCAGTTGGGACGGTTGGGCCCCGGTTCTGGCCAGAATGGCTTCGATCTTGGCGACAAAGTCCTTTTGCTGGAACTGCAAGGGAGAGATGTTGACGCTGATATGTTTGCCAGCAAAGCGCCCTTTGGAGGCAAGACAGGCCTGATGGAACACCCAGCTGTCAATTTCGATGATCATGCTACAGGATTCGGCGACCGGGATGAATTCGGCTGGGCTGACGAGGCCACGCACAGGATGGTTCCAGCGCAGCAAAGCCTCGTAGGTTGAGATTTCCAGACTATTGGCCTCTGCGCGCGGCTGGTAATAGACTTCGAACTCACCCGCTTCCAAGGCGGTTTCCAGATCGGCCTGAAGCAGCCGACGCTTTTCCATCAGCTCGTTAAGGCCCTGTCGGTACATGTTGCAGATGTTGCGACCGGAGTGTTTTGAATGATAGAGCGCGATGTCGGCGTTGGAAAAGAGATCATCCGCATCGCGTGCATGTTCGGGGCACAAGGCGATGCCGACGCTGGCCCCAATCATCACCGAATTGCTGTCATTCAACGCAATGGGGCGGGCCATTTCGGCCACGATTCGATGGCCCGTATCGTCTGCTTGATTGGCAAAGCTGATGTTAGGCTGGATGATGGCAAATTCGTCACCGCCCAGACGGGCGACCGTCGCGCCCGGTTCGACAATGGATTGCAATCGGAGGGCGGCTTCCTTGAGCACCAGATCACCGGCCTGATGGCCGTGAACGTCATTGACATTCTTGAAGCGGTCGAGATCCACCAAAATGAGAGCCGTGCTCAGGCCGCTACTGGCTGCCTTGATAGCATTTTTGACCGCAAAATCGAGTTTTTCATTGAACAAAGAGCGGTTGGCCAGCCCCGTCAAGGCATCGCGCTGGGCCATGATGCGCATGTTGCGCTCTGCCGCCTTGCGTTCGCGCAGATCGACCAGACAGACAATGCGAACATTCTCGCCCTTGTAATTGATGACCCGACCGCGCACGGCGACGGGTATCCGCTCACCCGATTTGGCGATCAGATTCACCTCATAGAAATCGCGTTCATCCTCTGTCAGGGCACTGTTTGGGTCTTTGGGCCGTCCTTTTTCGCGAAATTGCATGACGGAGTTGCCCACCAGCTCATCCAGACGGTAGCCCAGCAGTTCAACCAGCCGCTGATTGCCATCAATGATGATACCATTTTTCAGCATGGCGATGCCTTCAAAGGTGGCGTTTGACAGGGCGGTGATGCGCTCAGCTTCTTCCGATTGCGCTTTCAGGGCATCAAGCTCGCTCAGTTTGCGATGCTCGTGTTCCATATTGATCATGAGCTGATTAAACAGGTCCGTCAGTTTCTCAGCTTCATCACCGGGAACGGTTGGCAGCCTCTGGCTGAAGCCGAGCTGGCCAGACACCAGATTCTCCATCGCTTCTTCAACATGGCCAACCCCGATGCGGGTCGCATGCTCTACCACGTTAAGGCCGACCTCTTCTTCCTTGTCATTGACGCGCAAGCCAACCGCTTTGTTGAGCAGCCAGAAAAAGGCAAAGCCTAAGGTGAAGCAGAAAACAAAATTGAGCAATGCGCCGCTCGACTGGATAAAGATCTGGTGCAATCGGCTGCCAGCCAATTGATCTGCCGGGGCGAGGAATGCCAATCCTATGGTGCCAGCCACACCGGCAAAGCCATGGGTGCCAATGGCCCCCACCGCATCGTCAATTTTCCATTTTTGCTCAAGATAGACATTGGCATATATGGCGATTGCCCCGCCGATGGTGCCGATGACCATCGCACCAAAAGGGGTTAAAACCGCACATCCCGCCGTGACGGCAACGAGACCACCCAGCATGCCATTGACCGATTTCTCAGGCAAATAGCAGCCATCCTGGACATAACCGAGCAGATGGCCTGCCACCGCCCCGAAACCACCGGCCAGTATCGTATTAAGAATAATGAAAGTAACACCTTCGCCCGCCTTCAGGGTCGAACCGCCATTGAAGCCGAGCCAGCCGATGAACAGCAACAAGCCACCCGCAGCCGACAAAACCGGGCTGTGGCCTGCAAGGCGAACTGGATTGCCTTCTTCATCAAAGCGCCCTTGTCTTGCCCCCAGCACAAGACAGGCAGCCAGGGCTACCCATGCTCCAGTGGCGTGAACGACGGTCGAGCCAGCAAAGTCGATGAATCCCTCGTTGGCCAGAAAGGCGCCAGCATTGTCGTGCAGGGCATTGCCCCAGGCCCAATGAACAAAGACCGGATAGATCAGCGTGGAGAGGAATATGGACCCGATAACATAGGCAGACAGACGCATCCGTTCAGCAACCGCGCCTGAGACGATTGTGGCGGCCGTGCCGCAAAACATCACCTGAAAGACAAAGAAACCCGCTTCATAATTGGTGATCTTCTGAAGGCCAACATAATTCCAGTCAAAGCCAAACCAATCAAAATGGCTGGCACCGAACGCAATGGTGAACCCAACCAGAGCGAAGGCTGCCACGGAGAAGGTGAAATCAAGCAGGTTTTTCTGGGCAACATTGATGCTGTTCTTGGAGCGGACCATCCCGGCCTCCAAAAGCAGAAAGCCGACTTGCATGAACATGATCAACGCACTGGCGGTCATTATCCATGTCATATCCAGCCCGGACTCGATCCCCTTGACGTCCAGCGCCGCAGCCTCAGCGGGCAGCACGGGAAGACCAAATGCAAAGAGTGTCAAAGCCAGAAAGGGTCGCATCAATTTTTTAGCTCACAATAACCAGTTTCCTTAAAAATTGGTTTGAGAGCGTTAATTTGGCGTTTCCTTTTTAGGTATTTATGCTGTTCTACGCGCACAAATTGCAGGCAAATGCTGTTCTTTTATTCAAAGGGAAACAAAAGCTAGTCGGCCATGTTGCGCTCCTTGTCGTCACCTGATGGGTCCAAAGCGCAGCGTGTCCGGCACGCAGAACGCGCGGGATCAAACAAAAAGCCCGGCTCATTCGAACCGGGCTTTTCAAAATCGGACCGTTCCGCTCGCGCTTATTTCGGAGCGAGAATCATGATCATCTGGCGGCCTTCGAGCCTTGGCTCCAGCTCAACCTTGGTGCGCTCGCCAAGCTCTGCCTTGACCTTTTTGAGCAATTCCATCCCAAGATTTTGGTGCGCCATTTCGCGACCACGGAAACGCAGGGTGAATTTCACCTTGTCGCCGTCGTCAAGAAAGCGGTTGGCACTGCGCATCTTGACTTCATAGTCATGCGTGTCGATGCCCGGACGCATCTTGACTTCCTTGACGTCAACGACCTTCTGCTTCTTGCGCGCTTCTGCAGCTTTTTTCTGGGCCTGATACTTGTATCGACCATAGTCCATGATCTTGCAGACAGGCGGTTTAGCATTGGGTGAAATTTCCACCAGATCCAGCCCGGCATCGGCGGCCATGTCCAGAGCCTGGCGCGCGGGCACAGCTCCATGGTTGGTGCCTTCATCATCGATCAGCTGGACTTCGTCTACACGGATTTGATTGTTGATGCGCGGTCCCGTCTCACGGGTTGGTTGCGCTCGATATGGACGGCGAATGGTCGTAGTCTCCTGTAAAATTGCAACAAATGCGTCCCCTACATATGACGCAGCTTGCCTTTCCTTTCAAGTCACCTGAGAGCTCAAACGGTGCTTAATTGGCAGAAACGACAAGCCTTTGCACAATCTATCAATAAACAATCGATGGAAACGCACATTTTGAACCCGTCAGGCGGTCACCCGAGGGACGGCAGTCATGCGCGAAAAGCATAACGAAAGATGACCAAGATCAAGATTGGCGTTGGCGGATCTGCTATGAGCGAGCCAAAAGAAATTCAATCGTTGCAAATGACCAGCAACCTTTCTTCCCTTCCCGCATGGCGGCCATTCCCCCGATGGACCACCAAGGAAGACCAACCGATCAAGGGCTTTTTCATGCCACAAGACCAATTTGACGCGCTGCTTCCTGCAGCCATGGCCCAAAAGGCCGAAGATGTGGGTGTCGCCAAAGCCACCAAACATCCCCGTGTTTCTTTCATGCTCGCCGTCATGTCCGGTGCCTTCATCGGCATCGCGTTCATTTTTTATACCGTTGTCACGACCGGCAATGGCGATATGGGATGGGGTGCCAACAAAATGCTCGGCGGGCTGGCATTCAGCCTTGGACTGATGCTGGTGGTCGTTAATGGTGGTGAACTTTTCACCAGCACCGTGTTGAGCGTTGTGGCAAAGGCGAGCAAGAAAATCACATGGGGACAGTTGGCGAAAAACTGGATCCTTGTCTATGTGGGCAACTTTGTTGGCGCGATGCTTCTGGTGCTGATCATGTTGGCTGCCAAGCATTATGAGCCAGCCAATGGTCAGCTGGGCATCAGCTACATGTCGATTGCACAGCACAAATTGCACCATACGTTCCTGCAGGCGGTTGCCCTTGGCACCATGTGTAACGTGATGGTGTGTCTGGGGGTCTGGATGACCTTCTCTGCCCGCACGGTTACAGACAAGTTGCTGGCCGTGACCCTGCCTGTTGCCATGTTTGTGGCTGCCGGGTTCGAGCATTGCGTTGCCAACATGTTCATGATCCCGATGGGCATTCTGACCAAAGGGTCGGTTGGTCCGGAATTCTGGGAAACAGCAGGACGGAACGCCGCCGACTTTGCGGACCTGACATGGGCGCATTTCTTTATGAATAATCTGCTGCCCGTAACCATCGGCAACATCATCGGCGGGGGTATCCTTGTGGGGCTTTGCTATTGGTTCATCTATCTGCGTCCATCCAGCAAGCAGGCTTGATCGCGTTCAGTTTTATCCAAGCGGCTTATTAAAAGGGTGTCGGGCGCTTGCCCTGCACCCTTTTTGTTTGCCTAAAGACGGACGAGCATCGGAAGCCATGCTGACGATATGGCCCCTAGAGAAATGGAGGGAATCTTAACCAGCGCGAAACCGGCGAGTGCCAGCGTCCAATCCAGTGACATGAGCGTGATCGCCCTTCAGTGCGGCTATGACTGCGGGCCTTCCTTCTCTCGCTCCTTCAAGAGAGAGCTTCATATCGGAGCCGGAACATTTCGCACAAATGGAGGATCAAGCCCGTTGCCTCGCTAGGGCTTGGCCGAAGATCGCTAGCCTTTGCCTGACGCAAGATTTGTCCCAAGCAGCTGATCATAAACCGCAAGCGTTTGTGTTCCCATCGATTTGAGGGAGAAGCGACGCTCCACATGCGCCCGCGCAATAGACGCCAAATCTGCGATGGCTTCTGCACCCATTCCCTTTTGCTGGTTGAGTTGCAACGCAATCGCGGCTTGCCAGCCTTCGGGATTGTTGTGGGTGATGGAGCGGGCAATCCAGCTTGCCGGATCGACCCCGTCCGGGCAGGCGGTCACCTCTGGTTGCGCGCCCAAATCTCCCACCAGAACCGGCGTGCCCATGGCAAGGCTTTCGGCAGCGGAACGACCAAAGGTCTCGGCATCCTGACTGGGCACAATGGTCAGATCGGCGCGCTTGTAGGCAGCGGGCATATCGGACCAGTGACCGACCCTTTGAACACAATCGGCAAGATCATGTTCAGCGATCAGTTGGTCAAGCTCGCCGACATAGGCATCGCGACCCTGATCATCGCCAATCAGCACTAGCTTGAAGGCAAGGCCCGCCTTTTTTAACGCCCCCATCACCGGAAGAATGAAGCTTTGACCTTTCCAGCGGGTAAGGCGCGAGGGCAGGATGATCAGCGGATCACCGCTGAGGCCCCAAGCTGTGGCGAGCTTGTCGGTGCGCTCGGTTGAGACCGCTGCAGGATCGAAGGCTGCCATGTCGATGCCGCGATAAATGCTGATGATGCGGTCCTTGGCTCCGGGATTGCGGGTCGCCACCAGTGCGGCGGTATAGTCGGAATTGGCGATCACCACATCGCCTCTGGCCATCACCGAGTTATAGAAGGCCTTCAGCTGACCTTTCTGGCTGTAGGCACCGTGATAGGTGGTCACGAACGGCACCCCAGCGCGGCGAGCAGCAAGCAGCGCGCTCCAAGCGGGTGCACGGGAGCGAGCGTGGACCAAGTCAACATTTCGCTCCCGAATCATTGTTTCCAGCACCTGGACGTTGGAGACCAGCAAGCTCCATGGATGTTTGCTGCGACCGTCGAAGGGCAGCAATTCACCGCCGGCTTCTTCCAACTGCGGCACTAGGCGCCCCGGCTCGGCGGCCACCAGAGCCTTGCCACCCGCCTTTGTGATGGCTTGGGCAATATCCACCGTTCCGCGCTCCACGCCACCAGAATCGAGCCATGGAACAACTTGCAGGATGGTAGGGGCTTTTTTCATGGGTACCGCCGCATTATGTAGGCTGGGACTGGATTTTGCGCCGCTAATTTGGCGCAGCATCATTTGACTGCCCGGAGACATAGCCATGACAGCCACCGAAAAGCAAATCCTCCTTGTTGGCAAGGGAGAAAAGAGCCGTGAGATCGCCTTTCACCATCGCCCAGCCACCGGCGCCGATACTGGCACTGGCACTGGCACTGGCACGGCCGGAATTTTCTGGATGGGCGGCTACAAGTCCGACATGGCAGGCTCGAAGGTGATGACCCTTGATGGCTGGGCGGCCCAACAGGGGCTTGGTTGCACGCGGTTTGACTATTCCGGCCATGGGATATCGGGCGGCGCTTTCATCGATGGCACCATTTCAAAATGGTTGGAGGAGAGCCTTGCCATCTTTGAGAATCAGACAAAAGGGCCGCAGGTGGTGGTCGGCTCCTCAATGGGCGGTTGGCTGGCCTTGTTGCTGATCAGGGCCCATCTGGCAGCCGTTGGTCGGGAAATGAGCCGCATCAAGGGCCTTGTGCTGATTGCCCCTGCCATGGACATGACCAAGACTCTGATGTGGGACATCTTTGACGATGCCGCCAAGTGCGAGTTGGCGAAGACCGGCATTTTCCGTCGCCCCAGCGAGTATGGCGATCCTTATGAAATCACCGCCGAGCTGATCGAAGACGGCAAGCAGCATCTGTTTGGCGATGCGCTCATCGAAACCGGCTGCCCGGTGCATATTCTGCAAGGGGTGAAGGATGACGCGGTGCCGTGGACCGTTGCGGTCGATCTGGTGGGACGCTTGGCGCAAGATGACGTCAAGCTGACCCTGATCAAGGATGGGGACCATCGTCTCAGCCGCGAGGAGGATCTCGCCCTGCTGACACGGGTGGTCGGCGAGATGGTGGGGCTTTGAATATCCCCCTGCCCGATCCAATAAGGGGATCAGACAGGAAGATCTGGTTGTCCATTTCGTCCTAATTCATAGCCACTTTCATCGAATCAGACAGGATCGACAGGGCACGGTCGATTTCTTTGTCAGTCACCGTCAGAGGTGGCGCGATTCGGAACACACCGCCCATACCCGGCAGCTTGACCACATTCATCGACAGGCCGCGCAGCATGGCTTCTTCCATGATACGGGTGCCCAGCTCATAGCCCGGGGCTTTGGTTTCGCGATCCTTGACCACTTCCAGCCCGATCAGAAGACCACGGCCACGAATGTCGCCGATGCACTCAAACTCTTTTTGCAGCTCCAATAAACCGTTGCGCAATTGGGTGCCACGCTCGACAGCTTTTGCGGCAAGACCATCGCGGGCCACCACATCCAAAACCGTGTTGCCGACGGCGGCAGGCAACGGGTCGGAAACGTGGGTGGTGTAGAAGAGATAGCCGCGCTCATGGGCTTTCTCCTCAATCGCATGGGAGGTCTGGATCGCGGCGAGCGGCAGGCCTGCGCCAAGGGTCTTGGACAGGGTCAGAATGTCCGGCGTCACCCCGTCGCGCTCAAAGGCAAACATCTGGCCGGTGCGGCCAATGCCCGTCTGGGCTTCATCAAGAATGAGCAGCATGCCGCGCTCTTCGCATTTCTTTTTCAATGCGGCCAGATAGCCCAGCGGCAGCTCGATGATGCCACCGCTTGACAGGATCGGCTCAGCAATGAAGGCGGCAAGCTTGCCCGAGGTCTGGCGATCAATCAGATGGAAGGCATCGTCCAGTTCGGTCTGCCAGTCGAGCGATCCGTCCGCGTGTTTGAAGCGCGGGCGATAGGCATCCGGCGCAGGGATGGCGAAGGAGCCCACCGCTGCTGGACCATAGCCAAAGCGACCGGCGCTGTAGGTAGCCGATGCAGCCGCTCCGGTCATGCCGTGCCAGCTTTGGGCGAAGGCAACAACCTCGTGGCCACCGGTCACCAACTTGGCCATCCGCAAGGCAGCTTCATTGGATTCTGCCCCGGTGGTGACCAGCATGACGCGCTCCAGCCCCGGTGCGAGCGAGCCAAGACGGCTGGCAAGATCGACGACCGGGCGGGACAGCATGCCGCTGAAGAGGTGATCGACCTGACCCATCTGCCTGTTGACCGTCGCCACAATGTCCGGATGGCTGTGGCCCAATAAGGCGCTCATCTGACCGGAGGTGAAATCGAGAATCGCGCGGCCATCGGCGTCATAGACATAATTGCCTTCAGCCCGCTCGATGATCAGCTTTTCAAAGGCCGAGCCATAACGAATCATGTGGGTGTTGGCGCGGTGCCAGAAATCGGCGTCGTCATTCAAGGACATGGTGGGTTCCTTTGCTCTGAAAGCGAGAGGGTCGCGAAGGGAGGATTGCGTGATTGTTGTTTGCTTCACCCCTATCAAGCCTTGCACCTTCAGGCAAATTGATAGTATTTGAAACAGATATCAACTTGGCTTATATCATGCAGACACTCGACCTTTCCTTGCTGAGACATTTCCTCACCATCGCCCGCTGTGGCTCGATCAGCCTTGCGGCGCAGGAGGTGGGGCGCACCCAGTCGGCGCTGAGCATGCAGATGCAAAGGCTGGAGGAGCAGTTGGGCCGGACCTTGCTGCATCGCACCGGCTCTGGTGTGCGCTTGACGCGCGCAGGGGAAAGCCTAGTGGCCCATGCAGAAACCCTGCTGGCCCAGCATGATGACATGGTGATGGAAATGAGTGGGGCGAGTCTTAGGGGCTCGGTCAGTCTTGGCTGTACGGAGGATTATGCCAGCGCCTTTTTGCCTGACTTGCTTGGCAGCTTTTGCACCACTTTTCCGGACGTGGACCTGCGGCTGGTTTGTGCGCCCTCAACCGATTTGCGCCCCTTGTTGCATCAACGCCAGCTCGACATGGCGCTGGTCTCCCTGCCCTCGCCCGATATGAGCGGTGTGATCCGTGCAGAACAGCTGGTCTGGGTGGCCAATGAGGCGATGCCACAGCTCCTGGATGCCCCATTCGTGCCGCTGGCACTGGCCGCGCCCACAACGCTCGATTACCGGGCGGCCTGCGCTGCGATGGATGCGATCCAGCGACGCTACCGGGTGGCCTATGCCAGCAACAGCCTTGCCGGGCTTCTGGCGATTGCCCGCTCGGGCCATGCGCTCAGTGTGCTGACCCAATCGGCGGTGCCGGATGATTTGTGCATTGTCACCGACACGCTGCCGCCACTGCCTGCCATTGGCATTGCGCTGGAGGTGGCTGACCAGAGATCGTCAGCGGCGGCCACCGCGCTGGCTGAGCATATCCGCAGCCAATTGCCGACGCTTTGACATTTTCGCACCAAGTGCCCGATCCGGATCGCAAGACCCGGACCGGATGATCATTCATCTCTCATCCATTCAAGTGTCAGTCACCCAGCGGGGCGAACTGACAGGTGAAGTGGCGCATCATTTTCGGCTCTTTGGTGATGCGGAAGCCTTCGAGGCTGTCTTTTTCCTTGTCCAGCATCTCGAACGCTTCAATCAGATAGTCCGCATGGGACTGGGTATAGGTGCGGCGAGGGAAGGCGAGGCGAACCAGTTCCATCGCAGCGGGCTTTTCCGAGCCGTCCGGCTGACGGCCAAACATCACCGTGCCGATTTCGCAGGACCGGATGCCACCGATTTCATAGAGGCGACAGGCGACCGTGTGGGCGGGATAGCAAAGCGGATTGATATGTGGCAACCAGCGTTTGGCATCGACAAAGACCGCATGGCCGCCAGCCGGTTTGACAACCGGAATGCCGAGCTTGTCGAGCCTTTCGATGATATATTCGTTGGTACGGATGCGATATCGCAGATAATCCTCGTCGATAATCTCGTGCAGGCCCTGTGCCAACGCCTCCAGATCGCGGCCTGCCAAGCCACCATAGGTGGGGAAACCTTCAGTCTGAATGAGGCGAACCCGGGCTTGTTCCGCAAACGAATCGTCATTGAAGGCGATCCAGCCACCGATATTGCCAAAGGCATCCTTCTTGGCGCTCATGGTCATGCCATCGGCAACCTTGAAGCAATCGCGCACGATGTCCTTGATCGAGCGCTCCTGCTGGCCCTCTTCGCGCTGCTTGATGAAATAGGCATTTTCCGAGAAGCGGCACCCATCGATAATGAAAGGTTTGCCGAAGCGGTGGGCAAGATCGGCAACGGCTTGAATGTTGCCAAGGCTGACCGGCTGGCCACCGCCTGCATTGTTGGTGATGGTCAGCATGACGATTGGCACGCTGTCGCCATATTCATTCAGGAAGGCCTCAAGCCTTTCCAGATCCATGTTGCCCTTGAAGGGATGAAGTGAAGACGGGTCCGTGCCTTCGGGGATCACCAGATCATAGGCTCGTGCACCGCTGGCCTCGATATTGCCGCGGGTGGTGTCGAAATGGGTGTTGTTGGGGATATGCTTGCCAGCACCACCGAAGATCGACATTAGGATGGCTTCTGCCGCGCGGCCCTGATGGGTCGGGATGATATGGGCAAAGGGCATCAGATCCTGCACGCTGTCGCGGAAGCGATAATAGGACGGGGAGCCGGCATAGCTCTCGTCACCACGCATCACGGCGGCCCATTGTTCGGCGCTCATGGCCCCGGTGCCCGAATCGGTCAGAAGATCGATCAGAACGTCGTCGGCATGGAGCGCAAAGAGATTATAGTGGGCGTCGCGCAATTTGGCCTCACGCTCGGCGCGGGTCGTCATGCGGATCGGCTCGACGGATTTGATGCGGAAAGGTTCAATGATGGTTTTCATAACAAAGTCTCCGGTCTGACAGCCCGGATTCGTGATGAAAACACATTCCGGGCTGTGCGCCGCGGTTGCCCTGTGGAGAAAGATCTCTGGACCGCGCTCAGCGCCGAAAGTTTTACGCTTCGGAGTATGAGCGAGAGAATTGGGCGGGTCAAGAGCCGTTTCGCACCTTGCCCACTGATCGAAAGCCACGCAACGCGCGTATAAATGAGCGAGCAATCCTGACGCGTGAAATGACCGGAGGCCAGAACCATGACACGATCACACCAGTGGAGCAACGGCCTGATGATGCGGCTGCTGATTGGAGCCCTGTTCGCTGTTGTCTCCCTCTTGACGCCAATTCTTCCTCAGCCACTAGCACAGACACAGGCACAGGCACAGGAAGCTGTCTGGTCCGAATTGCAAAAAGGCGGGGTGGTGGTTTTTCGTCATGCGCTGGCACCGGGGACGGGTGACCCTGCCTCTTTCACACTTGATGATTGTTCAACCCAGCGAACTCTCAATGAAACGGGCCGGTCCGACGCGAAGCGGATCGGAGACCTCTTCCGCAAAAAGAACATTCGGGTTCAGAAGGTCTTGACCTCGCAATGGTGCCGTTGTCGAGAGACAGCAGAATTGGCCTTTCCCGGCAAACCGGAGGATGCGCCGATCTTCAACTCTTTCTTTCAGGACCGCGAGAGCGAGCCGCAACAGACGCGCGCGGCAAAAAGGCTGATTGGTGACTGGTCCGGGCCGGGCACACTCGTCATCATTACCCATCAGGTCAACATCACGGCACTGACGGGTATTTTTCCATCCTCGGGCGAAGGCATCGTTGTGCGCTTGGAGGGTGACGCGATCAAGGTGGTTGGCAGGGTGAGGTTGTAACCACGGCCAAACCGCAGCTTAAACCTCATATTTGGTCTTGTCGCCAATGTCGTAATGGAGCGGCATGCGCCATTTGGCAAAGGCGGTCACCAGAAACAGCAAGGCCGACAGAGCAGCCAAGCCCTGAGCGACGATCGGAGACGCAAGTCTGGTATCAAGGACCAAGGCGACCCATAACGCTGCGAGCAGAATCGGCTGGGCACGCAAGCCCGGCACCCGGAAACAGAAATATTCCTTGAAACACAGCCCGCCAAGGGTCACGAAAGCGCCGCCAAGACCGAAGAGAGGAAAGCCGAAAATGGCGCAGATCAAGCCGCCCCACGTCGCCGCCTGAAGGATGAGACGAAAATTCTTCATATAGATATGCAGGCTGCTGGCGCAGAGCATGGCGGCAAGGAAGGTCAATTGTTGCGCTGGGATGCCGGTCTCCCCCTCCCAAGGCAACAGCAGGATCGCCGGGGCCGCCAGTGTGAAGCCGAGGCGATAGGCGATGACTGTCACATAATCGAGCCAGTCCATCTTTGATTTGATATGCGGATCGGCCATGGTGGCCTCCTTTGAATCTTGAAACTTAAAGGCTGATGCCAAGCTCGCTGCGCAGTTTCCGGGTCAGTTTGCTTGCAATGATGTCATAGGCTGCATCCAAATGCAGCTTGATGTCCGCCTCGCTCATGGCGTCGGGGCGGGTCAGTTGCACCCATTTGGCCCGTGCCAGATAGGGCGCGGGAATGATGCCTTCCCGTTCTGGCAGCAATTCAAAGGCCAGATCGGAGCATTTGAAACTGATGGGCTGGAAGCCGGAAGGGACCTGATCTGCATCAGTGTTCACGTCTTCGGCCGGGGTCCAGGTCGAGCAGATCACGAAGATCTTGCCCCCGACTTTCCAGACAGATGCCCCACCCCACTGGATGACACGACTGGTGCCCGGTTTGGCACTGCAATAGGCGTCGAAGTCTTGTGGCGTCATCACTGCCTCGTTTCTAAAGCGAAAGGATCTTCTGGACGGCTTTGGCCGGCTTGGTTTTCTTGAGCTCGGGATGATCGCCTCTGGGAAGACGCACCTCGAAATGCGCTCCCGGTGTGCGATCCAGCAGCCGGATTGTGCCCCCATGGGCGCGGACCAACTCAGCCGAGATGGCCAGTCCCAAGCCGGTGCCACCGCTGCGAACAGACCCCTGAAATGGCTTGAACAATGCGGCTTTGGCCCGCTCCGGCACACCGGGTCCGGTGTCGGACACTTCGATCACCGTCTCGCTGTCGTCGTCATAGGCCCGCAGCTCCAGACGGCAAATGACCGAGCCTTCGGCCTCATTGCGCATGACGTCGACCGCGTTGCGGCAGAGATTCATCAATATCCGGAACAATTGCCCCGGATCGGCATAGGCCTCCATGCTGTCGGGAATGTCATTGATGAAGGTCACCCGTCCGTCGGGTTGCAGATCGAGAAAGTCGCGCAAGTCCTCGCCCACCTGATGGAGCATCAGCAGGCGCTTTTCGGGCGGGGCTTCCTGTGCCTTGCCATAGGACAGAACCGCGCCCGAATAGTCAACGGCCCGGTCAAGCGCGCCCATGATCTTGGGCACCACCCTTTGAACGGTGGGATCATCAAGCATCGACAGGCGATCGGAAAAGAGCTGGGCCGAAGCGAGAATGTTGCGCAGATCATGGTTGATCTTGGAGACAGCGAGACCCAGATCGGCCAGGCGGCGTTGTTTTTGCAGGGTTTGGGCGAGAATCATTTCCATTGCTGATAACTGCTGTTCGGTCATGCCGATTTCGTCGCGGCGGCCCGATGGCTTGATCACCGCATTGACATCCTCGGGATCGGCGGTGAAGCGCGCCATATTGCCAAGCAGGCGCAGGATGGGCCGGACCAGCAGCGCGCGCAGCGACAGATAAACCAGACCGGCAGTCATGGCGGAAATGGCCAGCGACAGCAAAAGAATATTGATCGAGAAGGTGATCATGGCGTCACGCAAAGGGGTCTCGTCAAACACCATTTCGATCAGCCCCACCCCCTTCTTGCTTTCGCCGACCACTCGGATCGTGCGACCATCGCCCCATAGCAGGGTATCAAAGGCGGCAAGCACAGTTTCGATAGGTCGCATGCTGCGGATGTCGTCGTCGCGGTTGATCTGGCCGGGCATATCGACCATTGCCAGCAGACGGCGCTGGCCGCCGCTCCTCATGGCCAGGGTTTGCACGTCGAGCCGCTCAAGCAATTCGGCTTCCAGTTTTTCATCCATGAGATCATTGGAAGCTCTGGAATAAATGAGGGCGGCGACTTCGGCAATTTCGAGCTTGCGGACCAGCCAGTCGACGCGAAATTTCGAGATGGAGGGAACAAAAATCAGCACTTCGCTGAGCATGACGAACAGAATCGTTAGCAGCAACAGCTTGGAGGAGAGGCCAATGGCAGGCCGTTTGCCCTTTAGCCGATCATCCAGACTGCTCATTTGTGTCGCATCCATCTGCGGCAGGCTTGGAGAATCCGACACATTGCTATAATCGTTGTCTTTGCCTTCACTCATTCCCGCACTCATTTACGCCCGACAGACAGGCGCCTTTTTCAAGGCTTTGGATCCCGCTTGCCTCCGCAGTATCCCTTTTGATGCGACCAGGTTTCATATGCCCACATTCTGGCAAGGCCCAGACAAGTCTCTGGAAAGGTGGTTGCATTGCCGGATCAGCCGCTCCATATATTCCTTATCTATGCGACGTTGCGACGGGCTTTGGCAAGTCGCAAGGCCCATCGACACCCAACTGAACGCGATATCGCCTGTCGATTGGCCAACCCAAAGATGAGACAGGCGGAGATGCGACATGCTTTGTTCATCTCAGCCAAGATCGTTTTACCCCTTTTTGATTCCAGCCATCCACCAGCTGGAACCGATGCAAATGGATATATTCATGCAATCCGCCTTGCCTTATGGCGCCAACTCGCTTTCCGACTTTTCCGATATCGACAGCTGGATTTTTGATCTCGACAATACGCTCTATCCGCGCCATATCGATCTGTTCAAGCAAATGGAAGTGAAGATGAGTGACTATGTCTCGCGCCTGCTTGGTATTTCCGAGGCCGATGCGACGGCACTGCGCAAGGGCTATTACAAGCAGCATGGAACGACCCTCAGGGGGTTGATGATCGAGCACAAAATTCACCCGGATGACTTTCTTGAATATGTCCATGATATCGACCATAGCGGCGTCGTGCCGGATCAGTCGCTGGCAACCGCCATCTGCGCCCTGCCCGGCAAGCGGTATATTTACACCAATGGCACGCGCAAACATGCGCTCAAGGTAGCCGAGCAGCTGGGCATCACTGATCTGTTTGACGATATTTTCGATATCGTCTGGGCCGGTCTTGATCCCAAACCCAACCGGCCTCCCTATGAGAAGCTGCTGACCCAGACGGGCCTCAATCCGGCGCGGGCAGCCATGTTTGAGGATCTGGCGCGCAATCTCAAAGTGCCTTTTGACATGGGCATGAAAACCGTGCTGGTAGTGCCGGACCGGACGCGTGAAGTGTTCCATGAAAGCTGGGAAGCCAAAGGAAGCGAAGCGCCTCATGTAGGCTATGTGACAGAAAATCTTGGCAATTTTCTTTGGGATATGCTTGAGGCCATTCGTCGCAAGCCAACCTGATCAAGCGATGCTTGCTCGGATACACCATTTGATAGCCTTGACAGGAATCAATTTGAGAGAGAAACCAAAAGCAAAGTACCAGCTTACGTAAAAGGCTTGCGCAAGGCTGCCGGCTCCGATAGCCATAGGGGCAGATTCTTGCGCATTGCTTGTGGCCCATGGTGGTTTCACGCATCATGGTTCTGCCCATGAACGCAACAGGGTGATTCCGGATCGACGCCGAGAATTGCTCGAATAAGATTTGCCCTTCCTTCATACCCGCGACATAGGGCTGCATGTGAAGGGCTCCATACTTGCCGGAGGGACTGATGGCATACGAAACAATCCTTGTTGAAACCCGTGATGGCGTTGGCCTGATCACGCTCAATCGCCCGCAGGCGCTCAACGCCCTGTCGTCCGAGCTGATTGCAGAGGTTTCCACCGCACTTGACGGTTTCGAGGCAGACAGCAAAATCGGTGCGATTGTCATCACCGGGTCGGAGAAAGCCTTCGCGGCTGGAGCCGACATCAAGGAGATGTCAGAGATGGGCTATATGGATGCCTATCTCAGCGACTTTATCACCCCCTGGGACCGGGTTTCGCAGTGCCGCAAGCCGGTGATCGCGGCGGTGGCCGGATATGCCCTTGGCGGTGGCTGCGAGCTGGCCATGATGTGTGATTTCATTCTTGCGGCTGACACCGCAAAATTCGGCCAGCCGGAAATCACCCTTGGTGTGATGCCCGGCGCAGGTGGCTCCCAACGTCTGACCCGTTTTGTTGGCAAGTCGAAGGCCATGGAAATGTGCCTGACCGGCCGGATGATGGATGCCGAAGAGGCCGAACGATCCGGCCTTGTCTCACGCATCATTCCTGCTGGCGATCTGGTCGATGAAGCGGTCAAGGTTGCTCAGAAGATTGCAGACTTCTCCCTGCCGATCGTCATGATGGCCAAGGAGAGCGTCAATCGCTCGTTTGAGACCACCCTGACCGAAGGTCTGCGCTTTGAGCGCCGGCTGTTCCATTCGATGTTCGCCACCGAAGATCAGAAAGAAGGCATGGCCGCCTTCGTTGAGAAGCGCAAGGCCCAGTTCAAGGACCGCTAAGCCAGCCGGTTCTTTACCCATTTTGACGGATCCGAGCCTTCAGAGCACAGCTCTGGCCGGGTCCGTTTGCTTTTGGCTGGCGCAAATCTCGAGAACAGCCGTTCATGAGAATGCAATAGCATACTGCGACTTGAGCGATGCAAAATGTCCCGCTGATCGCGGCTCTCGTGCCATTTAAGGCCGTTTGCGGCAAGTTTGGCGGATTTCTGCCTTCCCTATGAGTCATTTCGGTTGACGCACCGGCCAAGTTTGACTATAAGCGCCATCCATTGGGCGGCCTTTGAGTGCCGCCTTTTGTTGTCGGCGCCCTCCTGATCGCAATGATCTTTGCGACTTGGGCGCCTTTTCGAGAAAAGCAAAACGCAACCCCGTTTTGTCAGGTTTGCTGCTCGTCCTTCCGGCCCGTTCAGATTTGAGGGCTGATGTGATGTAGCGGCGCGAGCGGCCCTTAAATGGGTCGCAGATTAGATAAGGAATAGGCTCAATGGCCAATACTGTTTCCGCCAAGAAGGCAACCCGCAAAATTGAACGCAAGACCGCCGTCAACAAAGCGCGTCGTACCCGTGTTCGCTCCTATCTGCGTGTGGTTGAAGAAGCCATTGCCGCTGGTGAGCAGACTGTTGCTGCAGATGCTCTGCGCAAGGCTCAGTCCGAAATGATGCGTGCTGTTGCAAAAGGCGTGTTCCATAAAAACACCGCTTCTCGCAAAATCTCCCGTCTGTCCAAGCGCGTTAAAGCTTTGGCTGCTGCTTAAGACGGTCTTTGAAATCAGAAACCCGGTTCAAGCCGGGTTTTCTTGTTTCTGCCATACAACCTGTCTGCAATATGTCACAATTTCTAGTAGGAATTGCGTAGATGCCGCTACATGTTCCTCTTTTGGTCTCATCATCAAAAAAGGCATGCATTACAGCGCCTTAGTCAAACTCTTCGGAGCCAACAGCGCAACTTCCGATTCTCATGGAAGGTCAAGACAGGCGCAGCAAAAAAAAGATTCAGCTGCTTCTTTGTGACCTTTTATAACAGTTTGTTGACAGAAGGCATGGAGTCGCAAGGGGATAGATAGGGTCAAGCAAATTTGCTTTAAAGCACGATTTTTTTTCGGCGCAGATGACAGCAAAGAATCTTGTCTTACGCTTCTTGCACGCCTTTCCAAGGCTGTGTATGGTTTTTTGACTGCAAGATGGATGGTTGCCAAACCAATAACCAAAAGACGCTCCTTTGAGCGCTTTTGAAACAATGACCGGCAATCATTTCTGCATAGATTGATGTCATCATCATCCGGACTTTTCCGGTTTGAACATTGTCAGGATCAAACAGTGTTCTTCTCGGTTTATAACCGTTGGAGACCTGGTGTCTGGCAACGGATCGGTATCCTGTTTGGCAGGGGATGAAAATGGCACTCATTCTGGACATGCAGGCTTGCAGTTGCCGGACTGACGTTATGGACGTCAGGACACGGTGTGCTCAAGTTTAAGTAAGTAATGTCTGTTGGTCAGGGGAACCAGCTGCTGGTGCCCCAAGAGGTGTGGTTTGTCTTTAACCAAATTGGAAGGCTATGCCGGTGATGTTGAGGCCAAGACGGCCTGGCAACAATTGGCAGAGAATGAAACGGCGATTTTGGTTGACGTTCGCACCCACGCGGAATGGTCCTATGTCGGAATTCCGATGTTTGAGGATCCAAACCGGGAGGTTTTGCTGGTCGAGTGGGTATCCTACCCGTCCATGCAGGGCAGCGGCGACTTTGCCGAACGGCTCGAAGCAGAGCTCGAAAAGCGATCAATCGACAAGAGTGCCGCGTTGTATTTCCTTTGCCGTTCGGGGGTTCGCTCCCGCAATGCGGCAATTGCGATGACACCGCGACGCAATGGGCCCTGCTACAATGTTGCGGCCGGATTCGAAGGGGATCTGGACGAGACACAGCATCGGGCCTCACGCAATGGCTGGAAGCATGCGGGCCTGCCATGGCGACAATTCTAAGGACTATATTCAGGTAAACCCGGATTGTCGGGGGCCCCTGATGGTCATAAAAACAGGAGCTCTGTCGCAGTCGAGAGAATGAGAAAGACTCGTCAGGATTGCGGCTTGTCAAAGACCTTGCTGCATTTTGCGGCTAGTAGGCTAGACAAACACTAGGCTAGAAAAAGACATGAGAATGCAGCAAATGGCCACGAAGGAAAATGTTGACATCGAGATGGGTGCGGCAGCTCATCAGTCTTTTCCAGGGGCAGACTCCCAACAAGAGGAGCCTTCGGTGAAAGTGGGCAAAGAAGACTGGGAACGAGTGAAAAAGAGATTGCAGACCGAACTGGGTGAAGATGTCTTCTCCAGCTGGTTTGCGAGCGTCGAGTTGGAAAGTGAGCAGAATGGTCTTGTGACCCTGTCTGTCTCGACCCGCTTTCTGAAATCGTGGATCCAGTCCCATTATGGGGATCTGCTGATGGCTCTATGGCGCGAGGAATGCGAGCAGGTCCGCCGCATTGATCTTTATGTGCGCGGCGCGGTTCGTCCCAAACCAGTGGTCGCCAAACAGCAGCCACAGCAATCCGACTCAGCTTCCAAGGATGGCAGTTTCTCGCGCCCTCAGGGCAGCATGCCGATGGTCGACGATTCCGATCATGCTGGCGGCTCGCCGCTTGATCCGCGCCTGACCTTTGACACCTTTGTCGTTGGCCAGTCCAACACGCTGGCCCATGCTGCTGCCAAGCAGGTGGCGATGGCTCAGCCCGGTCAGCCGGTATCCTTCAACCCCTTGTTCCTGCATGCTTCTGTCGGTCTTGGCAAGACCCATCTGTTGCAGGCAATCGCATGGGAAGCGAAAAAATCCAATCCGACCGCCAAAGTGCTCTATCTGACCGCCGAACGCTTCATGTATAGCTTCGTGCAGGCACTGAAGAGCCAGTCGGCGCTGGACTTCAAGGACACTTTGCGTGACATCGACATTCTGCTGATCGACGACTTGCAGTTCCTGCAAGGCAAAAGCATCCAGCAGGAATTCTGCCACACCTTGAACAGCCTGATTGATGGGGCTCGTCAAGTGGTGGTCGCAGCCGACCGTCCACCGGTTGAGCTGGAAAGCCTTGATGAGCGTGTGCGCTCGCGTCTGGCCGGGGGACTGGTCAGCGAATTGCAGCCGCTTGAAAAAGAACTGCGTCGCTCCATTCTGGCCGATCGTGCCACCAATGCCTCACGCCGCGATCCCAATCTGGCGATTCCGGAGTTGGTGCTTGATCATGTCGCCGGAATCATCCGGTCCAACGGTCGTGATCTGGATGGCGCCTTCAACCGCCTGATGGCTCACAACCAGCTGACCGGTGCGCCGATCTCGATCGAAATGGCTGAGCAGGCCCTGAAAGATCTGATCCGTTCGAAAGAGCCGCGTCGCATTCGCATCGAAGACATCCAGCGGGTTGTCTCCAAGCACTATAATGTGTCGCGTTCGGATCTGTTGTCCTCGCGCCGGACCCGGACCATTGTGCGTCCGCGTCAAATCGCTATGTATCTTTCCAAGATGCTGACACCACGCTCGCTGCCGGAAATTGGCCGTCGGTTTGGTGGTCGCGACCATACCACCGTGTTGCATGCGGTGCGCAAGATCGAGGAGCTGGCATCGTCCGATAATGCGCTGCAGCAGGAAATCGAAATGCTGAAGCGGAATATTTCCGAATAGGCTTTTGCGTTCCTTGCGGCATTTGCCGTAGAATCGTGGAGAAAAGTGAGGGGATCGCGCGGGAATCGCGCCGATCCCCTTGCCATATAACATCAATCGGGTCAAAGTTGCTTCCCCACCCGTCAACGGGCCGAGACTTCGCAGATGCGGTCAGGCTGTCGGTTTACGAGCTTTTGTCAGGATGCGCACGCAGCAAGGTTGCTGATCGGCGCGGCATTTTGGGCAGACTTTGGGGAAGTGCGTTAGTAAATTAATATTGCAGGGAGATTTCGGATATGAAGGTCACTCTTGAACGGGCAACTCTTCTGAAGTCACTGAACCATGTCCACCGGGTTGTCGAGCGCCGGAACACCATTCCCATCCTTTCGAATGTGCTGCTGCGCGCCGAGGGCGGCGATCTGATTTTCAAGGCGACCGATCTGGATCTTGAAGTGCTGGAAACGGCGCCTGCGATGGTCGAAATTGGCGGTGCCACCACCGTACCGGCGCATATGCTCTATGACATCGTGCGCAAGCTGCCCGATGGTTCGGAAGTGACGCTGGAGACCAATGAAGACCAGACCGCTCTGGCGATTGCCGCGGGCCGGTCTCACTTCACCTTGCAGGTGCTGCCCATCACCGACTTCCCGGACATCACGGCGGGGGAATTCTCGCATACCTTCACAATCCCAGCGCTGGATCTGAAACGGTTGATCGATCACACCCAGTTTGCGATCTCGACCGAAGAAACCCGCTATTATCTCAACGGCATCTATGTGCATAGTCTGGATCTGGCCGGTGTCTCCACCTTGCGTGCGGTGGCAACCGACGGGCACCGTCTGGCACAGGCTCAGATGCCAGCGCCTGAGGGCGCACAAGGCATGCCCGGCGTGATTGTGCCGCGCAAGACCGTTCTGGAAGTCCAAAAGCTGATCGAAGATCCGGAAGCCAATATTGCGGTGGAATTGTCCGAGACCAAGATCCGCCTGACCATCGGTCCGGTTGTTCTGACCTCCAAGCTGATCGATGGCACCTTCCCTGACTATGAAAAAGTCATTCCGAAGGGCAATGACAAGGTGATGAAGGTTGAGAATGGGGTCTTTGCCCAGTCCGTTGACCGTGTTTCGACCGTATCCAATGAACGCGGCCGTGCCGTCAAGCTGAGCCTTGAGCAGGGCCGTCTGGTTCTCTCCGTCTCCAACCCGGATTCGGGCACGGCGACCGATGAGGTGTTGGTCGACTATAGTGCCGAACCGATGGAAATTGGCTTCAATGCCCGCTATCTGCTCGACATCACCAACCAGCTGGAAAGCGATCAGGCCTGTTTCCGTCTGGCGGATTCCGGCTCACCGACCCTTATCCATGATGAAGGCAATGACAGCACCCTTTATGTGCTGATGCCGATGCGTGTCTAGGGCCAGCGCTGGATCTTGTGCTGGTTGATTGACAATGAGGGCGCAGCATGCGCCCTTTTTGACTCCGACCCCATGACTCGGGCCAGGCTGGAGCGTGACGGAATGAAAGAAAGCTTGAATGACGGGCATTGAGCCGAGCCATGAGGAAAGAGAATCCGGTGCCTCTGACGCAATGGATGGGGCGGCCTCTGGCGTGGATCGCATTGCCGCCGCATCGGTCACCCTGTCGGATTTTCGCAATTACACGACCCTGTCTCTGCCACTTAGTGGCCGCCATGTGGTGCTGACCGGGGCCAATGGCTCGGGAAAGACCAATCTGCTGGAAGCCATTTCCTTTCTCTCGCCCGGACGCGGACTGCGCCGCGTTGCCTATACGGACATTGCCCGCGAAGGGGCGTCGGGCAGCTGGGCGGTCTCCGTTGCCCTTAGCACCCCTTATGGCGACGTCAAGCTTGGCACGGGGTTGCAGCCCGGACCGGATGGCAGCTTGCAACGGCGTATCCGGATCAATGGCGCAGCGGCGCGTTCGGCCGAAGCGATGGCTGATCATGTCAGTGTCTTGTGGCTGACGCCGCAAATGGACAGCCTGTTTACCGGGGCAGCTTCGGAGCGGCGCAAATGGCTGGACCGGATGGTTTTGGCCATCGACAAGAGCCACGGGGCGCGGGTCAATGCATTCGAAAAGGCCATGCGCCAGCGCAACCGCCTTTTGGAAGACAGCCCGAATGAGCGGGTCTGGCTTGATGGCATCGAAGGGCAAATGGCAGAATATGGCTCGGCCATTGCCACCGCGCGTGCAGAGATGATTTCGTTCCTGAATCGATCCCTTTCAATCCTGCATGGGGCAGAGGCCGGATCAGCCTTCCCGAATGCGCTTTTGGCGCTGGAGGGCCTGTTGGAGACAGAGGCTTTCTCCCGCCCGGCCATTGACAGTGAAGAACATTATCGGGGCCTGCTCTCCGAGATGCGCCATAGGGACCGGGCCGCCGGGCGAACGCTGGAAGGGCCCCATCGCTCGGATCTGCTGGTTCGTCATGGGCCAAAGGATATGCCTGCAGCGAAATGCTCGACCGGTGAGCAGAAAGCCCTGCTGCTTGGGATCGTGTTGGCTCATGCGCATCTGGTGGCGGAACGGCGCGGACGCACGCCGCTGGTCTTGCTTGATGAGGTTGCGGCGCATCTTGATGAAAGCCGCAGGCTCGCCCTGTTCGATCTGTTGGATCGGCTGGGCTGTCAGGCTTGGGTGACCGGGACCGATGATGCGGTCTTTGCACCGCTGGGGGAGCGTGCCGAGCGATTCCATGTGGAAATGGGCAGCGTTGAGAAAGTCAGTGACTGAGATGCAAAAACTGAGTGGAAAGGCCGGCACAAACCTCCTATGATCGCGCCATGAAAAGTCTTCTCGTTGATACCTCCGTTACCATTTTATTTTTCACCGCAGTTGCCAGCTTTTCCGAGCTTGTCATTGCCGGAATGGCGCTTGAGACGGTCCTGCTGACCCGTCTGATTATGATGCCGGTCATGATCCTGACAGGACGGCCTTACGGCGTTTATCGCGATTGGTGGATGATGCGGGTCCCCAACGGCTCCACCAGCGTGAAGACAATGGTCGACATCGTTGCATTCTTGAGCTTTCAAGTCCCTGTTTATGTTGCTACATTGCTCTTTGCTGGGGCACGGTGGAGTGAAATTGTCACTGCGGTCAGCTCGGCCTTGATTTTGATGGTGCTTGTTAGTCGCCCGTTCGGACTGGTGCTCGATTTTGCGCGTCGCAAGGCAGGTGTTGCTGTCTAGGTCAGACATGCAGTCCAGAAATGCAGGCCTGTCCTGATAGATCAAGGGAAGAGGGATGGTCAAAAAAAGACGGAAATGGCGGTTTTACAACTCGCCCAACAGTCTCATCATCATGGCGCTGTCAGTCTCGGCTCTGATTTTGCTCTGGATCGGCGGGGGGCCCTTTATCAATCCGCGCGGTGATGACGACCCGGTTTTGAAGCCTGGCCTTAATGGAGAGAATATTCGTCGCGCCGGACACAGGCTCTATAATGCCCAATGCCTGAATTGCCACGGGGTGAATGGACGCGGCACCAGCTTTGGACCACCACTTGTCCATGCCCTTTATGAGCGGTCCAAACTGTCGAATCAGGCCTTCCTTCAGGCGATCTATTATGGCGCGCCGCAGAAGCACTGGTCCTATGGCCCAATGGACCCGCTTGATGGCATCAGCCAAGTGGAAGCAGCCCAGATTCTGGCCTATGTTCGCAGCCGTCAGGATGCCTCGAAAAACCGCTAAATTCTGCTCGATTCACGGGCTTTTTTCGGGGCTTTGGCCTTCAGCTGCAAAACTCTCCACAATGGCCCCGAACAAGTGGACTTTGCAGGGACTTTGAGAGGCTCGTAGAGTTGAAAGCGGAGCGAAACCACGTATAAGTGAAGGGTTCCTCCCAGCCTAAGGATGACTGATTCGCATGAGCGATAACCAAGTTGAGAATAACAGCGCAGACTATGGCGCAGACTCCATCAAAGTGCTCAAGGGTCTGGATGCGGTTCGCAAGCGTCCGGGCATGTATATCGGTGACACCGATGATGGCTCGGGCCTGCATCACATGGTCTATGAGGTGGTCGACAATGCCATCGACGAGGCCCTTGCAGGGCATGCCGATCTGGTCACCGTCGCGCTGAATGTCGATGGCTCTGTGACCGTCACCGACAATGGCCGTGGCATCCCGACCGACGTGCATCAGGAAGAAGGCATCTCAGCGGCTGAAGTCATCATGACCCAGCTCCATGCGGGTGGCAAATTCGACCAGAATAGTTACAAGGTCTCCGGTGGTCTGCATGGCGTTGGCGTCTCTGTGGTGAATGCGCTGTCAACCAAGCTGGTTTTGCGCATCTGGCGCGATGACAAGGAGCATGAAATTGAATTTTCCCACGGGGACGCAGTCGCACCGCTGAAAATCAATGGCCCTGCCAACGGCAAGAAGGGCACCGAAGTGACCTTCTATCCAAGCGACCAGACCTTCACCCATATCGAATTCAAGTTTGCGACGCTGGAGCATCGCCTGCGCGAGTTGGCTTTCCTTAATTCCGGTGTTCGCATCCTGCTGTCGGACAATCGCGGACCGGATCCGGTCGCTGTGGAAATGCTCTATGAGGGCGGTCTTGAGGCGTTTGTTCGTTACCTCGACCGCACCAAGAAGCCCCTGATCGAAAAGCCTCTGGCGGTCACTGCAGAGAAAGACGGCATCACGGTGGAAGCCGCGCTGTGGTGGAATGACAGCTATCATGAGCATGTGCTCTGCTTTACCAACAACATCCCACAGCGCGATGGCGGCACCCATTTGGCCGGTTTCCGCGCAGCTCTTACGCGTCAGATCACCTCTTATGCGGAAAGCTCCGGGCTGTTGAAACGCGAGAAGGTCAATCCCAGCGGCGACGATTGCCGTGAAGGCCTGACCTGCGTGCTGTCGGTCAAGGTGCCCGACCCGAAATTCTCCTCCCAGACCAAGGACAAGCTGGTCTCCTCGGAGGTGCGGCCGGTCGTTGAAAATCTGGTCAATGCGGCCTTGAGCGAGTGGTTGGAAGAGAATCCCGCAGAAGGCAAGATGATCGTTTCCAAAGTGGTGGAAGCCGCTGCCGCCCGTGAAGCGGCGCGCAAGGCTCGCGAGCTGACCCGCCGCAAGGGCGCACTCGATATTGCCTCTCTGCCAGGCAAGCTGGCCGACTGTCAGGAACGCGATCCTGCCAAGTCTGAATTGTTCCTGGTGGAGGGTGATTCCGCAGGTGGTTCGGCCAAACAGGGCCGATCCCGCGCCAATCAGGCGATCCTTCCGCTGCGTGGTAAGATTCTCAATGTGGAACGCGCCCGTTTTGACAAGATGCTGTCCAGTCAGGAGATCGGCACGCTGATCACCGCTCTTGGCACCGGCATTGGGACGGAAGAGTTCAATCTGCAAAAATTGCGCTATCACAAGATCATCATCATGACCGATGCTGACGTCGACGGCGCGCACATTCGAACCCTTTTGTTGACTTTCTTCTTCCGGCAAATGCCCGAACTGGTGGAAGCTGGCTATCTCTATATTGCCCAGCCACCGCTTTACAAGGTCAAGCGTGGCCAGTCCGAGCAATATCTCAAAGATGAACTGGCCTTTGAGAACTATCTGATCGATGCAGGCATTGATGAAGCGGTAGTGACCACTGGGTCGGGCGTGGAACGCGCCGGAAAGGACCTGCGGTCTTTGCTGGATGAAGCCCGTCATTTCGGTGCCGTTCTGGATGGCCTGCACTCTCGCTATAGTCGCTCTGTCGTCGAGCAGGCGGCGATCAGTGGCCTGTTTGACAGCTCCACTTCGGAAAGCCCTGAAGCCACCCAGGAAGCGCTGGCACGGGTCTCGCGTCGTCTTGACCGGGTAGCAGAGGAGACCGAGAGGGGCTGGAGCGGTCATGTTGAAGAAGATGGCGGCTATCGCTTCGAGCGCGAAGTGCGTGGCGTCAAGGAAGTGGCCTTCCTCGATCCCGCTTTGCTGCAGTCCGCCGATGCACTCAAACTCAACCGGCTGGGCAGTGAGCTCAAAGAGAGTTTCGATTATGGCACCGTCATGCGTCGCCGCGACAAGGAATATGTGATCTATGGCCCGATGTCGCTGCTCAGCGAAGTCTATACCCTCGGGCGCAAGGGCATTTCCATGCAGCGCTATAAGGGCCTTGGCGAGATGAATGCCGAGCAGCTGTGGGAAACGACGCTCGACCCGGAAGCCCGCACCTTGTTGCAGGTCCGCGTGCAGGAAGCCGACGAAGCCGATGACATCTTCGCCAAGCTGATGGGGGACGATGTGGAACCGCGCCGCAACTTCATTCAGGACAATGCGCTGAATGTTGCCAACCTCGATATCTGACGGGATTGTCGCGTGACTGATGCCAAGACCATCATAGCCGCCCTTGAGATGCAGCCGCATCCCGAGGGCGGCTATTTTTGTGAAACCTTCCGCGATGCGGAAGGGCCGGACGGGCGCGGTCATTCAACCGCCATCTATTATTTGCTGGAAGCGGGCGATCGGTCCCACTGGCACCGGGTGGATGCCACCGAACTTTGGTTCTGGCATGCAGGTGCGGCCTTGTTGCTCAGCCAATCGGCGGATGGCAAAGAGTCCGAGACTTACATTTTGGGGCCGGATATTCTGGCCGGTGAACGACCCCAAATCATCGTGCCGCGCCACCATTGGCAATCGGCTGAAAGTACCGGCGACTGGACGCTGGTCAGCTGTACGGTTGCGCCGGGATTTGTGTTTGAGGGTTTTGAAATGGCTCCTCCCGATTGGCAGCCAGAGCAATAAGGCCAGCGCTTCTGACTAGCTATTTCCTACGCAGAATGCGTGTATAAGCGCTTGGTCCCTGAGCGGAACAATCTTGTCAAATGGCGCGCAAGCTGCCTAAGATGAACCGTACTGATGGTTATCAATGCCACAATTTCGGCAAAACCATCCGGTCCAACAGATCGGCACTCCAACCAGACCCTGAAGGAGGATGTTTATGATTGTCATGACGAACCTCCGGGCAATAGCTGTCTGATGACAGTTTTGATCTTGCCTGGACCCACCGGCCTCGCCGAAAGGCTTGAGCCGACGATGATCTTTTACCTATAGGCAAGACAATGATGTCTTTTGAAGACTTTCTGGGCAAAGCTCCTGCCCCCAGCACGGGACGACGCTTGTCCGATCTGGGCTTTAGTAACCATTTCACGCGTCAACTCGATCTGGATGAGATGGAGACGCTCACACCCTATCGCATCAGTGAAATCCAGCGCTCCGTCGTGGTGGGCATGGGGGAAGTGGACACCCGCACCCTGCGCACGCCGCACAAGGTGCCGACTTCGGCCTTTGGCGTCGGGGACTGGGTGCTGGCGGATCATACTGACCAGATCAACCGCCGGCTCGATCCCTACAGTGCGCTCATTCGGCGTGCGGCAGGCTCTGATGTATCCGAGCAGATCATGGCAACCAATGTCGACGTGCTGTTCATCGTGACGTCCTGCAATGATGACTTCAATCTGGCGCGTCTTGAGCGGTTTTTGGCACTGGCCAAGGACGCCGAAGTGGATCCGGTGATCCTGATCACCAAGGTGGATCTGTGCGACGATGTGGACAGCTTTCTTGATCAGGCCCGTGGCTTGATGAAAGACGTGGATGTTCTGGGGCTCAATGCCAAGGACGCCCATGCGATTGAACTTTTGTCTCCATGGTGTCGGAAGGGCAAGACCATTGCCATGGTTGGCTCGTCGGGCGTGGGCAAGACCACCTTGCTGAACGGTCTGACCGGCAGGGAAGATGCCACCCAAGCCATTCGCGAGGATGATGCCAAGGGGCGCCATACCACCACCTTCCGTTCGCTGCATCCGGCGCTCAATGGTGCATGGCTGGTGGATACACCGGGCATTCGCGCCCTGCGGCTGCATGAAAAGAGCACCGGCATTGAACAGGTATTCGACGATATTGTCGAACTGGCAAGCCAGTGCAAATTCAATGACTGCCAGCATGAAACCGAGCCGAAATGTGCGGTGCAAGCGGCCATCAAGGCGGGCGAGCTGGAGCCGGAACGGCTCGATCGCTGGCGCAAGTTGCAGGCCGAGGACAACCGCAACAGCGAGAGTATTGCCGAGAACCGCAAGCGCACCAGAGCCTTTGGCAAGATGGTGAAATCGGCCATCAAGGACAGTGATCGTTTCAAGGGTCGCACCCGGGACGAAGACTGAGCCAAGCCCGATCCTGCATCGGAATGGTGCTTGATCCTTCGGCAAATCACCCGCGTGATGGCACACAATGCAAAAGGCCTCCCGGTTATCCGAGAGGCCTTATATCAGCGGAAAAATCTTTAAAAACCAATGATCGTTACGATATCGATATAATCATTATTTTGATTATGGAATCAGGATCAGGGAGCCGGTGGTTCTGCGCGCTTCAAGATCTTCATGCGCCTTGGCGGCATCGGCCAGCGCATATTCGGTTGGCGGAGTGATTTTGACACCACCTGTGGCCAAGGCTGCAAAAAAGTCCTGGCTGGCTGCGGCCAGCTCTTCCGGCGTGGAAATGAAATCATAGAGCGTCGGACGGGTCACCATCAGCGAGCCTTTGGCTCCGAGAATGCCGAGATTGACCCCTTCCACAGGACCGGATGCGTTGCCGTAGGAAATCAGCAGGCCGCGTGGGCGCAGGCAATCAAGCCCGTCCATGAAGGTGTCCTTGCCGACGCCATCAAAGACCACTGGCAGTTTTTCACCGCCGGTAAAGTCCAGAACCCGTTCCGGAACCGATTCGGTGCGGTAATTGATCACGCAGTCGCATCCAAGGCTTTTGGCCAACTGGGCTTTTTCTTCTGAGCCAACCGTGCCGATGACGGTGGCTCCCAGCGCTTTGAGCCATTGCACGGCCAATGTGCCAACACCACCGGCTGCGGCGTGGAACAGAACGGTTTCTCCCGCCTTGACCGGATAGATCTGGCGAATGAGATATTGCACTGTCAGGCCCTTGAGCAGGGAAGCGGCGGCGTCCTTTGATGAGATCGATGTTGGCAGAAGCACAGCCACATTGGCATCGATCACATGATGGGTGGCATAGGTTCCCATTGCGCCGGAACAATAGACCACCCGGTCACCGGCCTTGATATGGGTGACGCCTTCACCGACCGAGCGAACAATGCCCGCAGCTTCACGCCCCAGACCGGACGGCATTTTTGGGACGGGATACAGACCGGAGCGGAAATAGACATCGATGAAATTGACACCGATAGCATCATGACGGACCAAAATCTGACCCGGAGCGAGTTCAGGAATGTCCCGTTCTACAAGCTTCATCTGTTCCGGTCCGCCGGTGGATTCGATTTCAATGCGGGACATCGTGCTCATGGCTTCCTCCGTTGGCTTCGTGACAGCCCTGTCCTTTGGGTGTTTGAATTTGAGCGGATGACTAACGTAGGCGGCCTGTCAAAAATTGCAATGGAAGAATGAGGTCACCGGAATTTTCAGGATCACTTGTTCCAGTTGACCTTTTTGCCATTCCATATCCGGAAAGACTTTGGTCATCGCCTTGTGCTAAAAAGACAAAAAATCACCATCTGGACATTCTCATGCGCGCCCAGCCTTCCCCTGCCCGTCCCAATCCGCCCAAGCCACCCAGACGCATTCGTCCGGTGTTGCTGGCTTGCGGCTTTCTGGCGCTCGGCATTGGCGCTTTTGCGCTGACCTTGCCCGATCTATGGATCTGGGTCGGGGCAAGCCTCTGGGGCCTTGCGGGGATGATCTATATGGCGCATCTGGTGGAGGCGGTGGGCAATCCGACGCGGCAGCCCGAGAAAGAAGCCCATCTGCAGCAGCAATTGAAGGAAATCGACCTGCAATGCGAGCATTTGCAGGATCTGAATTGGGAATTGCGCGAGGCAGAGCAGAAATATCGGACCTTGCTCGACCGTCAGGACGATATCCTGCTGCATCTGGATGATGTGGGCCGTATCCAATATGCCAATGATGCCTTTGGCCGCTATTTTGAGGCAGACCTCAACCAATCGCCTTTCCTTGCCGAAGATACAAGCGATGAGATTGAGGTGAACGAGATGTCTATGCGCCATGAAGGGGAGCCTTTGTGGGAGCGGCGACTGGAAACCAAACAGGGCGATACATGGTTCAGGTGGACCGAAACCCTGATGCGCACCAACCAGCGCGCGCACGAAAAAGGTGGCGAAGGTCTGCACTTGCTGATTGCCCGGGACATCACGGCCTATAAACGCATGGAAGCGGCGAGCGAAGCCAAATCGCGATTTCTGGCGACCATCAGCCATGAGATGCGCACGCCGCTGAATGGCATTATCGGGATGGCCAATCTGTTGGAAACAACACCCCTTTCCGCCGAACAAAGCAGTTACAATCAGGCGCTCAGGCAATCGGGGACGGCCCTTCTGGCGCTGGTCAATGATGTGCTGGATCTCTCACGTATCGAGGCGGGCAAGCTCACCTTGCGGCCAGAATGGATCTCTCCGACCCGCTTGATGGAGGATGTGCTGGAATTGCTGGCCCCGGACGCGCAGGACAAGGGCCTGTCGGTTGCGTCATGGGTGGGTCAAGCGGTGCCGGACAAGATGCTGATCGATCCGGTGCGGGTGCGTCAAATTCTGATCAATCTGCTGGGCAATGCGATCAAATTCACCGACGAAGGTGCGATCAATCTGTCACTTGACTGCGAAGGCTCGTTGCAAGAAGGAGAGCAGGCGACCCTGCTGCTCTCGGTGCGCGACACCGGCCCCGGCGTAAGCGACGCGATGATTGCGCGGCTGTTTGAGGAATTCGAGCAGGCAGATCAGTCCACCACCCGGCCCCATGACGGCGCGGGACTGGGTTTGGCCATTTCCCGTCGTCTGGCGCGGTTGATGGAGGGTGACATCGAGGTGGTGAGCAAGGTTGGCAAGGGTTCGACCTTCACCTTGCACCTGAAAGGCGACTGGCTGGCGGAGGAAGCGCAAGAGGCGTGCTCCCCAGAACCCGACCACACCGAAATGCGGCCCGATTCTGTGGGAGATGCACTCATCGGCGATCAATTGGTCGGCATCGATCTAACGCAGGCCGACAGTCGTGCGCTTTATGCCTATTGTCAGGATTGGGGCGTCAATTTTCGGCCATTCAGCCTTGAAGACTGGCAGCGGGCGGGTGCCGACACGGTCCCGGATCACTTGTTGATCAACGGAGCCGAGCCGGACAAGGTTGCCGACATTCTTGCAGGTTTCGACCCATTGCGCGGCGGCAGCCTGACCCGGCCGGTGCCACAAAGCCGGATCATCCTCTTGGAGCCGGGGGAGCGGCGGGTCATTCCGCAAATGCGCGACAGCGGTATCACGGCCTATCTGGTCAAGCCGGTGCGGCAAAGCTCGCTGCATCAGGCCCTGCTCGGCCATCCCGCTTTGCATGCCCATCCGGACCACCTGATGCCACAGCCAAACCAGCCAAACCAGCCAAACCAGCCAAATCAGTCAAACCAGTTTGGGCAGAGCGATACAGACAACAGCCAAAAGGCGACAGTGGCCCAATCAACCCCGGCAGACGCTGCACATATCCTGCTTGTGGAAGACAATGAGATCAACGCGCTTCTGGCCCGGACAGCGCTGCAAAAGGCTGGCATGACGGTTGCCATGGCCAAGTCGGGGGAAGAGGCACTTTGCCTTTATGCCTCGGGCATGGCCTTTGATCTGGCTTTGCTGGATTTGCATATGCCTGATATGGACGGGATCGCCCTGTTTGATGCTCTGGAGCGTCAAGATACAGACCTCAATCGCTCGGTGCCCAAGCTCGCTTTCACCGCCGACGCCCTCGAAGAAACCCGCCAGCAATGTCTCGATCATGGCTTTAGCGGTTTTATCGTCAAGCCCGTTGAACCTGACACTCTCGTTGAGATTGTCAGCAAAAGCCTGAGCTGATTAGAACCGTCACAAATCTGTGCTTTAGAAATGCTATCGCTCCGCAAAATACGGCAAAAACCGGATTATGGGTCTGGTTGGCGGGCAGGAGTGGCCAAATTGACGCTAATGGTTGCGGACAACCCAAAAACAAGGCACAAATTTGGAAGCGATGCGCCGTCAACGCGAATCAAAAATGATGTGACGGAATGAAGGGGAAACAACCCAATGGCGATGTTGGACAAAGAGCCCACAGCTTTGCCTGGTGGTGATCTGGCTGGCAAGTCCTCGTTCAAGAAGCCTGATTTGCCCAAAAAGCTCCTTGAGGCCCTAAGACGCAATCGTCTGCGCGATGGGCGTCCTATCAGCTCAATGCCGATCACGCTGGGGCGGGTTGGCTCGCTCGAAATCCGCCTTGCGCAGACCGAACAGGAAATCCGCAAGGCCCAGCGCCTGCGTTACAAGGTCTTCTACAAGGAAATGGCGGCCAAACCGGATAGCCATACCAAATTCACCCGCCGGGATGCGGATGCGTTTGACGCCATTTGCGACCATCTTCTGGTGCTCGACCACGAACCGCCCAAAAAGAAATTCAGCCGCAAGGCACCGCGCATCGTTGGCACCTATCGTTTGCTACGTCAGGAAATGGCCAATCTGTATGGCGGCTTTTACTCGGCCAACGAATTCAACATCCAGCCCATTCTCGATGCCCACCCCGATCGCCGCTTTCTGGAGCTAGGGCGCTCCTGCGTGCTGAAAGATTATCGCACCAAACGCACCATTGAGCTGCTCTGGCAAGGCATTTGGGCCTATGTCCAGATTCACAAAATCGACGTGATGATCGGCTGCGCTTCTCTGTCCGGAACGGATCCGAAAGAATTGGCTGAGCCGCTGACCTTTCTCTCCAAGATCGGCAAGCCGCCGGAAGACTGGAAAGTGGAAGCCTGGCCCCACATAAGGGTGCCATTGGCCCAGAGCGATCCGGATAGCATCAATGACAAGCAAGCCTTGCGGCAGCTGCCCCCCTTGCTCAAGGCCTATATGCGGATTGGCTGCTATTTCGGCGAAAGCGCCATGGTGGATCTTCAGTTTGGCACCACCGATGTCTTCATCATCATGCCGGTCGACAATATCGATCCGAAATATGTTCAGCATTACAGCACATCCCATGTGCAGGATGCGGTTGCGCTGCACAATTGAGATCGTGCATTTGACCGAAGCACAACAAGCAAAAGGCCGCTCGGATGAGCGGCCTTTTTTGTTTCGGTTTGCTTGCCAGTTGACTTGCCTGTTGGCGGGTCATCAGGCGCCGAGATTATAGGCGGCCAAAGCGGCCATATTGACGATCTCGACGTCGGTTGCGCCAAGCGGCAGGATCTGCACCGGCTTGTCAAGGCCGACCAGCAGCGGGCCAAGAATGGTCGCCCCGCCCAGTTCCTGCAGCATCTTGGTGGAGATGGAGGCTGCATGGAAGGCAGGCATGACCAGCACGTTGGCCGGTTCGGACAGGCGGCAGAACGGATAGGCTGCCATCAAGTCACCATTAAGGGCAACATCGGCGGCCATCTCTCCGTCATATTCGAAGTCAACGCGGCGGCGATCGAGAATGCGGACCGCATCACGCAGATTGTCCGACCGCTCACCCTCGGGGTGACCGAAGGTGGAGTAGGCCAGCATGGCGACGCGTGGCTCGATGCCCAGCTTGCGGGCAACACCTGAGGCTTCCTCGGCAATGTCGGCCAGCTCTTCGGCAGACGGCATGTCGTGAACGGCCGTATCGGTCACCAGCACCGTGCGGTCCTTGCAGAGCGCAATGGTAACACCGACGACCCGATGGCCGGGACGCGGATCGATGACCTTCTGGACATCTTCGAGCACGATGGAATAGTTCCTTGTGACACCGGAGACCATGGCATCGGCATCGCCCATGGCGACAATCGAAGCGGCAAAGATGTTGCGATCACTGTTCACCATGCGCAGGCAGTCACGATAAAGATACCCTTTGCGCTGCAGGCGGCGATAGAGATTGTTGGCATAATCCTCGATGCGCGTCGACAGGCGCGCATTGATCAGCTCGATACCCGGTCGATCGATTTCGATGCCAGCAGCCTCGGCGCGCTTGCGGATCTTGTCGTCGCGCCCGACCAGAACCGCTGTGCCGAGTTCTTCATTGACGAACGACACTGCTGCACGGATGACCTGTTCCTCCTCACCTTCGGTGAAGACCACCCGGCGCGGATTGCGGCGCACGCGGCTATAGACGCGCTGGAGGGTGGAGGCGAGCGGATCGCGACGGGCGCTCAGCTGTTGAACGTAGGATTGCAGATCAACCATCGGCTTTCGTGCCACGCCACTTTCCATGGCGGCACGGGCCACCGCTGGCGGGATGGAGGAGATCAGGCGCGGATCAAACGGCACGGGGATGATGTAATCGGGGCCAAATTTCGGCCTGTTGCCCTGATAGGCGTTGGCGACTTCGTCCGGCACATCTTCGCGGGCAAGATCGGCCAGCGCGCGGGCGGCGGCAATCTTCATTGCATCGTTGATTTCGGTCGCACGCACATCCAGCGCGCCACGGAAAATGTAAGGGAAGCCGAGCACATTGTTGACCTGGTTGGGATAGTCCGACCGACCCGTGGCGACAATGGCATCATCGCGCACAGCCTGCACCTCTTCAGGTGTGATTTCCGGATCCGGGTTGGCCATGGCAAAGATGATCGGATTTGGTCCCATGCCGGCAACCATCTCAGGCGTCAAGGCCCCCTTGACGGACACGCCAAAGAAAACGTCAGCCCCTTTCAGGGCCTCTTCCAGAGAGCGGGCATCCGTCTTGACCGCATGCGCCGACTTCCACTGGTTCATGCCTTCCTTGCGGCCCTGATAGATCGGTCCCTTGGTATCGCACAGAATGACATTGTCATTGGGCACGCCCATTGCCTTGACCAATTCGATGCAGGCGATGCCTGCAGCCCCTGCGCCGTTGCAGACCAGTTTGATGTCCTTGATGTTGCGGTTGGTCAGGTGGAGCGCATTGAACAGACCTGCAGCCGCGATGATGGCCGTGCCATGCTGGTCGTCATGGAAGACCGGGATATCCATGACTTCTTTGAGTTTCTGTTCGATGATGAAGCATTCCGGTGCCTTGATATCCTCAAGGTTGATGCCCCCGAAAGACGGTCCAAGATGGCGGACGGCTTCGATGAAAACATCGGCGTCCTGAGCATCCACTTCCAAATCGATGGAATCAATGTCTGCAAACCGCTTGAACAAAACGGCCTTGCCTTCCATCACCGGCTTGGAGGCAAGTGCCCCCAGATTGCCAAGACCGAGAATGGCGGACCCGTTTGAAATCACCGCAACAATATTGCCGCGTGCGGTATAGTCAAAGGCGGTTGAGGGATCTTCGGCAATGGCACGAACGGGGGCTGCCACACCGGGCGAATAGGCCAGCGAAAGATCGCGCTGGGTCGCCATGGGCTTGGATGCCACGATTTCGATTTTGCCGGGACGGCCTTTCTGGTGAAAAATCAGCGCTTCTTCGTCTGTTACGGAAACGCCTGCTTTTACATTGTCATCACCCACGGTGTACTCCTGCGGTCTTGGCGCACCCGTTGTGCGAGCGGGCGCTGGTCACCCCATTTTCGAAGGTCTATTTGCAGAATCTCGAAAATAGTATCACTGGCAGTTATGCACATTAACGCGTCATGGCCAACTAACAATCTGGCAATTTGGTCCAGTCTGTGGTCTCGGTTCGTGAGGATTGTTAAGTTGCCGCAATCCGTATGGAAAAGAGTCGCCCTGACAAACCTCATTATTGAAAGCATCAAACAGGAAGTCCAGTAAGTAGATGTCCGAAGAGACGCATAGCAAAGCAGCCAGTGCAGAATTGGTCAAGTCGGGCCAGAAGCCCACGCCGATGATGGAGCAATTTCTCGAAATCAAAGCAGCCAATCCGGAAAGCCTGCTCTTCTATCGCATGGGTGATTTCTATGAATTGTTCTTTGATGATGCGATCGAGGCCTCCAAGGCGCTTGGAATCACGCTGACCAAGCGCGGCAAGCATCTGGGCGAAGACATCCCCATGTGCGGTGTGCCCATTCATGCGGCCGAAGGCTATCTGGAACGGCTGATTGCCGTTGGTTACAAGGTGGCCGTGTGCGAGCAGACCGAGGATCCGGCGGAAGCCAAGAAGCGCGGGTCGAAATCGGTGGTGCGCCGGGATGTTGTGCGGCTGGTGACGCCGGGCACTCTGACAGAGGACAGTTTGCTCGATGCGTCGAGTTCGAACTATCTGGCGGCCATTGCCCGCGTGAAGAAGGGCGATGAGGGCCATCTCTATGGGCTTTCGTGGCTGGACTTGTCGACCGGCGATTATGGCGTGTTGGCGCTCGACCATTTGCGACTGGGCGCCGAGTTGGCGCGGCTTGACCCGCGTGAGGTGATTGTCGCCGATCATATGCTGGGGGAAGAGGATATTCGGCCCTTGCAGGACATGCTGCGGGCGAGCTTCTCACCGGTGCCACGGGCATTCTTTGACGGGGCGAGTGCCGAGCGCCGCTTGCTTGATTATTTCGGCCTTTCGACACTGGACGGCCATGGCCATTTCGACCGGGTCGAACTGATGGCGGCGAGCGCTGTTTTGGCCTATGTGGAAAAGACCCAGCTTGGGGCCCGTCCGCCGCTTTCGCCACCCGAGCGGGAAGTCTCGACACGCACCATGTCGATTGATGCGGCCACGCGCGCCAATCTGGAGCTGGTGCGCACCCTGTCGGGCGATAAGAAAGGCAGCCTTTTGTCCGTGATCGACCGGACGGTAACGGGCGGTGGATCGCGCCTTCTGGCGGCGCGTCTGGCGGCACCACTGGCGCAATTGGACGATATTTTGGCACGACAGGACTCTGTTGCATGGTGTCTGGATCAGACGGGCCTGAGAGATGATTTGCGCAATGCGCTGAAGGCAACGCCCGATATGCCGCGGTCGCTATCCCGCCTGTCGCTTGATCGTGGGGGGCCACGGGATCTGGGCACCATTCGTAGCGGCTTTAGTGCAATTTTTGCCATTCTCTCGGAGATTGACAGCCATGTCGGGCCTGACGCCCTACCCGCAGAGCTGGCCAAGGCGCGGGACGCGCTGGCGGCGATGCCGGACAAATTGGGCCAGCTCTTGTCTGCGGCCCTTGTCGACGAGTTGCCTTTGCAAAAACGCGATGGTGGTTTCGTCCGCGAAGGCTATGATGCAAGCCTTGATGAATTGCGCTCATTGCGGGACCAAAGCCGCCGGGTGATTGCCTCCCTGCAGGCCCAATATGCCGAGCAGACCGGGGTCAAGGCCTTGAAGGTGAAACATAACAATGTGCTTGGCTATTTTATTGAAGTGACTGCCAATCATGCGGACAAGCTGATGTCCGAGCCGCTGAATGAGACCTACATTCATCGTCAGACGCTGGCCAATGTGGTGCGTTTCACCACCACCGAGCTGGCCGATCTGGAGGCGCGGATCGCATCGGCAGGCGCAAAGGTCATTGCCATTGAGCTTTCCATCTTTGAGCGCCTGCGCGACGCTGTTTTGGCCGCCGCGCCGCTCATTCTAGAGGCCGCCCATGCGCTGGCGGTGCTTGATGTGTCTGCCGCCCTGGCAACCCTTGCAGACGAGCAGAATTACAGTCGCCCGAAAATGGACAACAGTCTTGCCTTCCGGGTGGGACGCGGCCGCCATCCAGTGGTCGAGTTGGCTCTGGCGAAGGATGGGGGCGAGCAGTTTGTTGCCAATGATTGCGATCTCGGCCCTGACGATAGCCAGCAGAATGGCCGAATCTGGCTGATGACCGGCCCGAACATGGCCGGTAAATCGACCTTTCTGAGACAAAATGCACTGATTGCCATCCTTGCCCAGATGGGGGCTTTTGTGCCCGCAGACGAAGCCCATATCGGGCTGGTTGACCGCCTCTTTTCGCGCGTTGGTGCGGCCGATGATCTGGCGCGCGGGCGCTCGACCTTCATGGTGGAAATGGTCGAAACTGCCGCGATCCTCAATCAGGCAGGGGAACGGTCCTTGGTCATTCTCGATGAAATTGGCCGTGGCACGGCAACCTTTGACGGCCTGTCGATTGCCTGGGCGACGATTGAGAGCCTGCATGAAGTCAATCGATCGCGGGCCTTATTTGCCACCCATTATCATGAATTGACAATTCTGCATGAAAAGCTCGACCGGCTGATGAATGCCACCGTGCGGGTGAAGGAATGGCAGGGGGATGTGGTCTTTCTGCATGAAATCGTGCCCGGAGCTGCGGACCGCTCGTATGGCATTCAGGTGGCAAAGCTGGCTGGCCTGCCGGATGCGGTGATCCACCGGGCCCGGGACGTGCTGGAGCATCTGGAAGAAGGCGACCGGCAGTCACCCGCCATGACCATCGAAGATTTGCCTCTTTTTGCGGCACCTGCTCAAAAAACAGTCGAAATGCAAACCGACGCCTTGCGGGAGTTGCTGGGAGACATAGACCCCGATGACCTCAGCCCGCGTGAAGCCCATGAGGCGCTCTATCGGCTGAAAGCCCTCATCTGAGGAGATCTCTTTTCGACATCAAGGCCCCTTGGGTAAGGGTCCTTGACGATATTGAACAGGCAGCGCACATTGGCGCAAGACTTGCTTGACTGCACAGCTCAATGAGAAAAGGGCAGAACCAGCCTCGCTCCAAGCCCTGATATGCGCATGGTCGCAGAAGACAGCCAATGAAGAGAAGGCCAAGATTATGACACTCTCCCCACAGAATGACGGTTTGATCGATGTTGACGCCGCGCGCTCGCAAATGGAGCAGATCGTCGCCGATGGCGGGGGGGATGCAACGGACTTCACTGTGCGAGGGCAAATCCTGCTCTTGCTCAAAGACCTCCTTCAGACCGGCCGGCAACGAGCCGAACAGCTTCTGAGCGAGGATGGGATGGGGATCTATTGCGCCATCCGCCTGTCCTATCTGGAAGACGAAATTATCCGGCTGATTCATCGCTTTGCGATTGAAAAAGTGTTTCCCGTTGATAATCCATCTTCCTCCGAGCGGCTGGCGATTGCTGCGGTCGGGGGCTATGGTCGCTCGACGCTGGCGCCCCATTCCGACATCGATTTGCTGTTTCTGCTGCCCTACAAACAGACCCCTTGGGGGGAGAGCGTTGTCGAATATATTCTCTATATGCTGTGGGATCTGGGCCAGAAGGTCGGCCATGCGACGCGCACACTGGACGAATGTATCCGACTGGCAAAATCGGACATCACCATTCGGACAGCGATGCTCGAAGCGCGCTATCTGGACGGAGAAAAGGCGCTGTTTGATGAACTGATCGAGAAATTTGACAAATCGGTGATGCGGGGCACCAGCGCAGAATTCATTTCCGCCAAGCTGGCCGAACGGGATGCCCGCCATGATCAGCAGGGTGATTCGCGCTATATGGTCGAGCCCAATATCAAAGAAGGCAAAGGCGGCCTTCGGGACATTCATACCCTGTTCTGGATCGGCCAATATGCCTATAGGGTGCGCCGGGCTCGCAATCTGATCGATGCTGGCGTCTTCACCGCCAATGAATATCGCCGCTTTCGCAAGGTCAACAATCACCTCTGGACCGTGCGGTGCCATTTGCACTTCATTGCCAATCGGCCCGAGGAACGAGTGTCGTTCGACGTCCAGCGGGAGTTGGCGGAGCGGATGGGCTACAAGAGCCATCCGGGCCAGAGTGCGGTCGAGCGCTTCATGAAACACTATTTTCTGGTGGTCAAGGAAGTGGGGGAAATCACTCGCATCTTCTGCGCCGCGCTGGAAGAGGATTTCGGCAAGCAGGCGCCGGGAATCAACCGCTTTTTTGCCGCTATACCCTTTCGCCGCCGCAAGATTCGCGATGCCCATGGCTTCATCGTCGATCATGGCCGCCTGTCGGTGGTGGGGGAAGAGGTCTTCAAGGACAATCCGGTCAATATGCTGCGCATCTTCGAGCTTGCGGATCGGGAGAATCTCTCCTTCCATCCTGATGCAATGCATGCGATCCGCCATAATTTGCGGCTGATCGATCATGATTTGCGCCACAATAAGGAAGCCAATGAGACATTCCTGCGGATCCTGACGTCCCGTGGTGACCCGGAAAATGTGCTTCGGCGGATGACAGAAGCCGGGGTTTTGGGGCGCTTCATCCCCGAATTCGGGCGCATCGTGGCGATGATGCAGTTCAACATGTATCACCATTATACGGTGGATGAGCATTTGCTGCGCGCGGTTGGCATTTTATCGGAAATCGAAAAACAACGCCTTAATGACGAGCATCCGCTGGCCAGCGAATTGGCCCCCAATATCCATGACCGGGTGGTGCTCTATGTGGCGGTGTTCCTGCATGATATTGCCAAGGGGCGGCCGGAAAGCCACTCTCCGGCAGGGGCACGCGTGGCGCAAGAGCTTTGCCCGCGTCTGGGGCTGAATGAAGAGCAGACCGAACAGGTGGCATGGCTGGTGATGGAGCATTTGACCATGAGTCAGGTCTCCCAGTCGCGTGATCTATCGGACCGCAAGACGATCCTCGATTTCTGCAGTGTGGTGCAGACCATGGAACAAATGCGGATGTTGCTGATCCTGACGGTCGCCGACATCAAGGCGGTTGGGCCGGGTGTCTGGAATGGCTGGAAAGGTCAGCTGCTGCGCACGCTCTATTCCGAAGCCGAGCCTATTCTGACCGGTGGCCACTCTCAACAAAGCCGCGACGCACGCGAAGCACGGGCGAAGGAGAAACTGCGCCACCGACTGGAAAACTGGGATTCCGAGACCATCGATGCCTATCTCAATCTGCATTATTCCGCCTATTGGCTGCGCACAGACACGGACAGCGCCATAGAGCATGCGTCCCTGATCCTCAAGGCCGATCAGAATGGAGACAAGGTGGCCACCGCCATCAAGGCCTATGAATTCGAGGGCATCACCGAAATCACCATTTTGGCACCGGACCATCCGCGTTTGTTGTCGATGATCGCAGGCGCCTGCTCGGCTGCCGGGGCGAATATTGTCGATGCGATGGTCTTTACCACCACCGATGGGCGGGCACTGGATACGATCCTGCTTGAACGGGAGTTTGACGAAGATCGGGATGAGCGCCGCCGCGCCAACCGGGTTGTGGATCTGTTGGTGCAGGTTCTAAAAGGCGAAACCCGTCTGCCGCCGCTGGTCAACCAGAAGGAAAGCCACAAGAATCGCTTCCAGACCTTCCGACCACGCAAGAAGGTGACGGTCAACAATGATCTGTCCAACCAGTCCACAGTGATTGAAGTGGAGGGGCTGGACCGTCCGGGTCTGTTGTCGGCCCTGACCCGCACCCTGTCGGGCCTCAATCTGGACATCCAGTCGGCCCATATCACCACCTTTGGGGAGCGCGTGGTCGACGCCTTCTATGTCACCGACCTGACAGGGGCGAAAATCACCAATCCGGACCGCCGGTTGATGATCGAAACCCAGATGCGCGAAGCACTGACCGGCGAGGTCGATCCGAAAAATCCGGTCCAGCCGCGTTAAGCTGTCAATTCAGGCTCTTTGTCCGTCAAAGAGCCTGAATATTGCCATCCTTGCCCACTAGCTGCATGAAAGTCGATTGATCCCGCCTGCCAACAGCGATAAGTCAGTCGTGGTCAGAGGCGAAGCACGCCTCAGGCAATCTGTGGAAGGAAGGGGCTCCCCATGTCCATGCTGAGGAATTTTGCCACCGTCGGTGTGGCGACGCTCGCCAGTCGCGTGCTTGGCTTTGTGCGCGATATCCTGGTGGCGGCCAGCTTGGGATCGGGGCCGGTGGCTGACGCCTTTTTCGTGGCTTTTCGTCTGCCCAATCTGTTCCGACGGCTCTTTGCCGAAGGCGCGTTCAATTCTGCCTTCGTGCCGATCTTTGCCGGGTCGCTGGAGGCTGATGGGGCAGAAGGTGCGCGCAAGGTGGCCGAGGAAATTCTCGCCGGATTGTTGTTTGTGCTGTTGATTTTCAGTGCCTTGGCTGAATTGGCCATGCCGCTGATGATTCATCTGCTTGCACCGGGCTTTCAGGAAGATCCATCCAAATTTGATCTGGCCGTGGTGCTGACGCGGATCACCTTTCCCTATTTGCTCTGCATGTCCGTGATTGCCTTTCTCTCGGGCATTCTCAACTCCCTTGGTAAATTTGCCGTGGCTGCCTTTGCGCCGGTCTTGCTCAATGTGGTGCTGATTTCGACGCTGGTGCTGGTCTTGCTGAGCGGGGCGGACAATAGCCCGCTGGCGGGGCATTTTCTGGCTTGGGGCGTGTTTGTGGCAGGCTTTGTGCAGCTGGCAACCCTGATCTGGGCGACGCGCCGGGCGGGCTTTCCCCTGTCGCTGAAACGCCCTCGCCATACCGACAATACCCGCAAGCTGATCCGCCTTGGCATTCCGGGCATTGTGGCTGGTGGCGTGACGCAGCTCAACATCATGATCGGGACGATCATCGCGTCCTTTCAGGCAGGGGCGGTGTCCTATCTTTATTATGCCGACCGGATTTACCAACTGCCGCTCGGCGTGGTCGGCATTGCCATTGGGGTGGTTCTGCTGCCTGACCTCACGCGCCGGGTGCGGGCCGGCGATCAGGCTTCTGTCGATCAGGCACAGAATAGAGCGATGGAATTTGCCATGTTCCTGACCCTGCCCGCCGCAGTCGCTTTGGCCGTGGTGCCAGGGCCCATCATTGCAGTGCTGTTTGAGCGGGGGCAATTCACCGCTCAGGATACTCAAATGACCGCATGGGCGCTCGCCGCCTTTGCGCTCGGGCTGCCTGCCTTTGTGCTTAACAAGGTCTTGTCTCCGGGCTTTTTTGCGCGCGAAGACACCAAGACGCCAATGCAATTTGCTGCCATAGCCATGGTGATCAATGTCGGTGGGTCACTGTTGCTGTTCCCATTCCTCCAGCATGTGGGCATTGCTGTGGCGACCAGCCTGTCGGGCTGGGTCAATGCGCTGTTGCTGTGGTATATGCTGTGGCGGCGGGGCAATTTCCATGCGGACCAACTACTGTTGCGCCGCCTGGTGCTGTTTCTCTTCTCAGCCTTGCTGATGGGGGCTGGCATCTGGTTGCTGCTTCATTGGCTGACGCCTTTGCTTGGCGCGGAATTGCTGGTCAGCCGGATCATCGGTCTTTCCCTGTTGGTGGGGGCAGGGGTTGCCCTGTTTTTGGGCGCAACCTTGCTCACCGGGGCCTTTTCGCTTGTTGAATTGAAGGCACGGTTGCGCCGCCGATAGATGCTGGTCTGTTTGGGTCGGTTCGAGACTGCTTTCTCGCCGCACCCTGTCGAATCAACTTGCATATGGGACGGGCTTGTCCGATAACCCCCTTCTAATTTCAACCCTCCCCCCTTGCGCTTCCACCCGCTTGGGCAACATCATGAGGCAAAGTCATGGCGAATTTCGAGCCACGCGTATTCTCTGGCATCCAGCCATCGGGTAACCTGCATCTTGGCAACTATCTGGGTGCAATCACCAAATTTGTTGATCTGCAATCCTCTTACAATTGCATTTTCTGTGTCGTTGACATGCATGCCATCACGGTCTGGCAAGACCCCGAAGGGCTGATGCGCCGCACCCGTGAAGTGACCGCAGGTTTCCTTGCTTCCGGCATCGACCCTGAAAAGCATATTGTTTTCAACCAGAGTCAGGTTCCCGCCCATGCCCAACTGGCCTGGGTTTTCAATTGTGTGGCCCGGATGGGGTGGCTCAACCGGATGACCCAGTTCAAGGACAAAGCGGGCAAGAACCGTGAGAATGTGTCCTCGGGTCTGTTTGCCTATCCCAACCTGATGAGTGCGGATATTCTGGTCTACAAGGCGACCCATGTTCCCGTGGGCGAGGACCAGAAGCAGCATCTGGAACTGGCACGCGACACGGCGCAGAAGTTCAATATCGACTATGCGGAGCGCATCGCGTCGCTGGGTTATGGCGTGGACAATGTCGGCCGTGACGTGACCACTGATCCCGAGCTGGTCTTCTTCCCGCAGCCTGAGCCTCTGATTGGCGGCCCGGCGCCGCGTGTCATGTCTTTGCGTGATGGCTCGAAGAAAATGTCATCGTCCGACGCGTCGGACAAGGCGCGCATCAACATGACCGATGACGCGGACACCATCTCCCAGAAGATCCGCAAGGCCAAGACCGACCCCGAAGCCCTACCCAGCGAAGTTGCAGGGCTGGAAGGCCGGGCAGAAGCCTCCAATCTTGTGGGCATCTATGCCGCGCTCTCGGGTCTGTCAAAGGACGATGTGCTGAAAGAACATGGCGGCTCGGAATTTTCCAAGTTCAAGCCTGCTTTGGTCGAACTGTCCGTCGCCAAGCTCTCTCCGATCACCAACGAGATGCGCCGCCTGATGGATGATCCGGGGCATATCGACGCCGTCCTCAGCAAAGGGGCCGAAAAGGCAGACGCCATCGCCTCCCCCATCCTTGATCAGGTCAAGGATATCGTCGGCTTCATTCGCTAGAGCTAAGGCGAATCACATTGGCCCTGCGCCACTGTCGATCGACAGAAGGCATAATTCACAACAAACCCGGCAGCCTGTCTGCCGGGTTTTGCTTTTTGCATTCACTTGTGTAATCCACCTTTGCCCGACCTCGTTGATACGTTGCAACCGTCAGGCAGGTCTGGATGGTCTCCTAGAGGCTCTTGCTCAAAGGAGCGCGGCATGGCAGGCTCTCTTCCATGATTATCAAACGCACAATTCATGACGAAGGTCACTTTCGGAAATTTCTCGTTGTCGTGGACGATACCGAGGAATGCGATCGCGCCGTCACCTATGCGGCCCATCGGGCGTCAACGACCGGTGGTGGATTGACTATGATGGTTTCCATTGAACCCACTCATTTCCAGCATTGGCTGGGGGTCAAGGAAATCATGGAAGCCGAGGCGTATGAAGCCGCGCAGGATCGGCTGGAGCATTTCAAGGAACGGGTCGAAAAGACCGTTTCGGTACCGATTGAATGCGTTATCAGAGAAGGCAAAGTGGCCGAACAGATTGTTCAGCTGATTGATGAAGACAAGGATATCGGCATTTTGGTGCTGGCCTCGGCTGCCAGTTCAAGCGACGGCCCTGGTCCGCTGGTCTCGTCCATATCCAGCCAGACCGGCAACAGCTTCCCCATTCCGGTGACCATTGTGCCGGGCAATCTTGGCGATGAGGACATCAAGGCGCTGTGCTGACCCTTTCCGGTTTGGCTTTTTCACTCTGATTGTCCCCGCTTTTCATCTTGATCTTTGTCGCAGAAGCGTTATCTGACATACTAAAGACAGCAATGCGCATATCGCGGCTTGGAGAAAAGCCTCGCGCGCGATGGCTTGAAAAGGATCACACATGTTCATTCAGACAGAAGCAACCCCCAATCCCGCGACTTTGAAATTCCTTCCGGGCAAGGTTGTGCTGGAAGATGGCACGATGGATTTTCGCACGGCAGCAGAAGCCGAACAGTCGCCTCTGGCGGAAAAACTCTTCACCATTGATGGCGTCGAAGGGGTTTTCTTCGGGTTCGACTTTGTTTCCATCACCAAAGGCGACACCGACTGGCAGCATATCAAGCCGGCCATTCTGGGCGCGATCATGGAGCATTTCATGTCGGGCGCGTCGATCCTGAAACAGAGCGGCGAAAAAGGTCCGGTTGGCGAAGATTTCGACGAAGAGGATGCGGAAACCGTAGCAACCATCAAGGAATTGCTGGAAACTCGCGTTCGCCCTGCTGTTGCACAGGATGGCGGTGACATTACCTTCTACGGCTTCCGCGATGGTGTTGTGTTCCTGCAGATGCGCGGTGCCTGTGCCGGTTGCCCGTCTTCGACGGCGACCCTTAAGCACGGTATCGAAAATCTGCTGCGTCACTTCCTGCCAGACGTTCAGGAAGTGCGCGCGGTTCAATAAGCCTGCAAGAGCTCTTGTGCTACAGAAATAAACAAAAGCCGCAGCTGGATCGGTCCGGATGCGGCTTTTTGTTTTCATTTTGCGCCCATCCCATGGGCCGACCACCACAATCCTTTTGTCAATCGATTAATCGATTGACAAAAGCCCGCAATTGGGGAAATGACAGGCCATGACCCAATCGCCCGACATTTGCCTTGCCCTTGATACTGCTCTTGATGCCTGTTCTGTTGGCCTTGCCATAAGCGAAGACGGCGAGTCGCGCCAGTTTGGCCGATCGCTCAATTTGGGACGCGGGCATGCAGAGCATTTGATGACCGAGCTGGCCAGCTTGCTGAGCGAGGCGGGCTTAACATATCAGGATCTCACCCGGCTGGCGGTGACAGTTGGGCCGGGCAGTTTCACCGGATTGCGGGTTGGGCTCGCCACTGCACGATCGCTGGCATTGGCGCTTGATATCCCGTTGATCGGCACATCGACCCTCGAGGCGCTTGCTTTAACAGCCGAGCCGGAGGCAAAGAAGCCGCTGGCTGTGTTGATCGACGCGCGACGCGATCAGGTTTACGGCCAGCTCTTCGCCATGGATAAAGACACCCCGCAAGCGCTCACTGAGGCCGCTGCGCTGAAGGCCGCAGATTTTGCCGCGCTTTGCGTGACCCATGATGTGGGCGGACTGATCGGATCCGGTGCGCCGTTGATCAAAGAGGCGGATCAACAACTGGCCCCATTGCCGGTTGAGGCGACGATGGTCCCCGATATGCAGCGGCTGGCGCGTTGGGCGTTGACGCAGCCGGTGCCCCGGACCATTCCTGCACCGCTTTATCTCAGAGGACCAGATGCCAAGCCGCAAGCCGCCAAGGCGATTGCGCGACGCTAGGAAACGCGCGCAGTTTTTCTTTTTACAGCTGGTGCCTGTTCGCCATGCAAGCCTCTTCGACAATAGACCATCTGGCCCTATGGACAGATAGATGGAACGATGGCTTGTTTCGGGAGAGAATCAGGCAGTGGATTTGGGAGGCATATGGTGTTTTTTTCGAAGAAAGCCTCTTCGATCGTCGAAGAAGCGAGCATGGGTGACCTGTCAGTCCTGACAGATATCCACCGCCGGTCCTTCACGCACAGCTGGAATGAAGGCGACTTTCAGAAATTGTTGCAGGACAAGACCGTTCAAACGCTGGTGCTCAAACGCTCCTCCCTGCTGGCAAAAGAGCAAGTGGTGGGCTTTGTTCTGGTTCGCACGGTGGTGGATGAATCAGAAATTCTGACCATTGCGGTGGATCCGGACAGTCGCAAAACGGGCGCGGGGCGGATGCTGATGGAGGAGGTCTTGCGGCGGCTTTATCGAGATCGGATTGCAAAACTCTTTCTGGAGGTGGACGCGAGCAACAAACCTGCGCTATCTCTGTATCAGTCACTGGGCTTTCGCAAGGTTGGCGAACGCAAGGGATATTACCGTACTGCGTCCGCCGAGGCATCGCTGGCCTGGATCATGCAGATCGACGTCGCCGGATCCTGAGCATCCGTCAGGCGACCCCGAAAAGAAGCGTGGGGATTCATCGCAATGGCATTGAACAAGAAAACAAAAATTGAGGATCTGTGCAGTGATGCGGGCATGCGCATGACAGAGCAGCGCCGGGTCATTGCGCGCGTTCTTGACGATGCGGAAGATCATCCCGATGTTGAGGAGCTGTATGGCCGCGCCTCGCGGATTGATGGCAATATTTCCATTTCCACGGTCTATCGAACCGTCAAACTGTTCGAGGATGCGGGCATCATCGAACGCCATGACTTCCGCGATGGGCGTTCGCGCTATGAGACCATCGATGAAGAGCATCACGACCATCTGATTGATCTGAGAAGCGGCAAGGTCATCGAATTCCGCGACGAGGAAATCGAGCGACTACAAGTCGAGGTGGCCCGTCGTCTGGGCTTCAAGCTGGTGGACCATCGGCTGGAGCTTTATGGCATCCCACTGGACGACAAGGAAAGCTGATCCGATCCGCAACGGCAGGGGGCTGCGGCCCGCCGCATCGCCACGCATAACAGTTTTGGGGTCCTTTCATGGAACCTTTGTCTTCATACAACAGATTGGCATCGATCCGCGCCAGCTTGGCCACAGCCCTCATCACTGTGGTTGCCCTGATCCTGATCCCTTTCCAATATCTCTCGGTCACCTTGTCGCTGCCAACCAAGCGCTGGATTCCGGTGCTGTTTCACCGCATCGTCTGTGGTGTGCTCGGCGTTCGCGTGACAGTGAATGGCTCCTGCGTTGAGGGCGGAGCCGTGCTGATTACGGCCAATCATTGTTCATGGCTCGATATTTCGGTGTTGAGCCGGGTGCAGCCCCTGTCCTTCATTGCCAAGTCTGAAGTGGCGAGCTGGCCGATTTTCGGCCTGTTTGCCAAGTTGCAACGCTCGATCTTTGTCAATCGCTCCAAGCGGACCGAGACCGGCGATGTCGCAAGGGAAATCGCCAAGCGCCTCAAAGACGGAGACGCGATGGTGCTGTTTGCCGAGGGCACCTCGTCAGATGGCAATCGGGTCTTGCCCTTTCGCACCGCCCTTATCGGGGCTGCCAAGGCGGCGATGGTGGCCGATATGCGCGACGCCCGCAACAAAGGCATCGAGCCGCAAGAACAGGCAGTATGGATCCAGCCGCTTTCGGTTGCCTATAATGGCCTGCAGGGAATACCGATGGGCCGTCAGCAAAGGCATCTGGCCGCATGGTATGGGGATATGGAGCTGGTGCCCCATCTGTGGACCATCATGAAGGAAGGCGCGATCGATGTGACCCTGACCTTCGGCGAGCCGATCCCGTTTGGCGCGGAAGCCAACCGCAAACAGGTGGCGATCAAGGCGGAAGAGACCGTGCGCGCCACCATGCTGCGTGACCTGCTCAACTATAAATGCCCTGTTTGACCGGCACCGTGCGTCCGGATTTCATCCCAACGCGCACCCATTGTTGCTGCCATTTTACGGCCTTTTGCCTTTGCAAAATGGCGGAAAAAGGTTTAAAGGGGTGCGCTATCGCTTATGCCAGCCCCTTCCAGCCATTGTAGCCTGACCGGATAGAGACCTGATGACCGCCTTTGAAAACAAGAAAGTCTTTGTGAAGACCTATGGATGCCAGATGAATGTCTATGATTCCGACCGGATGGCGGATTCGCTGGCAACCAAGGGCTACAGCCAGACCGAGGATATGAGCGAGGCGGATCTGGTCATTCTCAATACCTGTCACATTCGTGAGAAGGCGGCAGAAAAGGTCTATTCAGAGCTTGGCCGCATCCGCAAACTCAAGCAGCAAAAAGCCGACTCGGGCAAGGGCGACATGAAAATCGGCATTGCCGGTTGCGTGGCACAGGCCGAGGGCGCAGAAATCATGCGCCGTGCCCCAATAGTCGATATGGTGGTCGGACCGCAAGCCTATCACAAGCTGCCGGACTTTCTTGACCGCACCGACAAGGGCGAGCGGGTGGTGGAGACCGATTTCCCGGTCGAGGACAAATTTGCCGCGCTGCCAAATGCCAAGAAGGACGTCACCCGCAAGCGTGGGGTCAGTGCCTTTCTGACGGTTCAGGAAGGCTGCGACAAATTCTGCACCTTCTGCGTGGTGCCCTATACGCGCGGGGCGGAAGTCTCCCGTCCGGTCGCTCAGATCGTTGATGAAGCCAAGCGTCTGGCCGATGCCGGGGTGCGTGAGGTCAATCTCTTGGGGCAGAATGTCAATGCCTATCATGGCGCCGGGCCGGATGGTGCGGATTGGGGCCTTGGGGAGCTGTTGTTCCATTTGGCCGAAATCGACGGGCTGGATCGCCTGCGTTACACCACCAGCCATCCGCGCGACATGGATGATGTGCTGATGGCCGCCCATCGCGATCTGGATTGCCTGATGCCCTATCTGCATTTGCCGGTGCAGTCCGGGTCTGACAAGATTTTGGCGGCCATGAACCGCCAGCATAGTTATGATGATTATGTGCGGCTGATCGACCGAATCCGCGCGGTGCGGCCCGACATTGCCCTGTCGGGGGATTTCATTGTCGGCTTCCCCGGCGAGACGGAAGAGGATTTCGAAGATACCATGCGCATTGTGCGCGAGGTGACCTATGCGTCTGCCTTCAGCTTCAAATATTCGCCCCGACCGGGTACGCCTGCCGCGGACAGCGAGGAGCAGGTGGCCGAAGCGGTCAAGTCAGAGCGGCTTTATCGGTTGCAGGCGCTGTTGGCCGAGCAGCAGAAAGCCTTCAACGCCTCCAAAGTTGGCACAAAGATGACCGTGCTGCTGGAGCGCAAGGGGCGCGAGCCGGGGCAGCTGGTTGGCAAGTCGCCATGGCTACAAGCTGTGCAAGTTGACGCACCAGAAGAGTTAATTGGTGAAATTGTCACAGTTACCATCGATAATATGGGCACCAACAGCCTGTTCGGTACTATGCTGCCGAAACAAGGCTGACACTGCGACCCCAATGAGCCTTTGGCTGGCGAACCCGTCGGCCATGGCCCGGAAATGTCGGGGCGCCAAGCTATAGTTGAGGATAGTTGAAGGGATAACCGTTTGAGCGATCAACGCCGCGACAAGGGAAAGGGCCGCAAAGGTCACCCGGACCGGGATAAAAGAGCCAGCAAGGCTTTGTCAGCCGCCTCCGACATGGGGCATATAGTTCTCTCCTATGACGATAATCGTCACGCCGTCGATCTGTTCGGCGAATATGATCAGAATCTGGCCCGCATCGAACAGAAGCTGAATGTGGAGGCAATCGCCCGTGGCAACCGCGTGACCATCAAGGGACCGGGGGATCTGTGCGATCAGGCCAAGATGGTGCTCGACAGCCTTTATCATCGCCTGCAAGAGGGCGACGTGATCGAGCAGGCCGATGTCGATGGGGCCATTCGCATGGCGCAAGCCTCTGACGAACAATTGATGCTGCCTGATGTGGTGCCCGATGGGGGCGAAGGCGCAGGCAAGATGAATTTTGCCCAAATTGCCACCCGCAAGAAGAAACTGACCGCGCGCACCGCGACGCAGGATGCCTATATACGGGCGATGGATCGTGCAGATCTGATTTTCGGGACGGGACCGGCAGGGACCGGCAAGACCTATCTGGCGGTCGCCTATGCGGCGGCTTTGCTGGAACGCGGCGTGGTCGAGCGAATCATCCTCTCCCGCCCTGCGGTGGAAGCTGGCGAGCGACTTGGCTTTCTGCCCGGCGACATGAAGGAAAAGGTCGATCCCTATTTGCGGCCCCTTTATGATGCGCTTTATGACATGATGCCACCAGACAAGGTGGAGCGGGAACTTGACGCCAAGGCGATCGAGATCGCGCCTCTGGCCTTCATGCGTGGCCGTACCTTGTCCAATGCGGTGGTCATTCTGGACGAAGCGCAGAATACCACCTCGATGCAGATGAAGATGTTCCTGACGCGTCTGGGCGAGAATTCTAAGATGATCATCACCGGTGATCCCAGCCAGATCGACCTGCCGAACGGCGAACAGTCAGGTCTGGTGCAGGCGATGGATCTGCTCGCAGACATTCCATCGATTGTTCGGGTGCAATTCACCGCAGAAGATGTGGTGCGCCATGAGTTGGTGATGCGGATCGTCAATGCCTATGACGAGGATGCACGCCGCAGGGCGCTGGCCCGCCGTCTGCTTGACCGCGAAGCGGTGCGCACCCGGCAAGCCGAGGAGCATTTGCCACCGATGGATGAGGTTGCTGATCCGGCCTATGTTGAGGATGGTGAGGGCGAGGCATGAGTGATCTGGCCGAGCCTGCGGTGTCGCTAATCAAAGACAGCCTCATCGAATCGCCGCATTGGCAAGATGTGGATGATCTTGAAGCGGTCATCGAGCGCGCCCTAGACGCCGCCAAGACTTTTGTGATCAAGGAAGAAGACATCCACTTCCTGCCGGACTGTGAAGTGTCTCTGGTCTTTACCGATGACGCTGCCATTCGTATTCTGAATGCGGATCATCGCGACAAGGACAAGGCAACCAATGTCTTGTCTTTCCCGCAGGATGAGGATGCAGAGGTCTATGGACCGATGCTGGGCGACATTGTCTTTGCCTATGAAACCGTTGCGCGGGAGGCCGATGCGCTGGGTCTTGCATTCTGCGATCATCTTACCCATCTGTGTGTTCATGGTTTTTTACATTTGCTGGGCTATGACCATATAGAGACGGACGAGGCTGAAAAGATGGAAAGCGTTGAAATCGCGATCCTAGACAGACTGGGCCTTGCCAACCCTTATGCGGGCACAGTGCCACTGGATATGCCTGATTGACGAATGGCCGCTGTTGCTGGTGGCCGATCCAACCAAAGACCGTTCTGGTCCTGACCCTTTTTTAGATTGAGAGCGCGAGCTGTCCCCGAGCGCCGAGAAAAAATGAACGACCCCGACCCTTCCGAGCCGAGCAGGCTTGAGCCGCAAAAGCAGACGACAGATCAACCTGAAAGCCTGTCAGCAATCCAGCCTGACGCGTCCGAGACGACGAATGGCAATGGCAGCTGGCTTAAACGCCTGACCAATGGCTGGTTATCGCGCCTTTCCAACACATCTTTGCGATCCCAGATGGAAGGCGCACTGGCAGAGGATGCCGGGGATGATGAAACCTTCTCGGCTGACGAAAAAGCCATGCTGCGCAACATTCTGGCTTTGCAGGAAATGCGCGTCGACGATGTCATGATTCCGCGGGCGGAAATCAACGCAGTGGAAGATGATGTGACGCTCGGCACCTTGCTTGCCATTTATAGCGATGCGGGCCATTCGCGCCTGCCGGTCTATCGTGAGACGCTGGATGATCCGGTCGGTATGGTCCACATCAAGGATGTGGTTGATCTGATGACAAGGGAGTCAAGCCTTGTTGAGGATGAGCCAAACAGTGATGCCACCTTGAGGGCGGAAAATGCCGATCCTGTGCGCTTGCTGGGCGAGGATCCGGCGGATTTATTGGAACCGAACGCCCTTAGCAACCATCCGCAAGATCTAACAGCGGTTGATCTTGATCGGCCCTTGAAGGACCTGGGTGTCATCAGAGAGATCCTGTTTGTCCCCCCGTCCATGCCAGCAGTCGATCTGATGGCCACCATGCGGGCGGAGCGCACCCAGATGGCGCTGGTGATTGACGAATATGGCGGCACGGACGGTCTGGTTTCGCTTGAAGATGTGGTCGAAACCGTGGTTGGCGACATTGAAGACGAACATGATGATGAGGATGATATCCATATTGTCAGCGCCGGAACCAATCTGTTCATCGCGGATGCCAAGGCTGAACTCGATGATGTGATCGAAACCATTGGCGTGCCTCTGCCACAAGATGACGAATCCATGGAAGATGTGGATTCCCTTGGGGGCTTCATCTTTACGCTGATTGGCCGCATTCCTGTGCGTGGCGAGCTGATTGCCGTCAGCGAAGGGCTGGAGTTCGAGATCATGGAAGCGGACCGTCGCCGCATCCGTCGTGTCAAAATCCGGCTGAAACCAGCCAAGAAACTGATCAAGCGCTCTTCGCCTCAGGACCGCGACAAAGAAATCTCTGTCGAAGCACAGGCAGGAACAGAGGCAGCTTCGGCGGACGTCCTGTCTGTAAGCACGGATCCGGATTCAGAAAAGACATAAGACAAGGCGCAGAAACGGTTTATCTGATCTCTGTTATGCCCCCTCATCAGGCCCCGAAATCCGCACCGCTCCGCATTCCGACTTGACCTTTGCCCCCTATCCAGATTTCTGGAGACTGGTGCGCGTCGGGTCTGATTCGGGAGACATTTCCAGCATGCAACTTTTCATATCCAATCTGATCTTGCTGGATGGCTGGCGGCGGCTGGGGCTGGCCTTTGTCGCTGGCGCGCTGGCCAGTCTTGGGCAGGCGCCTTTGGGCTGGTTCCCGGTCCTGTGGCTCAGCCTGCCTTTGCTGATATGGCTTCTGGATTCCGCTTCGCTGGCCAAGCGCGGCCGTTCGGCCTTCTGGTCTATGGCGCGGGTCGGATGGATGTTCGGCTTTGGCTTCTTTCTTGTTACCTTTTATTGGCTCGGCGCGGCCTTTTTAGTGGAGGCGGACAAGTTTGCCTGGGCGATGCCGCTGGCCGTGCTTGTCCTGCCCGCCGGTCTGGCCCTGTTTTGGGGGCTCGCCAGCGGGCTTTGTGCCTTCGTCTGGTCGGGGTCGCCACTGCGCATCCTGTGGCTGGTCTTGGCCCTATCGGCAGTGGAATGGGTCCGGGGCTTTGTGCTGACTGGTCTGCCCTGGGGCGGCTTTGGCATGGTGCTTGGCTCCAACGACGTAACGATGCAGACCCTGTCGCTGGTTGGGCCGAACGGTCTGACACTGATCGCTCTTGTTGTCTTCTCACTGCCGGCCCTATGGTTCTCCAGCGCTGACGCCAAAGCCCCTCGTCTGGGGCGCATACTGAGCATTCTTGTGGGCGTACTTTTCGCTCTCCAGATCGGTTACGGGGTCTATCGTCTCGGTCTGACGAGTGAGCCAGACCTGTCGCAACCGGTTGCAAGACTGGTCCAGCCGAATATTCCACAGAAAGAAAAATGGAAATTTGAAAATCGCGCCTGGATTTTCAACAGGCTTCTGGCTCTTACGACCTTGGATGGTGAAGAAACTCCTATCAAATCCGTCGATTTGGTGATCTGGCCAGAATCTGCCCTTCCATTTTTTCTGATGGAACAGCCCGGCGCATTGGCCGCCATTTCGCAAAGCTTACCCGAGGGGGCCGGTCTTTTAACGGGAGCCTTGCGGCGGGAACCAGACAGGGAAAACGGGCGCGATGCAGGATCCTCTGATGGCGAATCAGTTTTTAACTCGATCTATTACCTGAATGCCGAGGGCACCGTAAACGACTCCTATGACAAGGTGCATCTGGTGCCTTTCGGCGAATATCTGCCAAAGAAAAACTGGCTCGAAATCATTGGCCTACAACAACTTACGGCGCAGAAATCCGGATTTGAGGCAGGCACGCAACGCAAATTGCTTGATCTTGGAGGTTGGGGTCGCGTCATTCCGGTTATTTGCTATGAAGTTGCCTTTTCTGATGGTCTCTTGCGCTATCCGGAGGGCGCCAGCTGGATCCTGAATGTGACAAATGACGCCTGGTTCGGGGCGACAGCTGGCCCGTGGCAACATCTGCAGCTGGCGCGGATGCGTGCAGTTGAAACCGGCCTGCCCGTGATACGTGTCGCCAATACGGGCGTCTCTGCCATTATTGATGGGCGTGGTCAGCTGATTGCGCAACTGGGGCTTGAACAAGAGGGTATCTTACAACAAAGACTGCCTTCAAAACTAACAAAAGCTCCGTATGCGCAGTTAGGAAATATCCCATTCTTCTGTTTTTGGGTAATTTTATTTCTTACAACGGTAAGTATTGGAAGAAATCTACGCAAGGTGTGACAGGGTGAATTGACAGATGATGTCACTACACGGCAGTATTGCAGGATCCCTATCGTAAATTGAAAGGCGCACAGTAAGCGTCATAGGGGTATAAACCACGAGCTGCGGAACTCGTTTATAAACCAGCCGGGCATCAATAGTGTTGCCGCAAAGAGCAACGTGCCTAAAAATAAAAGAGAGCCAAATGGCCAGTAAAAAAGCACCTAACCCGATCGACATCTATGTCGGCAGTCGCGTACGGCTTCGCCGTATGATGCTCTCCATGAGCCAGGAAAAACTGGGCGAGCATCTGGGTATTACCTTCCAGCAAATCCAGAAATACGAAAAAGGCACCAACCGGATCGGTGCCAGCCGTTTGCAGCATATTGCAACCGTGCTGGAAGTTCCTGTTTCCTTTTTCTTTGAGGATGCGCCGGGCAGCCCGCAGGAAGCAGCGGGCCTTGCAGAGTCCAAAACTGAAAATTACGTCATCGATTTCCTTTCCTCGTCCGAAGGCCTGCAGTTGAATCGCGCTTTCGTTCAGATCAAGGAACCGAAAGTCCGACGTAAAATTGTCGAGCTGGTGCGTGAAATCGCCGGCGACAATGCAGATAAATAAGACTGGCTCATCTGGCATTGAGACGTGCGGGTCAATATGCCGGGTCTTTGAAACAAGCCAAGAGGTGGAGACATCTCTTGGCTTTTGTCATTTTTGCGCTTCTGTTTTTTGAGCCTCGGTTTGTTGGGACTTTTCTCACTCCGACTTATCTGCGCCCATTTTCTGATCACGCGTTATCCTTCCCCAAAAAGTGCCTTGATGTTGGGCAATTTCGCCTCGCCCGTGCCCAATTACGGTTTCATTCACTTTCAGCACACCAACCGGTCTGGTTAGGATTGCGACTCGTCAGGCGATGTGATAAGGACATGTAGAAACCTTTATATCCCAAACAAAGAAGTCTATCTGATATGGCCAGAAAAGAATATCTGTTCACCAGTGAGTCCGTCTCCGAAGGACATCCTGACAAGATCTGTGACCGCATTTCAGACGCAATTGTCGATGCCTATCTGACGCTCGACCCTTATGCGCGCTGTGCTGTTGAAACCATGGCCACGACCAACAAGGTCATTCTATCGGGCGAAGTGCGTGGCCCTGCCAGCATCAATGCGAGTGTGATGGAGGAAACAGCCCGCCGCGTGATCAAGGAAATCGGCTACGAACAGGATGGTTTCCACTGGGAAAATGCTTCCATTGATTGCTATGTGCATGAGCAATCCGCTGACATTGCGCAAGGCGTTGATGAAGCCGAAGGCAAGGATGAAGGCGCGGGCGATCAGGGCATCATGTTCGGATATGCTACCGATGAGACGCCGGAATTGATGCCAGCCCCGATCCTTTATGCGCACCGGATCCTGCGTCTGATCGCCGAAGCCCGTCACGAAGGCACCGAAACCCGTCTTGGCCCCGATGCCAAAAGCCAGTTGACCGTGCGCTATGAGAACGGAAAACCGGTCGAAGTGACGTCTCTGGTGCTTTCCACCCAGCATTATGATCCAAACCTGACCTCTGACGATGTGCGGGCGATCGTCACGCCCTATATCGAAGCCGCTCTTCCGGAAGGCTGGTTGACTGACAAAACCGTGTGGCATGTCAATCCGACCGGCAAATTCGTCATTGGCGGCCCGGACGGAGACGCAGGCTTGACCGGTCGCAAGATCATTGTCGACACCTATGGTGGCGCAGCTCCGCATGGGGGTGGCGCTTTCTCCGGTAAGGATCCAACCAAGGTTGACCGCTCTGCCGCCTATGCTGCGCGCTATCTGGCCAAGAATGTAGTAGCTGCTGGCTATGCCGAGCGTTGTTCGATCCAGCTGGCCTATGCGATTGGTGTGCCAGAGCCGCTGTCGCTGTATGTGGACACCTATGGCACCGGCTCTGTGCGTGACAGCGTCATCGAGAAAGCTCTGTGGGATTGCATGACCTTGACGCCTCGCGGCATTCGCACCCATTTGGGTCTGAACAAGCCGATCTATGAGCGCACTGCTGCCTATGGCCATTTCGGGCGTGCACCATCCGAAGATGGTGGCTTCTCCTGGGAGAAAACCGATCTGGTTGGCAAGATCCAGTCGCTGATCGGCTGATTGAAACCGACCTTGATGTCTTGAAGCATAAAGAAGGCCCGCCTTGTCAAAGGCGGGCCTTTGTGCATTATGGCGCTCAACCTTGTGCCGCCGCCCGCCTTTCCGGGGCGCTTTTGCTGGGTTTGGCTACGCATGAACTTCTTTCACTCTGTTACCACCGACTGTCATGACCGAATCTTCTTCTCAGACTCCGCGTTTTCGCCCCTCCAAGTCCCGCCTGATTGAAGAGCAGGTGGCAACTGCCTTTTTTGGCCGCCGCAAAGGCAAGTCTCTAAGCCCAACCCAGCAGAAGCTGGTGGATGAGCTGTTGCCGAAAATCAGCGTCAATCCGTCCGAGCCAGTAACGGACGTCCAGTCGATCTTTTCCCATGCGCCCGAGGCTGTCTGGCTGGAAATCGGCTTTGGTGGCGGTGAACATATGGTGCGACAGGCGATGGACAATCCGCACGTCGGCATCATTGGCTGTGAGCCCTTCATCAATGGCGCGGTCAAAGCGTTGGGACAGATCGAAAAAGAGGGCATCGACACAATCCGCATGTATGATGAAGATGCGGCCCATGTGCTCGACTGGTTGCCGGACGCTTCGATTGATCGGATATTCCTGCTTTATCCTGATCCTTGGCACAAAAAGCGCCATTGGAAACGCCGCTTTGTCTCGGACCGCAATCTGAAGCGTTTTGTCCGGGTGCTCAAACCCGGCGGTCTCTTCCGCTTTGCCTCGGACATCGAGGATTATGTAGACTGGACGCTGGACCATGTGGCAGCGGTGCCCGAGCTGGTCGAGCAATGCAGCAATCCTTCGGACCGTCTGACCCCCTATCGCGACTGGGAGGGTACCCGTTATGAAGAAAAGGCCTTTCGTGAGGGGCGAAAGCCTCAATATCTGACCTTTCTGCGTGTTTAACCCGAGCCGCACCGATGTGGACTTGCAATTTGTTCCAAAATCGGTGTATAAGTCACCCAAAATCTAGACAAGCTGTTTAGAGTGGGCCCACCGGACCCGCTCTTTTTTATTGGCGGCACTCCGCTTGGGCAGCAAAATCTGGTACAAGTAAGATCGGCACCTTCGTCGTTTCGCCCCTGTTACACAGGAATGAAGCGGTCTGTCCGGTCTGAGGGGGACGAGACAGGCAACAAGCCGTGCCAAGCATGTCCCGGACGATGATGACGAAGCAACGCTGACCAGATGCAGGGTTGCGATCACATATGGAGACTGGCTTTCCATGGTTGAAAGCACTGAAATGCAAGCGGGAACCGAAGCGCGCCTTTACGCCGAGAAAGGTCTTGAAGCCCGTGTTGCCAGCATTATTGAGCCGGTGATCGTCGATCTCGGTTTTGATCTGGTGCGGGTTCGGATCACCGGTGACAATGGCTGCACCGTCCAGATCATGGCGGAGCAACCAGACGGCACAATGACGATTGATGGCTGCGAGACCGTGTCGCGCGCCCTGTCGCCTGTGCTCGACGTGGAAGATCCGATCGACAAGGAATATTACCTCGAAGTGTCCTCGCCGGGCATCGACCGGCCGCTGGTGCGCAAGCGTGATTATATCGCATGGGCAGGTCATGAGGCCAAGATCGAGCTGAGCCAACCCATCGACGGCCGGCGCCGCTATCGCGGCATGCTGGACGGGGTCGAAGGTGAGAATGTGAAGCTGATCCTGCCGGACGCGCCCAAAGACACCGATCCAAACGTGAAGATTCCGCTTTCCCAACTGGGCGAAGCCAAGCTGGTGATGACCGACAAACTGATGGATATGGCAATGAAAAGCCAGTCCGCTGAAGACGCTGAAGTGGTTGAGGCCCCTTCTGCTGACGCACAGGAATAGGAGACGCTGAGAATGGCAATCAGTGCAAACCGTCTTGAACTTCTGCAGATTGCAGATGCCGTGGCGCGTGAAAAGTCAATTGATCGCATGATCGTGATCGGAGCCATGGAGGACGCCATCCAGAAGGCAGCGCGCTCCCGCTATGGTCAGGAAACGGAAATTCGTGCAACCATCAACCCACGCACCGGCGACACCCGTCTTGAGCGCCTGTTGGAAGTGGTCGAAGTGGTTGAGGATTACACAACCCAGATCGCTCTGGTCGACGCGCTGGAAAAGAACCCGGACGCCAAAATCGGCGACACCGTGGCTGATCTGCTGCCGCCGCTGGAATTTGGCCGCATCTCGGCTCAGTCCGCCAAGCAGGTTATCGTGCAGAAAGTGCGCGAAGCCGAGCGCGATCATCAATATGAAGAATTCAAGGATCGCCAGTTCGAGATCGTCAATGGTCAGGTCAAGCGTGTCGAATATGGCAATGTGACCGTCGATGTCGCTGGTAGTGAAGCGATTGTCCGTCGCGATGAGCTGATTGCGCGCGAAGCCTTCCGCCCCGGCGACCGCATACGCGCCATCATCTTTGATGTGCGCCGCGAACAAAGAGGCCCACAGGTCTTCCTGTCGCGCACCCATCCGCAATTCATGGCCAAACTGTTTGCACAGGAAGTGCCTGAAATCTATGATGGCATCATCACCATCAAATCCGTTGCCCGTGATCCCGGATCCCGCGCCAAGATTGCCGTGATTTCCTCGGACAGCTCGATCGATCCGGTCGGTGCCTGTGTGGGTATGCGTGGCTCTCGCGTGCAGGCTGTGGTCAACGAATTGCAGGGCGAGAAAATTGACATCATCCCGTGGTCCGAAGATCCTGCGACCTTCATTGTCAATGCGTTGCAGCCGGCCGAAGTGGCCAAGGTTGTTCTGGACGAAGATAGCGAGCGCATCGAAGTGGTGGTGCCGAATGATCAGCTGTCGCTGGCCATTGGTCGCCGCGGTCAGAATGTCCGTCTTGCATCCCAGCTGACCGGTTGGGACATCGACATCATGACCGAGGAAGAGGAATCCGAGCGTCGCCAGAAGGAATTCAACGAGCGCGCCGAACTCTTCATGGAAGCTCTGGATGTGGATGACATCGTAGCACAATTGCTGGCATCCGAAGGCTTTACCTCGATTGAGGAAGTGGCCTATGTGGATGCAAGCGAAGTCTCCGACATTGAAGGCTTTGACGAGGAAACCGCACAGGAACTGCAAACGCGCGCCAACGAATATCTCGAAGCGCAGGCCCAGCAGCTCAATGAAGAGCGCATCGCGCTTGGGGTTTCCGACGATCTTTTGGAAATTTCTGGCCTGACCCTGCCAATGCTGGTGGGTCTTGGCAAGGACGGCATCAAGACCATCGAAGATCTGGCCGGTTGCGCAACCGACGATCTGGTGGGCTGGTCCGAACGCAAGGATGGCGAAGTCAAACGCTTCAAGGGGGCTTTGTCCGACTATGACATTTCCCGTCAGGAAGCCGAAGACATCATCATGCTGACCCGTGTGGCTGCTGGCTGGATCGAACCTTCCGAGCTTCTGAGCGAAGAAGAAGCGGCCGAATATGAGCAGCTGGAAAGCGAAGATGAAGATGGTCTGGCGGATTTTGACGGCGAGCAAGGCGAAGCCGAGCTTGAAGCCGAAGGTGACGCGGACCTGAACGCAGAAGACAACACTGATACCCAAGACGACGCGGCAGACGAAGCCGACGCGGACGTCGAAACCGACTCTGAAGAAGACAAAGAGCGGTAAGCAGGTAACTGGCGGTCCGCGCTTGCGGGTCGCCCGTACCAAGTGCGTTCGAAATGAACCGGTTTAAGGCTGCTATTTGGCATTTTCGACGGTGAAAAGACCGCCGAGGGTGCCAAAGAGCAAAAAAACACGTCTGAAGGCCCGACAGGATTTGACATCATCGGCCCGGAAAGGATAAATCGTGCCGCGTAAGAGCGAACAGACCACGCGACAATGTCTGGTAACGCGGGACATCCTTGCCAAGGGTGAGATGATCCGATTTGTCCTTGCTCCGGATGACGGCGTGGTTCCGGATCTCAAGATGCGGTTGCCCGGACGTGGGGTTTGGGTAACGGCGCGGATGGAATTGGTGCAGCAGGCGATTCAAAAAGGATTGTTTGCGCGCGGTTTCAAACAGAAAGTGACGCTTCCCGACGGGCTCGCAGAGCTGGTCGCGGAGCAGATGGAACAGGGTTGCCTGTCAGCTCTTTCGATGGCGCGCAAGGCCGGACAGATTGTCACTGGCTTTGCCAAGGTCGAAACTGCTATTGCACAGGGCTCTGCAATTGGCCTAATACATGCGTCAGATGCCGCAGAAGATGGTCAGAAAAAGTTGGCTCAAGTCGTGCGACGCCATTTGGGCAGCGACGGTGAACTTCCTCTTGTTCGCCGGTTCAGCGCCGAGGCACTCAGCACCGCCCTTGGGCAAGGAAATGTGGTACATGGCGCGTTGCTGGCGGGATCCGCTGGCAAGGCGGTTCTCAACCAGGTTGCCAGGCTTGACGCCTATCTGCAGCCAGACATGCGAGATTCGGACAGCGGCCAGGACAAACGGCTCGCTGCAGACGCCTCCTAGAGGCAGCGAAGGATATTGACCGAGACATGAGTAACGAAAACAACAACGACAACACCAATGGCCCAACCGAGAAGAAGACCCTGTCTCTTGGTAAGAATGTCGGCCAAGGCACCGTGAGACAGAGCTTCTCGCATGGGCGCTCCAAAGCGGTGGTTGTCGAGAAAAAGAAACGTCGCTTCACCGCACCTGGTGACGCCGCGAAACCGGCTGCCAAGCCCGCTGCCGAGTCTTCGGCAAAAGAGGGTGCCAAGCCAAGCTCCAATGCGGGTCAGAACAAAGCCGCTGGTGGACAGGCCGGTGCGGCCGGTGGCAAGCCAAAGGCTGCTGGCGGTGGCAAAGGCCAGCGTCAGGGTCAACGCAACCGTCAGGGTAATGGCGGCGGCGGTCAGGCTCAGGGCGGTGCTTCTCAGCGCAATCTGACTTCTTCTGAAAATGCAAAACGTCTCCAGGCGCTTGAAGCAGCGAAAGTTCGCGCTCGCGAAATGGAAGTGCGCAAGAAAGAAGAAGAAGAGCGCCGCAAAAAAGAAGATGCCCGTCGCAAGGTGGAAGCGGAAGAGGCTGCCAAGCGTCAGGCGGAAGAAGATGCCGCTCGCGCCAAGGCTGAAGCCGAAGCGAAAAAGGCCGAAGAAGAACGCAAGGCACGCGAAGTGGCTGAAGCTGCTGCCGCTGCCAAGGCCAAACCGGAAAAACCGGCTGAGCGCGCCCCTGCCCGTTCAGACGAACGCTCTGGCGACCGGCCTCAACGCACAGGCGATCGTCCGCCGCGCAGCGGTGATCGTCCACCACGGACCGGAGATCGCCCTCCACGCACTGGTGATCGTCCACCGCGGACCGGTGATCGTCCGCCACGGACAGGCGACCGCCCGCCGCGTGCTGGTGGTGACCGTCCAGGTGGTGCACGTCCGGGCGGCCCCCGTCCAGGCGGTGCGCGTCCAGGAGCTGGTGGCGGTTTTGCCCCGGCAGCGCCAGATCCGACTGCGGAAGGCAAGCCAGGTGCAAAAACCCTCAAGCCAGCGCCAAAGCGTGTGCGTCCGGAAGATCCGAACCGCCAGCAGCCAGCCAAACCGCGCACCGATGATCGTCGTCGCGGTCGACTGACGCTGAGCAACGCGCTGAATGAGAATGAACGTGAACGTTCGCTCGCTTCCATGCGTCGCCGTCGCCAGAAGCAGAAAGCTGCAATGGTGGATACGCCGCGTGAAAAGGTCTTCCGCGAAGTGGTCATTCCTGAAACCATTACCGTTCAGGAACTGGCACAACGCATGACCGAACGCTCCGTTGACGTGATCAAGGTGCTGATGAAACAGGGCCAGATGGTCAAGTCTGTTGATCTCCTTGATGCAGATACTGCACAGCTGGTGGCCGAAGAGTTGGGCCACACCGTGAAACGTGTTGCTGCATCGGATGTTGAAGAAGGTCTGTTCAACAAGACTGACAGCGATGAGAGCCTTGAGTCCCGTCCAGCCGTGGTGACCATCATGGGTCACGTTGACCATGGTAAGACGTCGCTGCTTGATGCGGTTCGCGAAGAGAATGTGGTCAAGGGTGAAGCCGGTGGCATTACCCAGCATATTGGTGCTTATCAGGTCGAACAGAATGACCAGAAAATCACCTTCATCGATACTCCGGGCCACGCTGCCTTTACGGAAATGCGTGCTCGTGGTGCGAAATCGACCGATATCGTTGTTCTTGTGGTCGCTGCCGATGACGGCGTGATGCCGCAGACCATCGAAGCGATCAACCATGCCCGCGCTGCGGACGTGCCGATCATTGTTGCCGTCAACAAGATCGACCTGCCTGCCGCTGACCCAAGCCGTGTGCGCAACGAATTGCTGCAGCATAACGTGTTTGTCGAAAGCATGGGCGGTGACGTCCTCGAAGTGGAAGTCTCTGCAAAGCAGCGCCTCAACCTTGAAGATCTGCTTGATGCGATCCTGATGCAGGCCGAGATTCTCGAATTGCAGGCCAACCCGACCCGCGAGGCCGATGGCATTGTGGTCGAGGCAAAGCTCGACAAGGGCCGTGGTCCTGTGGCCACCGTGCTGGTGCAGAATGGTACCCTGAAAGTCGGCGACATTGTCGTGGCTGGCGAGCAATGGGGTAAGGTCCGCGCACTGATCGATGACAACAATGAGAAGGTCGAAGAGGCTGAACCGTCCAAACCGGTCGAAATTCTCGGCTTCGATGCCGCACCTGATGCCGGTGACCAGTTCGCTGTTGTAGAGACCGAAGGTCGTGCGCGTGAAATCACCGAATACCGGATCCGCAAGAACAAGGATCTGGCTGCGGCGAAGGCCAACAAGGGCTCGCTGGAGCAGATGCTCAGCAATCTCAAGGCCAGTGGCGATTCCCAATCCTTCCCGCTTGTCATCAAGGGCGACGTGAAGGGCTCGGTGGAAGCCATCATGGGAGCGCTGGACAATATCGGCAACGATGAAATCTCGGCACAGATACTGCATTCCGGCGTCGGTGGTGTGACCGAATCGGATGTGACTCTGGCTGCGGCCTCCGGTGCACCGATTCTCGCCTTCAACGTGCGTGCCAACGCACAGGCGAAACAGGCTGCCGAACAGAAAGGCGTCGAGATCCGCTATTACAACATCATCTATGATCTGACCGATGATGTGAAAGCGGCGATGTCCGGTCTGTTGTCTCCAGAAGTCCGCGAGACCTTCATTGGTTACGCCGAAATCCTCGAAGTGTTCAACATCACCAAGGTTGGCAAGGTCGCAGGGTGTCGGGTTACCGAGGGCACCGTGGAACGTGGGACGGGCGTCCGCCTGCTGCGCGACAATGTGGTCATCCATACCGGTAAACTGTCGACCCTGAAACGCTTCAAGGACGAAGTGAAGGAAGTCAATGTCGGTCAGGAATGTGGTATGGCATTCGAGAATTATCAGGACCTGCGCGCAGGTGACCAGATCGAATGTTTCCGCGTTGAAGAGATTGCACGCTCGCTGTAAAGCGAGGTTTGAGCAAATCAAGCCATTGGTCAGTGACAGAATGGCTTAACCTAGTTTGGCGAAGGTCGAAGCGCATGCTTTGACCTTCGTGCATTTTACTGTACAGACGACTGGAACCGGGTAAACCGGGTCTGATATCCGGCAGGGTCGGTCCAACCCCGGTCCCTGTCCTCAACTTTTTGGAAAAAGAGCATGGGACGTGGTTCTCACAAGGGCGGTGGCATGCCATCGCAACGCCAGCTGCGCGTCGGCGAGTTGGTTCGCAAATCCCTATCTGAATGCCTGACTCGAGGCGAAATCATTGATCCGCTTCTGGAGACCCATGTGATCTCCATTCCCGAAGTGCGCATGAGCCCTGACCTGACGCTGGCAACCGCCTTTGTCATGCCGCTTGGCGCACCCGGTCAGGAAAAGGAAATCGTTGATGCGCTGAACGGGCACAAGAAATATCTGCGTGGCCGGTTGGGCCGCGACCTGACTATGAAACATACGCCGGATCTGCGCTTCCGCTATGATGAAACCTTCGATGAGGCCTCCCGGATTGATGCGCTGTTAAGCTCCCCGCAGGTGCGGCAGGATCTCAAGCATGACGATGATGATGGCGACGATGCGTGAAGGGGCCGGAATGACTGAAGACCAGATCGAAGGGGGCGATTCCCGTTCCGACGAGGATGCCCCACGCAAGCCACGCAAAAAAAAGCAACAATTTCGCGCCAAGCGCCGCACTGATGTGCATGGATGGATTGCCCTCGACAAGCCACTCAACATGACCTCGACCCAGGCCGTAGGTGCCATCAAGCGGATTTTCAACGTCAAGAAAGTCGGTCATGCCGGCACCCTTGATCCGCTGGCGACCGGCTGTTTGCCGATAGCCATCGGGGAAGCAACCAAGACTGTATCTTTCGTCATGGACGGGGTGAAGGAATATGAATTCACGGTGCGTTGGGGCGAGGAAACCGCGACCGACGACGCCGAAGGGGAGCTGATCGACAGCTCGGCCCACCGTCCGAGCGAAGACGAGATCGATGCTTGTCTTGAGCATTTTACCGGCACCATCATGCAGGTGCCGCCCGCCTTCTCGGCGATCAAGGTCAATGGCGAACGCGCCTATGATCTCGCGCGCGACGGGGAAGAGGTGAAATTGGCCGCCCGGCCGATCACCGTGCATGATCTGGAGCTTGTCGAGGTTATCGACGAGGATACCGCTGTTTTTGTCGCTGAATGTTCCAAAGGCACCTATGTCAGGTCGCTGGCGCGGGATATTGGGCGACATCTTGGAACGCGTGGCCATGTGATTGGCCTGCGTCGGCTCATTTCCGGCCCATTTCGTGAGGAAATGCTAATTTCGCTGGACGATTTGGAAAGGTTGAGCCATAGTGCGCCCGACGAGCCAGGGCCAAAAACCGGGCTCGCTGATGCCTTGCTTCCTGTGGAGACCGCGCTGGACGACATCCCGGCACTGGCCATAAACAGGAATGCCGCAGCAAGATTGCGCCGAGGTCAATCGGTGCTGCTGCGAGGACAGGATGCTCCCATCGAAGGTTATGCCGCTGCTATGAATGCCGGCATATTGATCGCAATTTGCGAAATCATCGAGGGAGAACTCTGGCCGAGGCGCGTTTTCAATCTGCCTGATCATCCACCCGTTTTCACCAATGGGGATCAGCAAAACAATCAAGGAGAAAACGATGTCGATCACTGCTGAACGTAAGCAAGAACTGATCAAAGAATATGCCACCAAAGAAGGCGACACCGGTTCCCCTGAGGTCCAGGTTGCTGTTCTTTCCGAGCGGATTTCCAATCTTACTGAGCACTTCAAGTCTCACAAGAAAGACAACCACTCACGCCGTGGCCTTCTGAAACTGGTTTCCCAGCGTCGTAAGCTGCTTGACTATGTCAAAGCAAAAGACGAAGCGCGTTATCAGGATCTGATCAAGCGTCTGAAACTGCGTCGCTAATCCAAAAAAACGCGGCAGCCACAAGGTTGCCGCGTTTTTGATATTTGGTGGTCCACAAGATTCTAACGAAGCATTAAGTAATGGGACCCTGTTTCCCCCGCAATAGATGCATTCATTGTGCAATTGGCTTGCATTCGGGGAAAGTCCATAGGCCGCTCTGGTTCTTCGCAACCAGAAAAGCTAAACACAGAAGATGAATCAGTGCCGAAACGGATATGCTGATTCAATGTCTCACTGGCAGGATTGCCAGCAGCTTTTTCCCCTTGTCCTGACAAGCTGCTCGTTGTCTTGCCCGTGAGTGATCTCAATCACGCTCCACCTTTGTCCGTATATTGGAGCAGTATGCAAAGAGGACATTTAAATGTTCGATATTCAACGTGAAGAAATTGAATGGGGCGGCCAAACGCTGACCCTGGAAACCGGCAAGGTTGCCCGTCAGGCTGACGGCGCCGTGGTCGCTTCTCTGGGCGGCACCACCGTTCTGGCCACCGTCGTTTCGGCCAAACAGCCAAAACCGGGCCTCGATTTCTTCCCACTGACCGTCAATTATCAGGAAAAAGCTTATGCTGCTGGTAAGATTCCTGGCGGTTATTTCAAGCGTGAAGGCCGTCCGAGCGAGAAAGAAACTCTCGTTTCGCGCCTGATCGACCGTCCGATCCGTCCGCTGTTTGTTGAAGGCTACAAGTGCGAAACCCAGGTCATCATCACCGTGATGAGCCATGACATGGAAAATGACCCGGACATTCTGGCAATGGTTGCAGCCTCTGCTGCCCTGACCCTGTCCGGTGTGCCTTTCATGGGTCCGATCGGCGGCGCGCGCGTTGGCCTGATCAATGACGAATTCGTGCTCAACCCACCCGTTGACCAGATGGAAGAATCCAAACTGAACCTGATCGTTGCCGGTACGTCCGATGCGGTTCTGATGGTGGAATCCGAAGCACAGAATCTGTCCGAGCAGACCATGCTCGACGCAGTGATGTTCGGTCATCGCGGTTTCCAGCCAGTGATCGAAGCGATCATCAATCTGGCTGAAAAAGCAGCCAAAGAGCCTCGCGATTTCGTCACCCCTGACAATAGCGAGCTGAAAGCCAAAGTGACCGAGATTGTCGGCACCGAGCTGGCTGATGCCTACAAAATCACGTCCAAAACCGAGCGCCGCGATGCGGTTGATGCGGTGAAGGCAAAAGTGGTTGAAGCTCTCTGCGACGAAGAAAACGAAGAAGCTCCGGCCAAATCGCTGGTTGGCGACGTCTTCAAAAAGGTTGAAGCGGGCATCGTCCGTGGACAGATCATCGACACCGGATCCCGTATCGATGGCCGTGATCTCTCCACCGTACGCAAGATTGTGTCTGAAGTCGGCACCCTGCCACGTACCCACGGCTCTGCTCTGTTCACCCGCGGTGAAACACAGGCGATTGTTGTAGCGACTCTGGGCACCGGTGACGACGAGCAGTTTGTCGACGCGCTTGAAGGCACCTACAAGGAAACCTTCCTGCTGCATTACAACTTCCCTCCATTCTCCGTTGGTGAAGCTGGCCGTATGGGTTCCCCTGGACGTCGTGAAATCGGTCATGGCAAACTGGCATGGCGCGCTGTTCGTCCGGTTCTGCCTGCACATCATGATTTCCCATACACGTTGCGTGTTGTCTCCGAGATCACCGAATCCAACGGCTCCTCCTCAATGGCCACCGTTTGCGGCACCTCTCTGGCCTTGATGGATGCGGGTGTGCCTCTGAAGGCCCCTGTTGCCGGTATCGCCATGGGTCTGATCAAGGAAGGCGAGAAATTTGCTGTCCTGTCCGATATTCTGGGTGACGAAGATCATCTGGGCGACATGGACTTCAAAGTGGCTGGTACGTCTGATGGCATCACCTCGCTGCAGATGGACATCAAGATCGACGGCATCACCGAAGAGATCATGAAAGTCGCTCTGGAGCAGGCCAAAGGCGGTCGTCTCCACATTCTGGGTGAAATGAGCAACGCTCTGTCCGAAGCCCGTCCGGAAGTTGGTGAGCATGCACCACGCATCGAAACCATTAAGATTCCGGTCGACAAGATCCGTGAAGTCATCGGCTCCGGCGGCAAGGTCATCCGTGAAATCGTCGAGAAAACCGGCGCGAAGATCGACATCAATGACGACGGCACCATCAAGGTTGCCTCTTCTGATGGCGCAGCGATCACCGCTGCTATCAACTGGATCAAATCGATTGCAGCTGAGCCGGAAGTCGGTGAAATCTACAAAGGCAAGGTTGTTAAAACCGTTGATTTCGGCGCTTTCGTCAACTTCTTCGGCGCTCGTGACGGTCTGGTTCATATTTCCCAATTGACCCCGAAACGCACCAACAAGGTGACTGACGTGGTCAAGGAAGGCGATGCAGTCTTCGTCAAGCTGCTTGGCTTTGATGAGCGCGGCAAAGTTCGCCTGTCGATGAAGATGGTCGATCAGGAAAGTGGCGAAGAAATCAAAGAAGAGAAGAATGAGGACTAAGCGCCTCGGTCGTCTCGGCCTTTAGATGAAACAGAAAAGCCCGTCAGATCCGTTCTGACGGGCTTTTTTTATGGCGCAGGATCATCCATCCATGATTTGGGATTTATGGTCGCTGCGGGGCCTTAGAGCTGCTTTCAGGCGCAGAAATTTGAATTGCGGATCAGTTTGAGGCCATGAAGCTCCCTTTCCATCAATGGCTCCGGATCGGTCATCTCAAAACCGGGCACATTGTCAAGATCATGAGGTCGGTCAAGCAGAAAGCCTTGCGCGTGGTCACAGCCGGCAATGCGCAACAATTCCATAGTTTCCTTGTCCTCGATTCCTTCGGCTGTAATCGAGACATCAAGGCTCTTGCCGATGCCGATGACGGCAGAAATGATCGCCATATTGCCGTTACTCTGGTTGAGGTCGCGGACAAAGGAACGATCCAGCTTGATCTTGTCAATCGGGAAGGCGGACAGATAGCTCAGGGATGAATAGCCAGTGCCAAAGTCATCAAGTGCAATCGAAATGCCCATGGCGCGCAGCTGGTTGAGGGTTTCGATGGTGCGCTGGCTGGTCTGGATGAACAGGCTCTCGGTCACTTCCAGTTCCAGGCGCTCCGGCGGCAAGCCGGTTTCCTCCAGAATGCGGGCGACATTGGGCACCAGATCGGCTTTCTGGAACTGGATCGGCGAGAGATTGACTGCAACCTTCAAAGGTTGGCGCCAACTGGCGGCCCGGCGACAAGCTTCTCTGAGGGCGTAATCGGAGAGAGGCAGAATCAAGCCATTGCGTTCAGCCAGCGGAATAAAAGTACCGGGGGAAATCCAGCCACGTGTCGGGTGGTTCCATCGCATCAGCGCCTCGAAGCCAACCTGCTTGCCGGTCTTGAGGCAAAATTGGCCCTGATAATGGAGGCAGAATTCACGATTGGCGATGGACTTGCCCATTTCCTGCGACAATTCATGGTCGATATGGGCGCGCACATCCTGGCGCGGCTCAAACTTGCAGACCTGATCGCGGCCATCCTGTTTGGCACGCAGCAAGGCCATTTTGGCATGCTGCAGCAGATTGGCGGTGCGGTATCCATGGTCTGGAAACAGCACAAAGCCGCCAGAGACAGTGATGTCAATCGGGCGGCCATGAAAGCGATAAGACTGTTTGAGATAGGAATGCAAGACATCGATGCGCATGGGGAAGTCTTTGCTGGTGCCCACATCATCGAGGAGAATTGCAAATTCATTGCCCGACAGCCTTGCAACCAGTTTGGGATCTCTCTGAAAATGCTGCAGGCGGTTGGCAAATTCCTGCAGCAAAAGGTCTCCATTCTCTGTTCCCAGGATCGTATCCAGCTCCTTGAAGCGATCAATATCCACCAGTAACAGCGCGAAAGGCGTATTTTGATATTGTGGGGTCCGCACGCGATTATGAAGCTTTGCGAGAAAGAGTTGACGATTAGCCAGACCGGTCAAATTGTCTTTGGACTTGAGCTCTTCGACATAGGTCTGATCTCGCTCGAACCTACCTTTGGCTCCTCTGACGGTATCCAGAAAGGTATGCCCTGCCAGAAGACCGAGCATCAGGATCGGGATCTGGCGGATCAATGGATCGTTGAAGTGAGACAAGCTCAAAGCAACAAGCATCATCATTCCAAGGGAGACGAGCCTGATGGTCATATTCAGGTGCGGATTGCGCTGCAAGTGTGGACCCAATGTTTCTGGCATCACTATTCTCAGAGTTAACCAACCTTCAAGGAGAATAGGGGCCGTTTGTTAAGAAACGTCACACTTTTTTGGTTAACAGAATCTAATATTGGACAATCAGGAGTATTTTACACCAAAGAATATTGGGATCTTTGAAAAAGAGCTTTTCAATTGTCATTCGACTTACATAAAGACAATTCTGGCAAGAATAAATATAGAGCGACTCTCGGGAACACCCATTCTCCAGAATGCAATAATATGCTGAGAGATGGCGTTTCAATCTAAACCGATGACCCGGTTTGTTGTCAAACGCTCTGGATCGGAGGCTGCCTATTGAGCGTGGCTGCTCCCTTGTTTCATAGAAAGCGACTGCCCGTCTCAAGCCTTTGCTGGCTTCCGGCCGGAAAGGAATTTAAACAAAAAAAGAGGGCAAAGCCCTCTTTTAAATTTCATACCAGTCAGCTCAATCAGTTGATCACTGGTTGGATTTTTCCATCTTGAACAATGTCTCAAGCGTTGGCATCGAAATGCAGTTATATCCTGCATCAACGAAATGCACTTCGCCAGTGACTTTCTTGGACAGATCCGAAAGCAAGTAAAGCGCTGTGCCACCGACATCTTCAATGGTGCAGACTTCGCGCAGCGGATTGTTGTCGCGCTGGTAATTATACATGACGCGGGCATCGGAAATGCCCGCCCCGGCCAGCGTGCGTACCGGTCCGGCAGAAATCGCGTTGACACGAATGGCCGATGGGCCAAAATCATAGGCGAGATAGCGAACCGAGGCTTCGAGTGCGGCTTTGGCCACGCCCATGACATTATAGTTCGGCATCACCCGGATCGACCCGGCATAGGTCAGGGTGATCATTGATCCGCCCTCGGTCATCAGATCTGCTGCCCGCTTGGCAATCTCGGTGAAGGAGAAGCAGGAAATGACCATCGTGCGCGAGAAATTATCCCGGCTGGTATCGGCGTAGCGGCCTTTGAGCTCATTCTTGTCAGAGAAGCCAATGGCGTGAACGATGAAGTCGATCTTGCCCCAGCGTTCCTTGAGCCCATCAAAGACCGCGTCAACCGACGACAGATCCTCGACATCACATGGCAGAACAAAGTCCGACCCCAGCTTTTCCGCCAGTGGCTTGACCCGTTTGCCCAATGCTTCCCCCTGATAGGTGAAAGCCAGCTCTGCCCCTTGATCGTGCAACATCTGGGCGATACCCCAAGCAATCGAATTGCTGTTGGCAACACCCATGATGAGGCCACGTTTTCCCTGCATCAGACCTGTCATGCTTTTGGACGCCCTTACCCGTTATAACGCTGGAAAATAAGAGTGGCATTGGTGCCACCAAACCCGAATGAGTTGGATAGCGCCACATCGAAGCTCTTGTCAATGCGCTCACGGACAATGTTCATGTCGGTCATTTCGGGATCCAGCTCGGAGATGTTGGCGGATTCACCGACAAAACCAGCCTGCATCATCAGCAGGGAATAGATGGATTCCTGAACACCTGCGCCCCCCAAAGAGTGGCCGGTCAGGGACTTGGTGGACCCGATATGAGGCTGGTCGTCACCAAAAACTTCGCGGATGGCACCGATTTCGGCAATGTCGCCAACCTGGGTGGACGTGCCGTGGCAGTTGATATAGTCAACTTTGCCATCAAGGGTCGCCAGAGCCTGACGCATGCAGCGTTTGGCGCCTTCACCGCTTGGTGCAACCATGTCATAGCCGTCAGAAGTGGCACCATAGCCAACCAGTTCGGCATAGATCTTGGCACCGCGGGCTTTGGCATGCTCCAATTCTTCAAGGATCAGAACGCCTGCGCCACCGGCAATCACGAAGCCATCGCGGTTGGCATCGAAGGCACGGGACGCGGTTTCCGGGGTGTCGTTGAAGTTGGAAGACATGGCACCCATGGCGTCAAACAGGTTCGACATGGACCAGTCGAGATCTTCATGGCCACCGGCAAAGACGATGTCCTGCTTGCCCATCTGGATCAGCTCATAGGCATTGCCGATGCAGTGTGCCGAGGTGGAGCAGGCAGAAGAGATGGAATAGTTGACGCCGTGGATCTTGAAATAGGTCGCCAGCGTTGCCGAAGCGGTCGAAGACATGGCTTTTGGCACGGCAAAAGGCCCGATGCGCTTTGGCGAGCCGTTTTTGCGAGTGATGTCAGCAGCATTGACCACGGTCTGGGTGGACGGACCGCCGGAGCCCATGATGATGCCGGTGCGCTCGTCGGTAATGTCGCTCTCTTCGAGGCCGGAATCCGCAATCGCCTGTTTCATGGCGACATGGTTCCATTCACCACCGGTGGACAGGAAGCGCTTGGCGCGACGGTCCACGAGATCGCTCGTGTCGATGTCTGGACGACCCCAGACCTGGCTGCGGAAACCATGTTCGGCAAAATCTTCGGAAAAGCTAATGCCGGATTTTGCGGTCCGGAGGGATTCAGTTACGGCTTCTGCATCGTTGCCGATGGAGGAAACAATTCCCAAGCCGGTGATGACAACACGTCTCATAATCTTGGCCTCACTATCAAATTCGGGGCGCTGCTGCTTCGCTGCTATTTTATGGGCCAGAAGGTCTGCCTTTTCGCATCCGTCTCACCCGCATTGCTTGTCTGGTATTTGGGCTTGCCGACCTCGGCCTGACATTTATGTCAATCGAGATGTCGGAAAAGCCCTTCTTGCACCGCATTGTTCGGGTCTGGCCAATCAGGATGCATCACGGCGTGGTGTACCATTGATGCCTGCCAAAGACCATCCCCGCAACATGGGGGTTTGTGCATGCGCGCACAAGCCGCGTGCGGAAAATTCGTCGCTGTCTTGACCTAGCCGTCCTTGAACAGGCCGACGCGCAGATCCTTGGCGGTGAAGACCACTTCGCCGTCTGCCTTGACCCAGCCGTTGCCGATGCCAAGATTGAGGCGACCCTTCATGACGCGCTTGAAGTCAACGCCATACTCAACGAGCTTGGTGTCCGGGGTGATCTGGCCGGAAAACTTGATCTCGCCAACGGAGATGGCGCGGCCCTTGCCTTCCAGACCCAGCCAACCGAGATAGAAACCGGTCATCTGCCACAGCGCATCCAGCCCCAGGCAACCCGGCATCACAGGGTCTCCAGCGAAGTGACAATCGAAGAACCAACGCTCCGGGGTGATGTCGTAGGCCGCCAGAATCTGACCTTTGCCATTCTCACCACCATCTTCGGAAATGCTTGTAATTCGGTCCAGCATGAGCATCGGCGGCAGAGGCAATTGCGGATTGCCTGGCCCAAACATATCACCGCGGCTGCACGTCAAAATTTCTTCATAGCTATAGCTGGATTGGCGCTGTTCCATTCGGTTTCCACTCTTATCCTTCTTGAGTCTACCTGTATTCAGGTCAGGCTGTCCGTTCTGCTGCACCCGCTCTAGTGCTGCGGTTGGTCTGACGCTGTCAAAGCCTCCACGAGGGGGCCTATTCTTGATGACGGGCGTCTACGAACAAACTGCTACGTCTTTTTGTTGATCTGCCTTCTGCCTATATAGCGTGTTCTTTTGGCGAGCACTAGGCGTGCAAATGTTTAAGTTAACATCTGTTCGCCAGAAAAATGTCGCAGAATCCGTGCGTTCCGATGGTGCTTTGGCAGCTTTTCGACCTCACGCCTACGTAACGTCATCAACAAAATGCATGGCTCCGTAAAGGGTGCCTGAGTGCCGGAGAAATTTGGCCATGTCAAGGCACGTTGTTTCAGATGAAAGGAAAACCGCCTTCGAGCCTTCGAAACCATGAACATACCTTGCCGTTTCGCCCAAAAGGCACTATATCTGCAAAGATAATGCTACTCGCATGAATGATTTTGCATCCTTTCTATCGATCAAAGCCTTTTTGATCGCCCTGACTACCGGATCTGGCATCAGATCTGGCGGAGAGATGCAACAGCGAAAGTGAATTTTCGAGGACAAGCCGAATGAAGCAAGAGATGCACACCTTCGACAAGCGTTCCGCACGGGATTTGCTGGTAAAAGCAGGATTGCGCCCGACCCGCCAAAGACTGTCTCTGGCCGAACTGTTGTTCGCCAAGGGGGACCGTCACGTTTCGGCGGAGTTGCTGCATGAAGAAGCAGAAAGTGTGAATGTCTCCGTTTCATTGGCAACCGTCTATAACACTCTGCATCAGTTCACGCAGGCAGGTTTGCTCCGCGAAGTGGCTGTCGAAGGCACCAAGACCTATTTCGACACCAATGTCTCCGATCACTATCACTTCTATCTGGAAGAAGATGGAGAGGTGGTCGACATTCCCGGCGGCATTCATGTATCGGAATTGCCCGAGGTGCCCCAAGGCATGGAAATCACCCGTGTCGACGTGGTGGTGCGCCTGCGCAAAAAGTCTGACCAAGCCTGATCACACAGATAAAGCTTAGACGATTCCCTCACTGGCCTCGTCCGGGCTGGTATAGGCCTGAACCGGGCGTGCGTTAACCCGCAATTTCATTTGATGGTTCGCGGTGAGTATCGCTGGCGCGATAGCGCAGGCGTGAGGCCTTGTGCGCCTCGCATTTCCTATTGAATCTTTTCGTTGGGATAGACGCCCCAGAGCAGGTTGGATTTCAGCCAGCCTTCATATTCGCGTGCGCGCACTTCACACCAACCCTGATCACATTGGTTGATATTGACCTGAACACCGACTTGCGCCTTCAAGGCAATCGGAGCATCTTCCTTCGGGGCCTTGCGCAGAGAAAGGATGGTGCCGGTGCGTTGCCATGGGCTGATGAGCGCCGTGCGCCGTCCGGACAGGAGGGAATGATAGACCCAGCCTTCTTCCCCTTCGGAATCGCGAATGCGGCGCCAATTTTCAAATTCCTGCACAATCTCAACAGGCAAGCCGGCACGGCGGAAAACCCATTTGACCCGATGATCCGTCGAGGGACCACCACGGACATTGACACGATCAGATTTAAGCGAAACGAAACGGGGAACCTTCAGCCCGGACGGACCGACGCTGGTCCCTTGCGCGGCGGCAGGGGCGGCGACGAGGCCCATAAAAGCCATCACAAACAGAAAAATTGCAGGACCAGGTTTCATACATGCCATCCGAATTTGCGTCCCATCCCTTTGTTTCTGTTGCGTTGCGATATACCTGACCAGACTAGCATTTCCGGTTAAAGATTCCTTTAACCAATGTCTGGATTCCCAGCTGTTCCAAAATCCTTCTAAAACCATGGAATGACTGGCCAACCCGTTGCCTTTCCCTATAGCATCGAACGTGGAGACGAGATTGGCGTATCTTTGAATGCGCTGCAAACCAACTCGGCAACCGGGAGGAGAGTGCCCGGCCTGACACTGCGAAAAGAATCTGGAAAGGATTTGCGCGGTTCAGACCTAAAGCAAACCGGAGCCGCTATGAGGCATGAATAGGGCAAAGCTATGGCGAAAACCAAGCCGATTGTTGTTGTGACGCGGAAGCTTCCCGACGCTGTGGAAACACGAATGCGCGAATTGTTCGATACGCGCCTGAATATTGATGACAGACCGATGAGTCAGGCTGAATTGGTCGAGGCAGTGAAATATGCGGATGTGCTTGTCCCCACTGTCACCGACCGGATCGACTCCCATGTCATTTCGCAAGCGGGGGAGACTTTCAAACTGATTGCCAATTTCGGCAATGGCGTCGACAATATCGACGTGGTAACGGCGAACAATCACAATATCACCGTGACCAATACGCCCGGCGTGTTGACCGAGGACACCGCAGACATGGCGATGACGCTGATTCTGGCGGTGCCGCGCCGTCTGGCTGAAGGCATCGAGGTGATGAAGGATCAGAAAAAATGGACCGGCTGGTCACCGACCTGGATGCTGGGCAACCGGATCTGGGGCAAACGGCTGGGGATCGTCGGCATGGGCCGGATCGGTCAGGCCGTTGCCCGCCGTGCCAAAGCCTTTGGCATGCAGATCCACTACCACAATCGCCGCCGTCTGCCAGAGGCGGTCGAGCATGAGCTTGAGGCAACCTATTGGGAAAGCCTTGATCAGATGCTGGCGCGGATGGATGTGATTTCGATCCATTGCCCGCACACACCGGCAACCTATCATTTGCTGTCGGCCCGGCGGCTGAAGCTGATCAACCCAAACAGCTATATTGTCAATACCGCACGCGGCGAGGTGATCGACGAGAATGCGCTGGCGCGCATGATCCAGAATCGTGAACTTGCCGGAGCGGGACTGGATGTGTTCGAACATGAACCGGCGGTCAATTCAAAACTGGCCCAATCGGAGCGCGTGGTGCTGATCCCGCATATGGGGTCGGCTACAAAGGAAGGCCGCGCTGATATGGGCGAGAAGGTCATCGTCAACATCAAGACCTTCATGGATGGCCATAGACCGCCTGACCGGGTTCTTCCATCTATGCTTTAGAAGGTTGACATCAAACTTTAAGCCCGGTTGGCAAATTAAAGCCCGACTGGCCACCGACTTGTTTGGGGCCAGCCGGGTTTTTGTTTGGCGGATTTTGGGGCGAGATTTTGTTCCGGGTCCGTTTCAATCAACGAGCTGCCTCATCTCGATCAGGCCGTCGCCTGTAGCGGATGGTTTCAAATCGCATGGAGCGGGCATCATAGAGGACGAGGCGTCCAACCAGCCCTTCGCCAAGGCCGACAATCTCCTTGATCACTTCCACCGCTTGCATGGAGCCGATCACCCCGGTCAGGGCACCGAGCACCCCGGCTTCGGCACAGGAGGGAATGCTCCCCGGTGCGGGGCGGTTGGGGAAGAGATCGCGATAGCGTGGATTGAGCGCGCCGGTCTCGTTCATCTCATAAGGCTTCAGCGTCGTGATGGACCCATCAAACAGCCCGACCGCGGCTGTGATCAGCGGTTTTTCTGCCGCTTCGCATAGATCGGCAACCAGATAGCGGGTATCGAAATTGTCCGATCCATCGACCACCAGATCATAGGTGGCGATCAGTTCTGCACCATTATCTCCATCAAGCCTTGCCTGATGGGCGATCACATCCACATGGGGATTGATCCGTTTGAGACTGCGCCGGGCGCTCTCCACTTTGGGCTGATCAAGCGCATCGCTGTCATGCAGGATCTGGCGCTGCAGGTTGGACAATGAGACCACGTCATCGTCAACCACGCCCAATGTTCCGACACCGGCAGCGGCCAGATAGGCCAGAAGCGGCGAACCAAGCCCGCCTGCGCCGATCACCAGCACCCGCGCTGCCTTCAATTTCTGCTGCCCCGGTCCACCGACATCACGCAACAGGATATGGCGCGCATAGCGTTCAAGCTCTGGCTCTGACAGCATAATATATCCTTGTTTTTCTTTGGATTGAATCAGAATGAAAAGGGTACAGCGATATATCGCAGATCCGGACCTTCAAAGCCTCGGCTGAAGACCCCGACCAACGCCACCGCATAACTCTTTACCCTGTAACGGTCTGGCGCAAAAACCGCAACCAGATGATAGCGTTCGGGACACCCGCGAGACTTGGGTGCCGACCCTTCGTCATGAATATCAACATGGCTGCCGTCCGGCTTGACCATGCTCAGAGCAAAGCCCATCACCCGATTGTTAGCAAAGCCGCAATCATTAAGGTCCGTCACATCGATGTTGCTCAGTTGCAGCTTGTAGGGGGCGGGCTGGTTGGACAGGAGTGGATTGATAGCCTGATGGAAAGACAGGGTCGATTTGTCACTGACTTCATTGAGCGGGGATGCAGCCATCATCACGCCAGCGCGGGTGATATCATATTGTTGCATGATGCTAGTGGCCTGCTGGAAGGCGCTGACGCGGGCGGCCAACGGGGTTTGGTTTTCATCCTCGATCAGCACACGAACCGGGGTGCCGGGCACCCATTTATCCTCTTTGAGATCAACGATATAGATGTTCGAATAGGGAAAGCCAGAGCCATCTTGCGAGCCAAATTCCTCAAAAGCGAAATAGCGCCCGGCCTCATCGGAGGAAAAACCGTGAGCGCGGAATTCTGCGGCGTCCCCGGCATGGCTTGGCGTTAACCCGAAATGGGGGGCAAGCAAGAGCAGCACAGCCAATAGCAGGCAAGACAGGGAGGTCTTCGCTTGGGAAATTAGTTGGATAGACATGAGGCCTGCCCCTTTGAAAAGGTGAAACGACAAATCATACAATCGCGAAGGGATATCATGCAGTGCCTATCGGAAAATAAAAAGGCATCCTCACAAAAAAACATCGCGAGACGGATCCCGCGATGTGAAAAAATCTGGCGATTTCAAGAGCGAATCAAATGCCGTCGAACAGGGCAGTCGACAGGTAACGCTCTGCGAAGCTTGGGATGATGATGACGATATTCTTGCCTGCCATCTCATCGCGCTTGCCCACTTCGATGGCCGCAGCCAGAGCAGCGCCAGAGGAAATACCAGCCGGCACGCCTTCGATGCGGGCCAATGCGCGGGAATAGGCAAAGGCATCCTCATTGGCAATGGTCACCACTTCATCATAGATTTCGGTGTTCAGAACCCCCGGCACAAAGCCCGCGCCGATGCCCTGAATTTTGTGTGGTCCAGGTTTGCCGCCAGACAAAACCGGGCTGTCGGTTGGCTCAACGGCAACGATATGAACGTTAGGCTTTCGCTCTTTGAGAACCGTGCCAACGCCGGTGATCGTGCCGCCGGTGCCGATGCCGGAGACGAACACGTCCACTTCCCCTGACGTGTCATTCCAGATTTCTTCAGCCGTTGTGTTGCGGTGGACTTCCGGGTTGGCGGCATTCTGGAACTGCTGGGGGATGACCGCATTTTCGATCTCACTGACCAGCTCTTCTGCACGGGCAATTGCGCCTTTCATGCCTTTGGGGCCTTCGGTCAGCTCGACTTGCGCACCAAGGAAGGCAAACATCTTGCGGCGCTCGATGGACATGGTTTCCGGCATCACGAGAATGAGGCGGTAGCCTTTGGCTGCGGCTGCAAAGGCCAGACCGATGCCGGTATTGCCAGAGGTTGGCTCAATCAGGGTGGTTTTGCCCGGTTCGATTTTGCCGTCCGCTTCCATGCTCTCGATCATGTTGACGCCGATGCGATCCTTGACGCTGGCCAGCGGATTGAAGAATTCGAGCTTGCCGATCAGATTGGCCTTCACACCATGTTCCTTGGCGATCTTGTCAAAGCGCACGAGCGGAGTGTTGCCAATGGTGTCGAGAATGGAATCGTAAATGCGGCCGCGGCCTTCGGTCTTGATCGGAGTGTGTGCCATGCTGCTTTCCTCACATTATGGGATCATGCCGCGCTCGAGATAACCGGGTTGTCCGGCTCGGCGTCTGGCTGATCGGAATTGGATCAATCTTTTTCGATACCAATGTAGGTTGTCGCGCATGAAAGTGCGAGGTATGCATTGCCAACTTTTCCGAAAATCAGGAAATAGACATCCACGCATTTCGGCCAAAACGAAATGCCTTCGCTCGGCTTATAAAGACAGTCGGTGAGAATGGAAAATTATTCTATATTCAAGGAATTTGTGCGGTGCCCAGATCGCACCGCCGGGTGGCTAATGTAGGTCTTGGGGCTTGCCTTCACCCTATCCCTTGACCCCGGTCGATCCAAAACCACCAGACCCGCGATCCGTCTCACTCAAAGTATCAACTTCGATTATTTGAGGCTTCACGATGGGGGCGATCACGGCTTGAGCGATCCGGTCCCCATGACTGATTGTGAAGGGGGCAGATCCCGCATGAAGCAGGGCCACTTGCACGGCCCCGCGATAATCCTCATCCACCGTCCCGGGACTGTTGGGAATCATCAATCCATGCTTGACCGCAAGGCCAGATCTTGGCCGGATTTGCATTTCCGTACCCTTGGGGATTTCCACCGCAAAGCCAATCGGGATCAATTTAATGTCGCCCGGCTCAAGGGTCACGTCGCCTTGAGGCAAGCAAGCCCTGAGATCCATACCGGCAGCCCCCGGCGTTGCATAGGAGGGAAGTGGCAGATCAGCATTCTCGGGCAGGCGCAAAAATTTTAAAGGGGTCATTCACTTCTCCTTGGATCGACCGGCACCAAAGCGCATTCATACACCTTGCACCTTGCCATCGTGTTGGTGGCTTGCAGCTCCGCGAGCGGATGATTGCTGGGAGGATCAGACCTTCATCATGCCGTCCAGCGCTTGGGCAATGCGTTCGATCAGACGCTGGGCGACTTCACCCTTTTCCATATCCGGCCATGTTTCGATGCCATCGGCCCGGACGATCTTCACGCTGTTGCGATCACCGCCCATGATGCCGGTCTCAGGTGAGACATCGTTGGCGATGATCCAGTCAACGCCTTTTTTCTTCAGTTTTGCCCCGGCATTGGTCTCGAGATTTTGTGTTTCGGCAGCGAAACCAACCACGAGAGTCGGGCGCTGGCTGGGATGAGTACCGACAAAACGGGCAATGTCGGGATTCTCAGAAAAATGCAGCTCGGGCAGGCTCCCGTCTGGCTTCTTCTTGATTTTTTCTGCGCCCTGATTGGCGACTTTCCAGTCTGCGACCGCGGCCGCCATGATGGCGACATCAGAAGGCAGATGATCGGAGACCGCGTCATGCATTTGCTGGGCGGTTTCCACCCGGATGCATGTGACGCCAGCGGGTGGATCAAGGGACACCGGACCGGAGACCAAGGTCACCTCGGCACCGGCAGCACGGGCGGCGGCGGCCAAGGCATAGCCCTGCTTGCCCGACGAGCGGTTGGCAATATAGCGCACCGGATCGATCGGCTCATGGGTCGGGCCAGCGGTGATCAGCACATATTTGCCCGATAGCGGTTTGTTGTTTTGATTGATCTGGGCATCAAGCAGGGCATCGATTGCTTTGATGATGGTTTCCGGTTCAGCCAAGCGCCCCGGACCTTCTTCGTTGCAAGCCATCATGCCAACATCGGGGCCGACGAAATGAATGCCATCTGCCTTCAATTGGGCCAGATTGCGCTGGGTTGACGGATGCAGCCACATGCGCACATTCATCGCAGGCGCCACCAGGACTTGCTTGTCGGTTGCCAGCAGGGTCGTGCTGGCCAGATCGTCGGCAATGCCATGGGCCATTTTGGCCATCAGATTGGCGGTACAAGGGGCAACCACCACCAGATCGGCGTCGCGGGACAATTCGATATGGCCGATTTCCTGCTCTCGGGTGAGGTCAAACAATTCGGTGATCGCCGCCTCGCCGGTCAGGGCCGCAAGGGTCAGAGGCGAGACGAACTCCGTCGCATTCTTGGTCAGGATGACCTTGACGCTGGCGCCTTTCTTGATCAGCTGGCGGGCAATGTCGGTTGCCTTGAAGGCAGCGACGCTGCTGGAAATGATCAACAGAATGCGTTTTTTGGCAAGCATGGCAGAAAGCCCCCGATGGTATGACCCGAAGTTGATTTGATGTGACCCGGCTGGCGCGGGGTTAGCTCCAAAGATGGATGGCAATGGCACTGAGTGCAAGAGCGATGACCCACAGGGCCACGCGACCAGAGCGGCTTTCGCGGGCTTCTGCCCGACCAATTGCCGCCACGGTTTCCGCATCCAGACGCATACCATTTCGGCCCATCTGATCAAAGCTCTCCGAAAGGCTCTGGGCGCGCCGGGCCATGTCCGGCAGGCCCGCAGACAGGGTGCCGAGTGTGGCAAGGCCAGAGGCCATTTCCTTGACTTTGGCGGTGGGGCCAAGATTGGCTTCCATCCATCTCTTGACCACCGGTTCGGAGGTGTTCCAGAGATTAAGGCCACCATCCATCATTCGGGCAACGCCCTCGACGACGACCATGGTCTTTTGCAGCAGGATCAGCTCGGTGCGGGTCGCCATGCCGAACAATTCGGTGAATTCGAACAACTGACTGAGCAGGCCCGCCATGGAAATTTCGGCGGAATCGCGCCCATGGATCGGCTCACCGATGGAGCGCAGAGCCTGGGCGAAGGTGTCGACATCCTGATGAGAAGGCACATAGCCCGCGTCGAAATGGACCTGCGAAACCCGTCGATAATCGCGGCTGATGAAGCCATAGAGAATTTCAGCGAGGAAACGCTGCTCATTGGGACCAATGCGGCCCATGATGCCGAAATCGACGGCCACCAGACGGCCTTGGGGGTCGAGAAACAGATTGCCCGGATGCATGTCTGCATGGAAAAAGCCCTGCCGCAAGGCATGGCGCAGGAAGGACTGGATGACCGTGGTGCCAAGTTTCGACAAGTCATGGCCGGAGGCTTTAAGCGCCTCCATGTCATTGAGCTTGATGCCGTCGATCCATTCCATGGTCATGACGGACTTAGTCGATTTTTCCCAATGGACTTCCGGCACGCGGAAATCATTGTCATCGCGGCAATATTCCGCCATTTCGCTCATCGCGGCGGCTTCGAGGCGGAAATCCATCTCCAGCTCGATAGAGCGGGCCAGCGTGTCGACAACCGCGACAGGGCGCAAGCGGCGGGACGGCACATGGACGGCTTCAATCAACCGGGCGGCAAGGTAAAAGCCTCCCAGATCGGCCTTGAAGCGCTCGGCAATGCGCGGACGCAACACCTTGATGGCGACATGCTGAGTGGTGCCGGTCTTGTCGACATAGCTTGCTTTGTGAACCTGTGCGATGGAAGCTGCGGCCACAGGCTCGGAGAAGCTGTCAAACAGGACTTCAACCGGTTTGCCAAGGCTTGCCTCAATGGCGATCTTGGCTTCTTCCATGCCAAATGCCGGGACGCGATCTTGCAGGCTGGTCAGGGCTTCGGCCAGCTCCGGGCCGACCAGATCGGGGCGGGTGGCCAGAAACTGGCCCATTTTGACATAAGACGGACCGAGGCGATTGAGCGCGGCGCTCATGCGTTCGCCCTTGTTGCGGGTGGAAATTCCGCGTCGTTCGATCAGCTGCAGGGCCGACAGGCCAAGGCGCGGCACAAGGGGCAGATCCGCAGGCGGCTCGATAATCGAGAAGACCCCTTCACGGGCCAGAATGTAGCCTGCCCGCATGAGGCGGATAAGAGAGGAGGACGCACCAATCATGATCTCTCTGCCTTCCCTTACAATTTCCAGCCCGAATGCATGGTGGTGATGCCGCCAGACATGGCCCGGTAGGTGACCTGCTTGAAACCGGCCTCCTCGATCATCATCTTGAAGCGTGCCTTATTGGGAAACTTGCGGATCGACTGGACGAAATATTCATAGCTCTCGCGGTCGCCGGTCACCATGTCGCCGATGGCGGGAATGGCATTGAAGGAAAAGAGATCATAGGCCTTGTCGAGCACAGGCATGTGGACATCGGAAAATTCAAGGCACATGAAACGACCGCCCCGCTTGAGCACCCGAAAGGCTTCGGAAAGCGCCTTGTCGATGTGCGGCACATTGCGGATGCCATAGGCGATGGTATAGGCGTCAAAACTGTTATCCTCAAAGGGCAGCTCTTCGGCATTGCCTTCGACAAAATCGAGATAGTCGATCAGACCATTTTCTCTGGCGCGATCTTTGCCAACCGCCAACATCGACCCGTTGATATCAAAGACCGTGGCATGGGCGGTTTTGCGGGAGCGTTCAATCACCCGGAAGGAAATGTCGCCTGTCCCGCCGGCCACATCAAGCAGCTTGAAAGGCTTGGTGGGGCGCTGGGGCGGATTGAGCCAGGCAACGAAGGCGTCTTTCCAGAGGCGATGCATGCCACCGCTCATCAGATCATTCATCACGTCATAGCGGTCTGCGACCTGATGAAAGACCTTGTTGACCTTGGGCTGCTTTTCCCCTTCCTTGACGGCTTCAAAGCCAAAGGAAGTGGCCATTTCCGATACATCTTCGGTGCGTTGCTTGTTGTGTGCCGACATGTCTTCGTCCTGCCAGCCGCCCCATTGAGCGGCCCTGTTCCAATTTTGGCGCGACCTTAGCCCATCTTTTCGACAAATGCCATTGGCGGCGCGCGCTTTTACCGTGCTGGCTCGTGCCGCTTTCATTTTGCTCTCCCGCATACCGCGCACTAGAGCACTTGGCTCGTCTGGGATGAACCATCAGAACGCGCCTTGTCACCAGCTATCGCCATTGATACGGTGGCGCCCTCTCGGTGGGGGCAGTTGCAATGTCAAAAGTTGAGAATCAGACATGAACCAAATCATGGATATCGCAAAAGTCCGCGCTGACACGCCCGGCATTCACCATGGCATTCATTTGTTGGCCTGTGGCGCGGCCTTGATGCCGCAGGCCGTGGTCGACGCAATCGTCGAGCATACCGAGCTTGAAGCCCGGATTGGTGGTTATGAAGCCTATCAGGCACGGGCTGAAGAGCTTGACTCCACCTATGACAGCGTGGCGCGGCTTCTCAATGCCAAGCCGCAGGAAATCGCTCTGGTGGAAAATGCCACCGTTGGCTGGTGTCTGGCCTTTTATTCCCTGCCACTCAAAGAAGGGGATCGGATCCTTACGTGCGAAGCGGAATATGCAGCCAATTATGTCGCCTACCTGCAGCGTGCCAAGCGCGACGGGATCATCATTGATGTGGTGCCGAGCGACGCCTCCGGTGCGCTGGATGTGCTGGCACTGGAAGACATGATCACCGAACGGACGGCCCTGATTTCCACAACATGGATTCCAACCAATGGCGGGCTGATCAATCCGGCGGAAAAGATTGGCGCAATTGCCAAGGCACATGACATTCCCTTCCTGCTTGATGCCTGTCAGGCGGTGGGTCAGATGCCGGTCGATGTGGAGGCGCTGCAATGCGACTTCCTGTCGGCGACAGCGCGGAAATTCCTGCGCGGGCCGCGTGGCGCCGGTTTCCTCTATGTCAGGGAGAAATGGCTCGAAACACTCGAACCGGTGATGATCGACCATTTCGCCGCCCCTTGGGTGTCCCGCGAGGGGTATGAGCTGCGGCCTGATGCGCGTCGGTTTGAAAGCTGGGAAAATAATTATGCTCTGCGGGCGGGCCTCAAAGCAGCCTGTGATTACGCCCTCGAAATCGGTCTTGATATGATCCAGTCACGGTCCTTCGGGCTGGCGGCCTTGCTGCGCGAGCAATTGGAAGACATTCCGGGCGCACAAATCCAGGATCTTGGCGAGAAACAATGCGCCATTGTCAGCTTTACCATCGAGGGGCTGGACCCAACGGCAACCGCCGACAAGCTGCGAGAGAATGGCATTGCCATTGGGACGTCCAATCTTTCGAGCACGCGCATTGATGCGGAACGACGCCAATTGCCGCTGATGCTGCGGGCCGCGCCGCATTATTACAATACCGAAGAGGATATTGCCGCCCTGATCGCGGCCCTCAAGGCGGAACTGTAGGCCGAGCTTTAGGCTGAACTGTGGGGAGCGATCATGCCAGAATTGCCCGAGGTTGAAACCGTGCGCCGGGGCCTTGCCCCGGTTATGGAAGGGGCGACCATCAAAAAAGCCGATATCAGGCGCAAGAATTTGCGTTTTGACTTTCCCGACCAATTGGCCGAGCGGCTGGAAGGGCGAGACATCATTTCCCTTGGCAGGCGGTCGAAATATCTTCTGGCGGATCTGGATGATGCGCAGGTTCTGGTGATGCATCTGGGTATGTCTGGCTCCTTCAGGGTGGTGGAGGCAGAAGACGCCCATTTGATCGGCGAGGAAAGCTTTCACCGGGCGCGGGGCAAGCTGCCACAGCATGACCATGTGGTGCTGCATCTGACGTCCGGCGTGTCAGTGCTGTATAACGATCCACGCCGTTTTGGCTTTTTCGACCTGATCCCGCGCGCCATGCTGGCCGAGCATCCCTATTTTGCCAAATTGGGGGTGGAACCGGTGGGCAACATTCTCGATGCGGCCTATTTGGCGGCGCGTTTCAAAGACAGGAAGACACCACTGAAATCCGCCTTGCTTGATCAGCATATCATTGCGGGCCTGGGCAACATTTATGTTTGTGAGGCGCTGTATCGATCCGGTCTCGACCCGAAACGAGCCGCAGGCAGCCTTGTCACCAAGGCGGGCAAGGCATCGGCCAAGCTTCACTTGCTGACAGACGAAATACGCGCCACCATCGCAGAAGCGATCGAGGCGGGGGGATCGACCTTGCGTGACCATACCCGCGCCGACGGGTCGCTGGGCTATTTCCAGCATCGCTTCAAGGTTTATGATCGGGCAGGCGATCCGTGCCAGACAGTGGGCTGCTCAGGCACCATCGAACGCTTCACCCAAAGCGGGCGATCCACCTTCTTCTGCGCTAAATGCCAGAAGTGATGCCCATGTTGCGGTCACGGACGATCGCTACCCCATTGTTGCAGCGAGTCTTCCAGCTCCCTGATCAACCAGCTGCGGAATCTCTTGACCGCATGATTGCCTTCTGCCCGTTTGCTGGTGACGAACCAATAGCTTGATCCGATGTCCGAGCGCCTGTCGAAGGGGGACGCAATCAGCCCGCGCTGCAAGGCATCGCAGGCCAGCGTTTCCCATGCCATGAATATCCCTTGGCCTGTCATCGCGGCATCGAGACAAAGGGAGCCGTCGGGATAGGTGGGACCGGGTTGGAGCGCTGCGCCCTTCAATCCCATATCGGACAAATATGCATCCCAACCGATATAGGACTCGTTCTCGCGAATGACGGGGAAGGCAACAAGGTCCGCAGGGCGCTGGATTTGCGCTGCAATTGCCGGCGAACACACCGGAAAGACCCGCTTGTCCAACAGTTTGGTTGCATGCGCGCCCTCCTCCATACCCGGACCGACGCGAATGCCCACATCGGCCTCGGAATTATCGAGATCCACCACCTCATTGGCAGGCAGGATACGCAGGGAGATATCCGGATTCTGGTCGGTGAAATGCTTGATGCGCCAGATCAGCCAGCGACTGGCAAAAATGGTCGCGACGGTCACCGTCAGAGTATTTTTCTGGCTTTCCTGCAAATCGGACACAATGCTGGACAAATCCCGAAAGGCGGTTGTCAAGCGTGGTGCGACGGCACGGCAGGCTTCGGTTGGCGTGAGGCCGGTTGAAGAGCGGGTGAAAAGAATTTGGCCAAGAGCGCTTTCCGCCTTGGCCAGCCGCTGGCTCAAGGCACCGGGCGTAACACCAAGCTCATCGGCTGCCCCGCGCAAGGTGGCATGACGGGCGAGGACTTCGATGGTTCTGAGCGTTGACAGGGACAGGGAGTTGAGATTTTGCATTTAGAAAATCTAAACGCATTGCCTTCGGAAGTCGATTCCCCTGTTTGAAAATTTTGGCCATAAAAGGCCTATGAAACATGCATTCTCTCACTTTACTTTCTGCTTTTGGATGCGATTGCTCCGGAGCGGACGTTTAGCGATCAAAATCACATCACTGGATAAACCCCGCGAAGGCGACTATGACAGAGATCCACTGACCCACCCGGATATCATGCGGATGAGCGAGCAGCAGAAGGCAGACTTGCCCTTCTGTGCTGCGATGATCAAGGCTGAATGACCAGATTTTGATGGGGAAGGAGGCTTAGAACATGAAGGTGGTCAGCGGCTGCGCAAGGGATGCGACAGCCGCCGGAAATGACTTACTTTTTGTTGAGCTTGATGGCCGGTTCCTGCTGGGGTGGCGATTTGGGATTCCACTCCACACGGTACAGGTCGAACCGGCGGTCCTTCAAATTCTGCACCGTGCCGGAATTGCGGCTGACATTGAGTTGATCGATCACCAGATCCGAGAAAATGATGGTCTCGGTGTTGGTATCGGCCAAAGCGGCAATGCCATCGCGAGCAAAGGGGAAATCGCATGGGGTGAAGATGCCGCTTTCGGCATAATGCACGTCCATATTTTCCACGTCCGGCAAGTTGCCGACTATGCCGGAGGTGACCACATATATCTGGTTCTCCACCGCTCTGGCCTGACAGCAATAGCGCACGCGCAGATAGCCTTGCCGCTCGTCGGTACAGAAAGGAACGAACAGGATTTTCATGCCCTGATCTGTCAAATGGCGGGCCAGTTCCGGGAATTCGGAATCATAACAGACTAGCACGCCGATCGGGCCGCAATCGGTCTGGATTGCCTTGAGCTTGTCACCGCCTTCAATGTTCCACCAATAGCTCTCGTTCGGCGTTGGATGGATCTTCGATTGGGTATGCACCGCACCTGTGCGCAGGAAGACATAGGCGAGATTTTCCAGACTATTGTCTTTCATCAGGGTCGGATGACTGCCACCGATGATGTTAATATTGTAGGAAATCGCCAAATTCTGCATGAAGGTGACGAATTTTTCCGTGTAGTTCGAGAGCTTCTCGATGGATTCCTGCGGCGTCAATCTTTTGCGCTCAATGGAGAGCAGCGGGATGGTCAGCATTTCAGGAAAGACGACGAAATCCGAGCGATAGTCCGCCGCAACATCGACGAAATATTCGAGCTGGGCAGCAAAATCCTCGAATGAAGACACTTTACGGGCTTGAAGCTGCACCGAGGCCACACGGACCGAATCCCGCGACAGGCCACGCATGGAGTGCGGCTTGGGTTGCTCACGGTCGATCTTGGGATTGTACCAGACCATATGGGTGGCATAGCCCAAAGACTCCTTGTCCGATGGCAAATAGCCCTTGAGCAAACCGATCACCTCAAAGCCGTTGCGCATCTGGAAGCCGATCACCGGATCCTTCTGCTTGCCATTGAGAACCTGCTCCAGATAAGCCTCAGGCGTTTCCCATTTTTTGATCCGCTTTTTCAGGTTGGGCATCCGGCCCCCAAAGACGATGCCCTTGAGTTCATATTCCTCGCACAAATGCTTCCGCGCGTCATAAAGACGTTGGCCGATGCGCAAGCCCCGATAGCGTTCATCAACGATCACTTCCATGCCATAGAGATAATCACCGTCAGGATTGTGCCGGGAAGCGAAGCCGTAGCCAGTGATGCCATACCATGTGTGCGGTTTGAGCGCGATGTCGCCAGAAATGATGAAGGTGGCGCAATGGCCGACAACTTCCTCATTGTAGGTGATCACGAATTGCCCCTCAGGGAAGGTCGAAATCTGACCGCCGAGCATTTCTTCCAATATGGCGTCCTCGCCATAGATCTTTTCACTCAGGGAAGTAATGGCGGCAACATCCTCATGGGTTGCCTGCCGGAGGATCACGTCAATGTCCTTGGTTTTCATATATAACTCTCAAGTGTCACCTGCAATTTGGCAGGCTGTGCCTTCCGGAACAATGCCCCAACCTGACTGGTTTGCAAGCAAAATAAGCATTTTTCCGTGGCAATATAGAAGGAATGCTTCATTGAAGGAAAGGTTCCATCCACGAAATGAAATCCAACAAGCCCCTGCCTTGCTGCACTGGCGCTCTCACCCCCTGACATGGCGCTTGAAAAACAGGTTGCCGTGGTCCCTCATCAGGCCGAAGACGTCTCGTCACCGGGGCTGGTTGGGTGCGCCCTAACCGGTTACGTCGCAGACAAGGCTGGAAAGCAACCTTCCATTTCCCCGATCAAAGTGGAGCGCCGCTATTCACCGCCAGACACTTAATTTAATGCAAAAATTCGATAATGCATTGAAATAGTTTACCTAAGTCATGTTGGTCCGAATCTTGCTGAAGATTCTCTCAACAGTCATAAAAAGATGACAAAGAGAGGAGCGCCTCTTGCACGCGATTGCGGTCAAGAGCGAAGCAAGACCAGAGGACCAAAATGCAAGAAACATTCTATGATGTCATGCGACGTCAGGGCATTACCCGGCGCAGCTTTTTGAAATATTGCAGCCTTGCAGCCGCCGCACTTGGACTGGGCCCCAGCTTTGCGCCGAAGATAGCTCATGCCATGGAAACCAAGCCGCGCATTCCGGTGCTCTGGCTTCATGGTCTGGAATGCACCTGTTGTTCGGAAAGCTTCATTCGCTCCGCACATCCTCTGGCCAAGGATGTCATCCTGTCCATGATTTCCCTTGACTATGATGATACCATCATGGCCGCTGCCGGGGATCAGGCCGAAGCCATCATTACCGAGACCATCGAGAAATATGACGGCAACTTCATCCTGGCGGTAGAAGGCAATGCACCGCTCAACGAAGACGGTATGTATTGCATCATCGGTGGCAAACCATTTGTCGAGCAACTGCGCCATGTTGCCGAACACGCAAAAGCCATCGTTTCGTGGGGCTCGTGCGCGTCGTGGGGCTGCGTGCAAGCAGCACGCCCCAATCCGACGCGCGCGACGCCAACCCATCTGATTCCGGGCATTGCTGACAAACCGATCATCAAGGTTCCCGGTTGCCCGCCCATTTCCGAAGTGATGACAGCCGTCATTACCTACATCCTGACCTTTGAGAAACTGCCTGAGCTTGACCGACAGGGTCGGCCTAAAATGTTCTATTCCCAGCGCATTCACGACAAATGCTATCGCCGCCCGCACTTCGATGCTGGCCAGTTCGTTGAAAGCTTTGATGATGAGGGCGCCCGCAAGGGATATTGCCTCTACAAAGTCGGCTGCAAAGGCCCGACCACCTATAATGCATGTTCGACCGTGCGCTGGAATGGCGGCCTGTCCTTCCCGATTCAGGCGGGTCATCCCTGCATTGGCTGCTCGGAAGACGGCTTCTGGGACAAGGGATCCTTCTATGACCGTCTCACCAAGGTCAAGGGCTTTGGTGTCGAGGCCGACGCCGATGCAATCGGCATGACGGCCGCAGGCATCGTTGGCGGCGCAGTTGCGGTGCATGCGGCGGCGTCTGTCGTAAAACACATGTCCAGTAACTCGAAAGCCTCAAAGCAAGACGCCCAGAAGGGGAGTAACGAATAATGTCAGTCATCAAGACCCCCAACGGCTTCTCCCTCGACAGCTCCGGGCAACGCGTCGTCGTCGACCCGGTGACCCGCATCGAGGGTCACATGCGCTGCGAAGTCAATGTCGATGAAAACAATATCATCCGTAATGCGGTTTCAACCGGCACCATGTGGCGTGGTTTGGAGGTGATCCTCAAAGGGCGCGATCCACGCGACGCCTGGGCCTTTGTCCAGCGGATCTGTGGCGTCTGCACAGGCACCCACGCTCTCACCTCGGTCCGCACGGTTGAGGATGCACTCAATATCGACATTCCGGAAAATGCCAACTCGATCCGCAACATCATGCAGCTTTCGCTGCAGGTGCATGATCATCTGGTGCATTTCTATCATCTGCATGCGCTGGACTGGGTCAATCCCGTCAATGCTCTGAAGGCCGACCCAAAGGCCACATCGGCTTTGCAGCAAAGCATTTCCAAACACGCGAAGTCCTCGCCGGGCTATTTTCGTGATATTCAGACCCGGGTGAAGAAATTCATCGAAAGTGGCCAGCTTGGCCCGTTCAAGAATGGCTACTGGACCAACCCGGCCTACCGTCTGCCGCCGGAAGCTGACCTGATGGCGGTTGCACACTATCTCGAAGCTCTGGATTTCCAGAAAGAGATCATGACCGTGCGCACAATCTTCGGCGGCAAAGATACCCATCCAAACTGGCTTGTCGGTGGTGTGCCCTGCGCGATCAATATGGATAGCGCAATGGCGGCCGGCGCGCCGATCAATATGGAGCGCCTCAATTATGTGACTTCCATCACCGACCGTGCCATCGAGTTTATCGACAATGTCTATATTCCCGACTTGCTGGCAATTGCATCCTTCTACAAGGATTGGCTCTATGGCGGCGGCATTTCCAATCAGGCTCTGCTTGCCTATGGCGATATTCCTGATCGCGCCAATGACTATTCTGCCAACAATCTGATGATGCCACGTGGCGCAATCATCAACGGCAAACTGGATGAGATTCATGAAGTGGATCTGCGCAATCCTGACGAAATTCAGGAATTCGTGCCCCATAGCTGGTACAGCTATCCTGATGAAGGCAAGGGTCTGCATCCGTGGGATGGCGTCACCGATCCGAATTATGCTCTGGGCCCCAACACCAAAGGCACCAAGACCAACATCAAGGAGCTTGATGAAGGCGCGAAATATAGCTGGATCAAAGCGCCTCGCTGGCGCGGTCATGCGATGGAAGTGGGTCCGCTTGCCCGCTATGTCATCGGATACATGCAGGGCAATGAAGAGATCAAGGATCAGGTTGATGGCGTCCTGCGTCACCTCGATGTGCCTATTACAGCGCTCTTCTCGACGCTGGGTCGCACCGCTGCCCGCGGTCTGGAAGCATCCTGGGCAGCCAAGAAACAGCGCTATTTCCTTGATAAACTGATTGCCAACATCAAGGCAGGCGACAGCGCGACGGCCAACACCGAAAGCTTTGACCCTTCCACCTGGCCAACCGAAGTCAAAGGCGTCGGCTTTAGCGAAGCGCCGCGCGGGGCGTTGGGCCACTGGATTCAGATCAAGGATAGCAAGATCGACAATTATCAATGCATCGTTCCAACCACATGGAACGGCTCACCCCGCGACAATGAAGGCAATATTGGCGCTTTTGAAGCCTCGCTCATGAATACCAAGGTGGAAGTGGCCAATGAACCGGTTGAAATCCTGCGCACCCTGCACAGCTTCGATCCGTGCCTTGCCTGTTCTACCCATGTGATGAGCGAAGACGGAGAAGAGCTGGCCGAAGTCAAGGTGCGCTGAGGGAGGATTTCAATGTCGAACGAACACGAAAAATCCACTCAGGAGGCGGTCTATATTTACGAAGCACCCGTGCGCATCTGGCACTGGATCAATGCTTTGGCAATCGTCGTCCTGTGCGTCACCGGCTATCTGATCGGATCGCCCCTGCCCACCACGTCGGGGGAAGCCTATGATCACTTTCTGATGGGCACCATTCGCTGGCTCCATTTTAGTGCCGCTTACATCGTCATTGTCGGATTTGTCTTCCGCTTCTATTGGGCCTTTGTGGGCAACGAAATTGCGCGGGAGGTCTTCACCCCGTTCATCTGGCGCGTGAGATGGTGGAAAGAGGTCTGGCACGAGATCAAATGGTACGCCATGGTCGCCAAGGAGCCGAAGAAATATTACGGCCACAATCCATTGGCGGCGATTGCCATCCACTTTCTCTTCATCTGGACGATCATCTTCATGATCATCACCGGCCTTGCGCTCTATGGGGAGGGCGCTGGCATGGGGTCATGGCAGCATGACTGGTTCAGCTCATGGGTGATCCCCCTGTTTGGCCAAAGTCAGGATGTGCATACCTGGCATCATATCGGCATGTGGGTGATGATCTGTTTCATCATAATCCATGTCTATGTCGCCGTGCGCGAGGACATCATGTCCCGCCAGTCCCTGATCTCGTCGATGATCTCCGGCTGGCGTATGTTCAAGGACAACCGGCCGATGGATGGTCTCAATCCCTCGCAGTCGATTGATCCGAAAGATCGCTGACACCCAAATTGTATCAAGCGCCGGGGCACCTCCCATAAGGGGTGCCCCGCTTTTTGTTCTGGCTTGCCAAATTTTGGGTCTGACCTTGTGTTTGGCCTTGTGTTTGGCCTGTTTCTGATGCTGCTTCTGGCCTTGCAGGATGGAACAGCCAACTTTCTTATACTAAGGAATAATACTGTAAAGTAAAATTACGATTTTTTCTATAATAGAAAACTAAATTTCCAATTTCCCCTTGCGACTCGCTTCAAATTGCCATTTAGTGGTCATATTCCGGCACTCTGGACCAGTGCGGGATCGGGAGGACCACATCAATGACAGCTAAAAATGTGCTGATCCTGGGCATTGGCAATCTGCTTTGGGCCGATGAGGGCTTCGGCGTTCGCGCCGTGGATGAACTCCATCGCCTGTATGAATTTCCAGACAATGTGAGACTGCTCGACGGGGGCACTCAAGGGATCTATCTGGTGCAGCATGTTCGGGACGCTGACATTCTGATTGTGTTTGATGCGGTTGACTATGGCCTGCCTCCCGGCACCCTGAAGCGGGTTGAAGGCGATGAAGTGCCGCAATTTCTCGGGGCCAAGAAAGTCTCCCTGCATCAAACGGGATTTCAGGAAGTGCTCGCCATGGCCGACATGATGGATGACCGGCCCGACCATTTGCTGCTCGTCGGTGTCCAGCCAGTGGAGCTGGAGGATTTCGGCGGTTCCCTGCGCCCTGAGGTGAAGCGACAGATGGCACCGGCCATCGACGTGGCGCTCGACTATTTGCGCAGTCATAATATCGCCTTCGTCAAGCGCGCCACACCATTGCCGGAAGAGGCGACATTGGCGTGCGAGGTCATGGTGACCAGTCGCTATGAGGGTGAGCGCCCCAGCGAGACCATCGCCTGCCGCACCGGAGACGTCCGAATCATTGCCGATGACCGCTGGCAGGCGCCTCGGGATTATGATGCGGAGATTGCCGAGGTCGTGAAAGGCGAAGGCCATCTGCGCGTCGAGCCGGGAGACCGCAACTGATGTGCATGGGTCTACCAATGAAAGTGGTCGAGGCAGGTTTCGGCTATGCCATCTGCGAGGATCGAGGCACCAGCCGCCACATTGATACGATGCTTGTGGGGGATGTTTCCCCGGGCGATTGGCTATTGGTCTTTATCGATGCCGCACGGGACGTGATCTCGGAAGAAGAGGCTCAGAAAATCGGCGACGCCTTGCGCGCGGTTGAACAAATCATGAGCGGCCAGTTCAATCCCGACGACACAGAAGACTCCGGGCAAACCGCATTCGATCATCTGTTTGCGGACCTGATCAAAAGCCCGGATGCCAGCTCGAAAGCCTAATCAGGCATCCTTGAGCGTTTGATAAATCAAGGACCAAGACAAATAACCGGCCAACAGACAGGAAGACAGTGTAATGGACTTTTCCCCCCTCCTCAGCGCGATCATAGAGCGCGAATCCATCGCGGTGGTCACAGAGGACACGCTTGATGCCTTTCTCAAGGACAATGGTGATGTCATCCTGATGGTGTCGGGTGATCATGAGCGCTTGCTGGAAGTGGACGATGCCGCTGTTATTCTGCCCGAGCTGGTCAAGGCCTCCAATGGCCATTTGACCCCGGCTGTCATGGCACGCAAGGATGAGCGCCTAGCCCAACGCAGCTATCGCTTTTCGTCCTTTCCGGCCTTTGTCTTCTTGCGCCAGGGGGGATATCTCGGCGCGATTTCGCGGGTGCTCGACTGGGCGGATTATGTTGAACAGATCAACGACATTCTGGCACGCGAGGTCAGCGAGCCTCCCGCATTTCAAATCAAGGGCTTCACCGCTCCGGGCGAAGCAAAGCAAGCCGACATCACCAGCCAACTGATCGAAAAGGGAGCCAACAATGTCTAAGGATCTGATTCCGCCAGCCTTTGAGGGCCTTGGTGCAAATGGTGGCAATGGTGGTTATGGGGTCGGCCTGGGCAGCAGTCCCACGGCCCTGGCCGGCCTGACCGGGCCGGGGTCCCAGCCGGTTGAGGAGGATGGCAAAGAGCTTGACTATATGGAAATGCCGCGCGAAATGGCGACATTTGACCCTCCGATCGCTCCGGAACCCGAAGACATTTCCGGTATGGAAGCAGGCAAGGCCAAACTGGAAGAATTGCTGGTTGCCTTGCGCCATTACAAAGTTGGCCATCAGGCCCTTGTGATCGACATTTCCGATTTGACGGCGCTTGATCTGGGGCTGGTCAACCAGCTGCTGGGCGAAGGGGAAGTGTCCGTCGTTTGCGGAAGCAGCATTCAGGCACAGGAATCCGTTCTGGCCGGGGTCTGGCGTGTCTTGACCTATGATGTGGATGGATCCCTGATCGGAGACCGGATCGAAGTGGCAGATTATCCCGATTGTCTGCGCCATGAGACTTTTGCCGGTGCCCGTGACCGGGTTGCCGATGTTGATTCCGATCTGCCCGCTGGCATTTTCAATGCACCGCCCCTTCTTTCCGAGCTTCAGGACAAGCAGGCCAGTTTCAAACCCGGCGATGCTACCCATGTGATCAATCTCAGCCTGTTGCCGCAAACCGAGGAGGATCTAGCCTATCTCACCCAAAAGCTCGGACAGGGAAAATCCATTATTCTGTCGCGCGGCTATGGCAATTGTCGCGTCTCCTCGACGGCCACAAAGAATGTCTGGTGGGTGCAATATTACAACAGCCAAGACGCCATCATTCTCAATTCCATCGAGGTCATCGACTTGCCGGAAGTGGTTGGCGCCGCACAGGAAGATATTGATGACAGCGCGTTGCGCCTTGATGAAATTCTGGCGATCTATCGTGAAGATGGGCAAGGAGATTCCGCATGAACATGTCTTTCTCTGGCGGCTCGTATGGGGGCGATGCCTCAAAGCTGAGCGATGACAGTGTGCTGGAATGCAAAATCTGTTGGCATGTCTATGACCCCGCGCAGGGAGATGAGGCATGGCAAATACCGCCCGGCACCCCCTTTTCACAGCTGCCAGAGCAATGGAGCTGCCCCAATTGCGATGGCCCCAAGCAAGACTTTCTCGTCGTGGACACGCAGTGATGGTGAAGAATGCGGCACATCTGTTGAACAGCCAGCCTGAAGGCGAGGGACGACGCAGCATGCTTGTCAATCTGTTCCAACAGATCGAGCAAGAGCGGATGCGCGACATTCCTGTGTTGAACGACAAGCTGTCGGTCGCGGCCTTCGGTTTTGATGCCGCAGATGATACCGGCTTTATACCCGGCATTCTTGTGACGCCCTGGTTCATGAATTTGCTGCTGATGCCTGTTGATGAAACCATCCTTACTGACGCGCAGGTGGGTGACAAGCAAAGCCATGCCTTGCCGGGTGGTCAGTTCGAATTCATCGTCTGTTTCGAAGACAGTCTGGGCTGCTATCTCAGCTGCTCGCTTTTCTCGCCGATGTTCCAGTTTGCCGACCAACAGGCGGCGACGGATACCGCCCGGGCTGTTCTGACGATGGTTCTGGATCCTGATGCGATGGGTCCAGACAGCACAGAGGATGCTGTTTCGCAAGAGGCTCTGGAAATGCAGGCCATATGGGAAGGCGCGCTGCCAGACCCGGTTGCCAGCGATGCCGATCCGGTCGCGCCATCAACGCCCCCTGCCGAACCCAAACCAAGCCGTCGTGACCTCTTGCTGGGATTGCGGCCCTCGCGGTCGGCGGCCTTGGCGGAAGACGAAGAGGCTGTCTCATGAGCCTTGAAGCCAACCTTGCCATTCAGCTCAACCAAGATCCTGAGACCGGAGCGATCCAGCCACAAATCCACTCGAACCGCCGCATGGATATCGCGCGTCTGTTTGTGGGCAAAACGCCAGAAGAGTTGCAGACTCTGCTGCCGCGCCTTTATGCGATCTGCGGGGTGGCGCATCGCCATGCCGCCGCTCTGGCGTGTGACCTCTATAGTGGGCAGCCAGAGCGCAAGCTCTGGGGTGACGGGCTGGTTTTGACCGAAATGGCGCGAGAGCATTGCCTTCACATTCTTACCCGATGGGCTTTGCCCGGCCGGAAGAACGCCATTGCTGATCATTTGCGCCCATGGCTGGTCGAAGCCCGCAAGCTAGAACCCATGGATTGCAAGAATGCCGGAGCCTGCATTCAGCTCAAACATGTTGCAAGGTCGCTTCGTACATTGATGACACAGGCCATTCTGGGTGACGCACCGGAGACCATTCTGGCGCTTGAGACTGCTGAGGCCTTTGCCACACAGCTCGCCACGCGCGGGGCACCCATCCGGGCACATTTTGATCGATTTACCGAAGCCATGGCACCATCGACAGGTGCAATCACGCCACATTTCCTGCCAACCCTGAAAGCGGCGGATGCCGAGCGCCTGCGCAGTCTTTTGTTGTCCGGGCAAGGCGAAGCCTTCGCGGCGCAGCCGAGATGGAACGGGGCTTGCTGCGAAACCGGGCCTTTGCAGCGTCAGGCCGACCATCCACTGGTGCGCGCCCATGGTTGCGAAGGCCAATTTGGTCTGCTCGCCCGACATCTGGCCCGACTTGTTGATCTGGCCAGGATTCCGGCACGCCTTGAGGCCTTGGCAGACGGATGCCCCGACCAAGCGGTCAGCCAGCAGCCATGGGACGGATTTGGACAGGTCGAGACCGCGCGTGGTCTGCTGACCCATGCGGCTCAACTCAGCGATGGAAAGATCGTGGCCTATAATATTGTGGCTCCGACCGAGTGGAACTTTCATCCGCACGGGGCAGTGGCGCGCAGTTTGAGCACCCTGCGCGTAGGCGAAGATCTGAAGGATCAGGCAACGGCGATCATTGAAACGTTCGATCCGTGTGTCGCCTTCACGCTCGATCTTGATGTGCACAAGGCGCACAGGGAGCTTTGCGATGCATGAATTGTCCCTTTGCGAAGGCATCTTGCAGGTGATCGAGGATCAAGCCATCGCGCAGTCTTTTTCGAAGGTTAAAAAGGTCCGTCTGGAAATCGGCCCGCTCGCAGGTATTGAACTGGAGGCCTTGCGCTTCAGCTATGATGTGGTGACACGCCAGAGCATTGCCGAGGGCTCCGTGCTGGAGGTGATCGCGTTGCCCGTCACAGCCTGGTGCATGCAATGCTGTGAACCCACGGTGGTGGCTGCCCGCTATGAGGCCTGTCCTACTTGTGGATCCTACCAAGTGGAAGTGACCGGTGGCGACGAAATGAGAATCAAGGATATGGAGGTGGAGTGATGTGCAGCATTTGCGGATGTTCCCACGGTGAAACCAAACTGGACGGCAAGGCGATTGACAGCGGCCAGCACGGGCATTCCCATGCCGAAGGCCACAGTCATGCCGATGGCCATAGTCACGGTGATGGGCACCATCATCATGATTACGGGCAAGGCCCTGCTCATGCCCATGCACCGGGTCTGTCGCAAAGCCGGATGATCCAGATCGAGACGGACATCATGGCGAAGAATGACGACTATGCCGCCGCCAACCGCAAATGGTTGATGGGTCGGGGTATCTTTGCGCTCAATCTGGTGTCCAGTCCGGGTTCGGGCAAGACCACCCTGCTGACCCGGTCAATCACCGATCTGGCAGGGGAGTTTCCGGTGTCGGTGATTGAAGGCGACCAGCAAACGGCCAATGACGCGGACCGGATCAGGGAAACCGGGGCGCCGGCAATCCAGATCAATACGGGCAAGGGCTGTCATCTGGATGGGCATATGATCGGCCATGCGCTGGAAAGCCTTGCTCCGGCCGAGGAGAGCCTGCTGTTCATCGAAAATGTTGGCAATCTGGTATGCCCTGCTGGCTTTGATCTGGGGGAAGCGCACAAGGTGGCCATTCTGTCAGTGACAGAGGGCGAGGATAAACCGCTGAAATATCCCGACATGTTCCATGCAGCGGACCTGATGCTGCTCAACAAGGTCGATCTGCTGCCCTATCTCACCTTTGATGTGGAAGCCTGCATTGCAAATGCGCGCCGGATCAATCCAAAAATCAAGGTGCTGCCTGTGTCCGCCACGTCCGGGGAAGGCATGCAAAGCTGGTATCAATGGATAAGGGCAAGTCGGCAGATTGCCTTGCTGGATCGCGGCTGAGTGACAAGTCAAAAGGAGCGAAAAGATGTGTTTGGCACTTCCGGCAGAAATCACTGCCATCAATGAAGAAAGTGATATGGCCACCGTTTCTCTTGAAGGGGTCAAGAAGCAGATTTCGCTTGCGCTGGTCGAGGATGTGAGCATCGGCGATTATGTGCTGGTCCATGTCGGCTATGCGCTCAACAAGGTGAGTCCGCAAGAGGCCGAGAAGACCCTTGCCATCATGGCCGAAGCGGGGCTTCTGGCATCAGATACACATGTGGAGGCAGGATCATGAAATATGTCGACGAGTTCCGCTCCAAGCAGGGCGCTCAAAAACTTGCTCGCCAGATCGCTGCCGAAGTCCAGCCCGATCGCTCCTATCGGGTGATGGAATTTTGCGGCGGACACACCCATGCCATCTTCCGCTATGGGGTGCAGGATCTGATGCCTGACAATGTGGAATTTGTCCACGGACCGGGCTGTCCTGTCTGCGTCCTGCCAATCCCTCGTATCGACAATGCGATTGAACTGGCCCAGCGCCATGAGGTCATTCTGTGCACCTATGGTGACATGATGCGGGTGCCTGCGAGCCAAAAGCGCAGCCTGATCAAGGCCAAGGCTGACGGGCTGGATATTCGAATGGTCTATTCCACGCAGGATTCCTTGAAAATTGCCCGCGATAATCCTGATCGTGAGGTGGTTTTCTTTGCCATCGGCTTTGAGACCACCACGCCGCCTACCGCTGTGGCGATCAAGCAGGCCGAGGCGGAAGGGCTCACCAATTTCTCCGTCTTCTGCAACCATGTGCTGACGCCTTCGGCCATTCGGCACATTTTGCAGTCTCCCAATGATCCAGATTTGGGCACCGTCTCCATTGATGGGTTTCTGGGCCCGAGCCATGTCAGCTCGGTCATCGGCAGCAAGCCCTATGAGGATGTGGTGGCAGAGTTCGAGAAACCGGTGGTGATTGCCGGTTTCGAACCTCTGGACGTGATGCAATCCACTCTAATGCTGATCCGTCAGATCAATGAGGGTCGGTTCGAAGTCGAAAATGAATATATTCGTGTGGTCACCCGGGATGGGAACCGCAAGGCGCAGGCCTTGGTCGCCGACATCTTCGAGCTGCGCGACACATTTGAATGGCGCGGTCTAGGCTGGGTCGAGCATAGCGCGTTGAAAATTCGCCCCGCCTATGCCCAATGGGATGCCGAAGCCCGCTTTGCCGTTACCGCATCCACTGGCAAGGATGTGAAGGGTTGCGAATGTCCAGCAATTCTGCGTGGGGCAAAGAAGCCAACAGACTGCAAATTGTTTGGCACAGTCTGTACTCCGGACAATCCACAAGGCTCCTGCATGGTGTCCTCTGAGGGATCCTGTGCTGCCTATTGGTCTTATGGTCGGTTCCGGATGGAACAGGCCAGCCAAGCGCTCGACAGCGATGTCGCCTGATGACCGGCAGAAAGAATAGATGATGCAGAAGCAGCGCTTTTCCCAAAAGCTCAATATCAAGTCCGGTCGGGTGGACATGACCCACGGATCCGGTGGACGGGCGATGGCACAATTGATTGACGGACTGTTTGCCCGCCATCTTTCCAACGACTTTCTGGCACAGGGCAACGACCAGGCAATCCTTCCTTTACCGACCGGTCGTCTGGTAGTGAGCACAGATGGTCATGTGGTCTCTCCGCTCTTTTTCCCCGGCGGGGACATCGGCTCCCTGTCGGTGCATGGCACGGTCAATGATGTGGTCATGTCCGGCGCGAACCCCCTTTATCTGTCGGCCTCGTTCATTCTGGAAGAAGGCTTTGCGCTTGCGGATCTGGATCGGCTGGTCGCTTCCATGGCAAAGGCGGCCATGGAGACCGGCACACCGATTGTTACGGGCGACACGAAGGTGGTGGAGAAAGGCAAGGGCGACGGCGTGTTTATCTCAACCACCGGCATTGGTGTCATCGAGAAGGCCATTGACCTTGATGGTCGGTCGATCCAGCCGGGGGACGCTATTCTGGTCAGCGGCTATCTGGGGGACCATGGGGTTGCCATCATGTCGAGCCGGGAGAATCTGGAATTTGAAACATCCATCCTGTCGGACAGTCAGCCCTTGCATGATCTGGTTGATCACATGACCGATCTGGTGCCAGAGCTGCGCTGCATGCGCGATCCGACCCGGGGCGGTCTGGCTTCAACGCTCAATGAGCTGTGCCAACAGGCCGGTGTGGGTATGGAGATCCTTGAAGAGGCGCTGCCGATCCGCCCCGAGGTCCATGGGGCCTGTGAATTGCTGGGGCTTGATCCGCTTTATGTCGCCAATGAGGGCAAACTGGTGGCCATTTGTCCCGCGCACAAGGCGGAGGCATTGCTCGCCGCCATGCAACAGCATCCCAAGGGGCAGCAGGCCGCCATCATCGGCAAAGTGGTTGAAGATGCGCATCATTTCGTTACGATGCAAACAGTTTTCGGAGGCAACAGAATCGTCGATTGGCTTGCCGGGGAACAGCTCCCCAGAATCTGCTAGGGAGCCGAAAGGACCGTCATGAGTGACACGCTACCAACCATTCTGCTCGTCGACGATGAGTTGCGATCGCTCGAGGCTCTGGAACGAACGCTTTTCGAGGATTTTGACGTGCGCATGGCCTCCAGCACCAAAGAGGCCGAAGCCATTCTGGAGCAGGAATGGGTCCAGATCATTCTGTGCGACCAGCGCATGCCCGAAGAGACGGGCGTGCAGTTTCTGACCCGCGTGCGAGAGCGCTGGCCTGAAGTCATCCGAATCATCATTTCGGGCTACACCGACGCCGATGACATCATCACCGGTCTCAATGAGGCGGGCATCTATCAATATATCACCAAGCCATGGCGTCCCGATGATCTGTTGCAAAGCCTCAAGAATGCCACCCGCATGTTCGAGCTCCAGCGACAGAATGAATTGCTCGCCATAGAATTGCGGATGCTGGGAAAATCGGCGGAATCCACCGTTCAGGATCGCCGTGCAAGACTGAAGGAACGCTACAGCGAAGAAGACGGCATCATTCGCACCAAACAGAGCCCGATGAATCCGGTCTGCAGCACCCTCAGGCAGATTGCTGCCTTCGATCTGCCGGTTCTGATCACCGGAGAAAGCGGCACTGGCAAGGAACTTGCGGCGCGGTCGCTGCATTACAATTCCCTGCGCTGGAACAAACCTTTTGTGGTCGAGAATTGCGGGGCTCTGGCGGACGAATTGCTGGAAAGTGAATTGTTCGGCCACAAGAGAGGCGCCTTTACCGGTGCGGTCGAGGATCATGTCGGTCTGTTCGAACGCGCCGATGGCGGTACGGTGTTTCTCGATGAAATCGGCGAGGTCACACCAAGTTTTCAGGTCAAGTTGCTGCGCGTCCTGCAGGAGGGTGAGATCCGGCCCGTCGGCTCGAACCGAACCAGAAAAGTCGATGTGCGCGTCATCGCAGCGACCAATCGCGACATGGATGAAGAAGTGCGAATGGAGCGCTTCCGCAAGGATCTCTATTTCCGCATGGCCGGGATCGTCGTCACCATGCCGACCCTTCGGGACCGCGTTTGCGATATTCCGGCGTTGGCGGAATATTTGCTCAAACAGGCCATTGCGGGATTGGGGAAATCGGCGGAAGGTTTCACGCCTGAAGCCATCGACTGCATGAAGCGCTATCAATGGCCGGGCAATGTCCGCGAAATGCAAAATGAAATTCAGCGTATGCTGGTTCTGGCCCCGGAGGGCAAATTGCTGGGATCGGATCTGCTTTCTCCAAGGGTGGTGCAAGCGGCACCCGAAGAGGACAAGGATGAGATGGCAATCCTATCTGAATTCAAGGGATCGCTCAAGGATCGCGTCGAACAGCTCGAAGCCCGCATCCTGCATGAGACCTTGATACGCAACCGCTGGAACAAATCCAAGGCGGCCAAGGAATTGGGGCTTTCGCGCGTGGGATTGCGGAGTAAACTGGAACGCTATGGACTTGAAAAAGTGGAGCAGCTGGAAACCGACCCAGCTGACGCCAACCAGATGATCAACCGGGGCTGACAGGCCCAAATGAAGCCAGCGGGGCGCCATGGCAGGAGACAAAAGGCCTTCCTCTTCATCCTCACATGCGGACGACGCGTCCCGGATGCCACCCGGGCATGCTTCAACTCTGCGCGCCCATCTGGATGCCAAAGGGGACTTCGAACTCGAACAAACGGATGAAGTGGCCTGGATCGAGGTGATCCAGAAGATGGATGGCGTCTATTCTGCTCTGGTGAACAGCCAGACGGAGCTGGAGCGCAAGAATGGGGAGCTGGAAGAAGCCCAGACCTTCATTTCCAGTGTCCTGTCTTCGATGACCGACGTGCTGATTGTCACCGACAGGCGCGGCAACATCCAGCAAACCAACAAGGCTCTGGAGCAGCTGACCTGCTTTTCGGGCGAAACGCTGATCGGCCAACCGCTCGCATGTGTCTTCCATCCAGACAATGGGGATCTGGGCGAGAAAGTGAAGCGCGCCCGTTCTTCTCGCGAGACCCTGAGCGATTGTGAATTGTCCCTTATGGATCAAGATGGCAATCCTGTGCCTCTGTCGGTCAATTGTGCGCCGCGCTTTGATCACCGGGGCCGCATGGTCGGGCAGGTTCTGATCGGCCGCCCGGTGGGGGAGTTGCAGAAAGCCTATAGCGAACTGGACAAGGCCCACCACACGTTGCGGCAGGCCCAGCGCAAGATGATCATGTCGGAAAAGATGGCTGCGTTGGGCAGGTTGGTGGCCGGTGTCGCCCATGAGCTTAACAATCCCATCAGCTTCGTGTTTGGCAATATGCACGCCCTCAAGACCTACGGCGAGCGAATCACCCGCTATTTGCAACAGGTTGAGTTGAAAAGCGAGAATAAGGAACTGGCGGAGCTGCGCCAGAAGCTTGGCATCAAGCGGATCATGGATGACATTCTGCCCTTGTGCGAAGGCACGTTGGAAGGGGCAGAGCGGGTGAGCGACATCGTGCAGGAATTGCGTCGCTTTTCCTCCAGCCAGAAAGAACCCATGGAAATATGCCGCTTGCTCGACATTATCGAGAAAGCAGCCAATTGGGGTTTGCGCGCCAGCAAGAGAAAGCCAGCCATCACCATAAAGTGCGATCCCGGCCTTGAGGTCTCTACACGTAAGGGTTATTTGCATCAGATCCTTGTCAATCTGACCCAAAATGCCATTGATGCGATGGAAAGTCGGCTTCAAGCAGACGCGCCGACCGATGCAGAAATCGTCTTTATCTGCGCCTTGAACGGGGAAGATCCGGCCAAGGTGGACATTGAGATCTGCGACAATGGGCATGGTATCGCTGATAAGGATTTGCAGCATATTTTCGAGCCCTTCTATACCACCCGCCCAATTGGTCAGGGCACGGGGTTGGGGCTCTATGTCAGCTATAATCTGGCCGAGGAGATGAACGGGGTGCTGACCGCTCGCAATCGGGCAGAAGGCGGGGCTTGCTTTACTCTCAGCCTTCCAGCTGCCCCGTCACCCCTCTCGTCAGCGTCATCAAAGCCTGAGAAATCAACCAAGGCCGTGGCCGGGAAGGATGAGACCGATGGATGAGGCAAATAGACCCTCCAACAAGACGCTCCTTTGGCTTCAGTCCGGCGGCTGTGGTGGATGCAGCCTGTCCTTGTTCGGTGCGCAAGGACCCGACTTTGTCACCGCAATGGAGGCGGCTGGTATCGACATCCTGTGGCATCCATCGCTGAGCCTTGAGACCGGGCAACAATTTCACACATTGCTGGCCGATATTCGCTCCGGCCGCGTGCCGCTCGATATTCTCTGTCTTGAAGGGTCGGTGATCAATGGCCCGGATGGCAGCGGATTGTTCCACATGATGGCGGGCATGGGTGGCAAGCCGATGCGCGATGTCATTGCCGAACTGGCCAGTTTGGCCAGCCAGACCGTGGCGATTGGCAGCTGCGCGGCCTTTGGCGGGGTCACAGCTGCGGGAGCCAACGAGGTGCAGGCAACCGGTCTCAGCTTTGATGGCAGTGAACCGGGCGGCCTGCTTGGTGAGCATTATTGCTCCGGCCACGACCTGCCAGTGATCAATATTCCGGGATGTCCAAGCCATCCGGACTGGATCACCGAGAGCCTTGCCCATTTTGCAGGCGGAGCGATGGAAAGGACCGATCTGGATGCATTGGGACGCCCACGCTCCATCACCGCGTCGCTGGTTCATCACGGCTGCTCGCGCAATGAATTCTACGAATATAAGGCGAGTGCGGAAAAGCTGGCAGAGCTTGGCTGCATGATGGAAAATCTGGGCTGCAAGGGCACGCAGGCTGCGGGGGATTGCAACATCAGGCCATGGAACGGCTCAGGGTCCTGCATCAGCGGGGGATATTCCTGTATTGCCTGTACCGAACCTGGATTTGAAGAACCGGGCCATCCCTTCATGGAAACCCCAAAAGTTGCCGGTATTCCCGTTGGCTTGCCAACGGATATGCCCAAAGCGTGGTTTGTTGCGCTGGCTTCCTTGTCAAAGGCCGCGACGCCCAAGCGTCTCACCGACAATGCTACAGCGGAACGGGTGGTCTTTAGCCACAATCGCTCACCCATCAGTGACACACGTCGTTCGGCCCCCTCAAAGCGGAAGGATCCCGACAGATGAGCCGATTGATCGTTGGGCCTTTCAACCGGGTTGAAGGCGATCTGGAAGTCTCCCTTTCCATCAAGGATGGAATGGTCGAGGAAGCCCGTGTGGTCTCACCGCTCTATCGCGGCTTCGAGCAGATGTTGCGCGGCAAGGTGCCCGAAGATGCCCTTGTCCTTGCGCCGCGCATTTGTGGCATCTGCTCGATCAGCCAGTCCGTCGCGGCGGCGCGCGCGCTGGAGTCTCTGACAGCCACCTATGCGCCCCGCAACGGACAATTGAGCCGCAATCTCATCTCGGCGATGGAAAATGTGGCGGACCACCTGACCCATTTCTATCTGTTTTTCATGCCGGATTTCACCCGCGAGACCTATCAGGCGGAAGACTGGTTTGAGGATATCGAAGCCCGCTTCCGGGCAATCAAGGGGACCGCGACACAGAGCTTCTTGCCGCAACGCGCCTCCTTCATGCATCTGGCGGGTATCCTTGCGGGCAAGTGGCCGCATTCACTGGCCATTCAGCCCGGCGGCCTGACACGCACCATCGCCGCCCATGAGCAGGCAAGGCTGAAGGGCATCCTGTTCGTCTTTCGCCGCTTTCTGGAACAGGATCTGTTCGGTATGGATCTTGAGGCGATTGGTGAGATGCAATCGCTCAAAGCTCTTGAGGAGTGGCTCGAAAGGGTCGGGCGAACCCATTGTGACTTTGCGCGCTTTTTGTTCTTGTCGCGTTCGCTGAATTTGCGAAAATTGGGGCGTTCCTATGATCACTTTCTCAGCTTTGGGGCCTATCCCTTCAATGATAGCGACAATGATCCCGCAGGCGAACAGCCGTTTTGGCGCGCCGGTCAGGTTCGAGACGGCACGCATCAACCTTTTGATAGCGGGGCAATCACCGAGGATGTCGCCAACAGCTGGATGATGCCCGATAGCGAACCACGACATCCGTTCGACGGGCGCACGGACCCGCAGACACAGCTTGAAGGCGGTTATAGCTGGTGCAAGGCCCCGCGGCTTGCGGGGGAGAGCGTCGAGGTGGGCGCTCTGGCCCGCCAGGTGGTCAATCAGCATCCGCTCATCACCGACGCTGTTGCATCATTTGGAGGCAATGTGGAAAGCCGTGTGCTGGCCCGCCTGCTCGAAGTTGCCTTGCTTGTGCCAAAAATGCAGGAATGGGTGGAAGAGCTGGACCCGAACGCGCCGTTCCGCACCCATCCGGACTCAAAACCAGATGGTCAGGCTTTTGGCCTTGTGGAAGCGGCACGCGGATCTCTCGGACACTGGATGGTTGTCAAAGGCGGGCTGATTTCCAATTACCAGATCATCGCCCCAACCACATGGAATTTCTCCCCTCGCGATCATACCGGACAGGCTGGACCGCTGGAACTGGCGCTTGAGGGAGCGCCGTTGCGCAAGGGTGAAGAAGCGGATCCGGTCTCGGTTCAGCATATTGTTCGCTCCTTTGATCCCTGCATGGTCTGCACGGTGCATTGATGACCAAGGCGGAGGAAGGCAACAACCCTATCAAGGGAAACCGTATTCGCGTCAATGGTCTGGTTCAGGGTGTTGGCTTTCGCCCGACAGTCTGGCGTTTGGCGCAAGAGCTTGACCTTCGGGGCGATGTGCGCAATGACGGCAAAGGGGTTTTGATCCGGGTCTGGGGAAGCATCAACCGGGTAACGCATTTTTGTGACCGGCTCAAAGCGGAATGCCCGCCGCTGGCGCGGATCGACCGGTTTGTCTCATCCGACATCGAATTGCCTTGTCCGGTAACAGATTTTTCGATTGTCGCCAGCGAACAAACCGGCATTGAGACGGCAATCATCCCCGATGCAGCAACCTGTTCCTCCTGTCTGGAGGACGTGACAGACCCAACCAATCGCCGTTATCGCTATCCTTTCACCAATTGCACCCATTGTGGGCCACGCCTGACCATCATCAAGGCCCTGCCCTATGATCGGGCCAATACCGCCATGTCACCCTTTGTCATGTGCCCACATTGTGCGGCGGAATATGATGACCCGGCGGACAGGCGCTTTCATGCCCAGCCCAATGCCTGCCCCGAATGCGGCCCCGCTATCTGGTTGACGGACGGCACCGGCGAGATCATGACATCAGACACGCACCAAGATTGTCTGGCTCATTGTGCAGCTCTACTCAGCCAAGGCCGGATTGTTGCTATCAAGGGGCTGGGCGGTTTTCATCTGGCGTGTGATGCGACCAATCAGGCGGCGGTTGAAACCTTGCGTCGGCGCAAGAGGCGTCCGAGCAAACCGCTGGCCCTGATGGCGCGGGATGTGGCAAGCATTGAAGCCTATTGTCATGTCAGATCAGAAGAACGCCAGCTCCTGACCAGTGCGGCAGCGCCGATTGTCCTGCTTGACCGGCTAATCGAGGCTCTTCCTCTTGCGGACGCTGTGGCTCCGGGACAGAATCGACTGGGCTTCATGGTGCCCAATACGCCGCTGCATCATCTGCTGCTGGGCGCGTGCGATGGGCCGCTTGTGATGACGTCTGGCAATCTGTCAAATGATCCGCAGATCACGGACAATGAGGCGGCCATTGCCCAGTTGGCGACAGTGGCGGACCATTTCCTTCTGCATGACAGGGACATTATCAATCGGGTTGATGATTCGGTCGCCCAACTGATCGATGGCAAGGTCAGTCTGTTGCGCCGCGCCCGAGGATATGCGCCCGATCCCCTGCCCTTGCCGGATGGGTTTGATGCCAGCCCGGTCATTCTGGCAGCGGGGGGAGAGCTGAAAAACAGCTTTTGCCTGCTTGCCAAAGGTCACGCTGTTGTCTCTCACCATATTGGTGACATGGAAGTTCCAAAGATCCAGCATGATTATCGCAAGGCCTTGTCGCTTTATCTGGAGGCCCGCAAGCTGACACCGGACCGCATCGCTATTGACGACCACCCAACCTATCTGAGTTCCCGTCTGGGCGCCGATTTGGCCGAGAGATACGGCTGTGCACTGTTGCCGGTGCAACATCATCATGCGCATGTTGCTGCCTGCATGGTGGAGCATGGCCTCTCGCGTGATCATCCACCCGTTCTGGGCATTGCGCTTGACGGATTGGGTGCGGGAGATGATGGCACACTTTGGGGCGGGGAAATTCTGCTGGCTGACTATGCCACTTATCGGCGGCTGGCCCATTTCGATGCTATCGCGATGCCGGGTGGCAACAAGGCTTCGGTCGAGCCTTGGCGCAATTGCTTTGCACATTTGCACCATGCCTTTGGTTGGAAAGCCCTTAGCGAACACTATCCGCATCTTGCCTTCGTAGAGCAGATGAAAGCCAAGCCGACAGAGCAACTAATCACCATGCTTGATCGCGGCCTTAACGCGCCTTTGGCCTCTTCCGCCGGACGTCTGTTTGATGCCGTCGCCGCGTTCCTGTCGATTGGGCCGGAGCGGCAATCCTATGAGGGTGAGGCGGCGAGTCTGTTGCAAATGCTCGCCGAAACCGCTTCTGACGTGCCGTGTGCGCCCTATCCCGTTGCCATCTCGGCGGGAAAGACCAGCCAGATCATTGGCTGGAAACCCATGTGGCAGGCCATAATCGAGGATTGCGTCCAAGGGGTCAGCCGAGCGGTGATTGCCCGCCGCTTCCACATGACGCTTATCGACGCCATTGCTGAGCGGGCCATCGCCCTCTCAGCAGACCTGAGCTGCGGCACCATAGTCCTGACAGGAGGCTGCATTCAGAACCGGCTTCTTGCAGAAGGGTTGATCGATGCCTTGCAAGGTCACGGCCTTGAACTGCTGATCCCCCGACAGTATCCCGCCAATGATGGCGGTTTAAGCCTTGGTCAGGCGATCATCGCCACCGTCCGGCAGACCGAGCAATCAAGCTAGGCTTTGATGAGAGATCCGCAAAAAAAGGGAGCCCATCGGCTCCCTTTGATATTATCTGATTTGCCGCTGGTCTAGTGGATCAGCAGGGTGCCTGCGCCGCCTTCGGTGAAGAGTTCGAGCAGGACAGCGTGCGGGACCTTGCCATCGAGAATAACAACCCCTTCGACGCCCTTGTTGAGGGCCTCAATGCAGGTTTCCACTTTCGGGATCATGCCGCCGGAAATGGTGCCGTCAGCGATCAGGGCGTGGGCCTCTTTGATGGTCAGCTGCTTGATCAGCTTGCCGTCCTTGTCGAGCACGCCCGGCACATCCGTCAGGAACAACAGGCGCTTGGCGTCGACAGCTCCGGCAATGGCACCGGCAAAGGTATCGGCATTGATATTGTAGGTATGACCATCAGCGCCCGGCGCCACCGGAGCAATGACCGGAATGAGCGCATCGCGGGCAACCATGTCGATAACGGACCGATCAACCTTTTTCGGATCGCCTACAAACCCGAGATCGACCACTTCCTCAATCGCGCTGTTCGGATCGCGGATGGTGCGGGTCAGTTTTTCCGCCAGCACCATGTTGCCATCCTTGCCACAAAGGCCGACCGCGCGGCCGCCTTCGGCATTGATGTTGAGCACGATGGATTTGTTGATGGAGCCAGCCAACACCATTTCCACGACTTCCACAGTGTGGGCGTCGGTGACACGCAAGCCACCCTTGAATTCGGACTGGATGCCAAGACGCTCGAGCATGGTCTTGATCTGCGGGCCGCCGCCATGGACGACCACAGGTTTGACGCCGGATTGTTTCAGCAGCACGATGTCGCGGGCAAAAGCACGGCCCAGCTCCGCGTCTCCCATGGCATGACCGCCATATTTGACCACCACCGACTGGCCATCATAGCGCTGCATGTAGGGCAGCGCTTGGGAAATGGTTTTGGCGCGGTTGGAGGCCTTGGTCAGAGCGTCGGATTGGGCGGTGTCAGACATGGCATTCATCTCATGCTTTGGGATTACATTCTGACCACGCTCTATAGACCTTCCGACGCGCAGAGGCAACTATGCTGCAAACCGGCATGCTTAAAGAATAAAATTTTCCCTAGCCAATTGTCGTCAGCTGCCTAGTCTCCTTCGGCCAAGAGCTGCATTTCGGCGCGCAGGCGCTTGATACCGATCTTTTTATCCGATGAGGTGAGCAGGATGTCCGGATGGGCAGCGGGGCGCTTTTTCAGCCCCAGACGCACCTTGTCGATGACCTTGTGCAAGTCACTGAGCTTGGTCTTGTCAACCTTGGTCAACACCACCTGATAGTTGACCGCCGCCTTATCGAGCGTGGTCATAACCTCGATATCATTGGGCTTGAGGCCATGGCGGCTGTCGATCAACACATAGACACGACGCAGGTTCGGGCGACCACGCAGATAATCAAGGATAAGTTCGTTCCATGCGGCAACCTCTTTCTTGGAGGCCTTGGCATAGCCATAGCCGGGCATGTCGCAAATAACGAGAGTCGGATCCTTCTCCGGGCGGAAGAAGTTGAGTTCCTTGGTGCGTCCGGGTGTGTTGGATGTCCGGGCCAGTGCCTTGCGGCCCGTGATCGCATTCAACAGCGAGGATTTGCCAACATTGGAGCGCCCCGCAAAGGCAATTTCGACGCCTTCGATGGGTGGCAGCTGGTGGTAGAATTTGGTGCCCCACATGAAATCCCATGCCTGAGCGAACAGCAATCGGCCGCGCTCGGCAATCTCTTCCTCGACCTCGTCATCGCCGACAAGCGCCGCAAGAGAGGCGTCCTCATTGTCTTCGGGCATCGGGGCGGTTTGGTCGTGCTCAGTCATGATCGGCTTCCGGTTGAGGGTGAATACACCAAGGCAGGCCATCGTTAGCTTGCCTTGGTGCAAGACTCAAGGGGAATCACAAAACAGCGCATCACAGATCGCCAGATCAAGCCTCTGGATGGTCAGCGGATTCTTCAGGTGGCTGGGCGTGAGCGATCTGTTCCAATGCGTCGATGTCCCCGCCCTGAATGAGGGTGCGATAACGGGTGATCAGCGCCACCGGCCAGTTCCACCAACCGATTGCCAGCAGACGGTCAATCTGCGCTGGTGCAAACCGGCTTTTGACCAGTTTGGCCGGATTGCCCGCAACAATGCCATAAGCCGGGACATCGCGACTGACCACCGCATTGCTAGCAATGATGGCACCGGAGCCGATTGTGACGCCGGGCAGAATGGTGGCATTGCGGCCAATCCAGACATCATGACCAACCACGGTATCGCCGCGGGATTGTGCCTTGAAAATTTCGATGTCGAAATCTGCGTCCCAACCATGCCCCATCACACCGAAGGGGTAGGTGGAGATGCCGGTCATGTCGTGATTGGCCCCATTCATGATGAAGGTCGCCCCGGTGGCAATGGCGCAGAAATTGCCGATGATCAAACGGTCGCCGAGGAAATCATGATGATGGAGCACATTCTGGTGCTCGAATTTCTCCGGCCCGTCTGGATCGTCATAATAGGTGAAGTCGCCGACCGAGATATTGGGGTTGGTGACAAGCGATTTGAGAAAGGCAAAGCGCTTGAATTCGGGCTTTGGATAAGGATCGTTCGGGTCGGGGTGGGTGCGTGTCTGGTCTAGCATGGATGTCTCTCTGTTTCGTTTGGAGAAGGGCAATCAACGAAAGGCAGCAGCCGAGCCATCGTCCACACATAATAAGCTGGTCCACTTGAGGATGCGGATCAGAAGCGCAGGGCGATCATGCATTAAAGGCTGCTGGGCTCAGAGAATCACGACACGGGTCCTTTTTCGGCGGGGTGTATGGGGATCATATCTATCCGGAAAGCATACCAAATACAGGTGCAAGCGCAATGGAGGCGGATGATCTGCTGCAATCCGGCTTTGGCCTGTTGCGTCAAAGTCACAAAAAAAGGCGACCCGATCGGGTCGCCTTTTTCATACTTCGTACAAGAGCCTAGCTCTCGGCTTTTTTGCGCGAGAAGGTGCTCTTGATATTCTTGAAGATCTCAACCTTGGCCCCATGACGGCGCATGATGGTGGCCTGCTGGACGATCGACAGGGAGTTGTTCCATGCCCAATAGATCACCAGACCAGCCGGGAAGGTTGCCAGCATGAAGGTGAAGATCACTGGCATCCAGTTGAAGATCATCTGCTGGGTCGGATCAGGTGGGGCCGGGTTCAGCTTCATCTGGACGAACATGGTGATACCCATGATCAGCGGCCAAATACCAAGAACCAGGAAGCTTGGCGTATCCCATGGCACCAGACCAAACAGAGTGAAGATGTTGGTCGGATCCGGCGCAGACAAATCCTTGATCCAGCCAAAGAAAGGCGCATGCCGCATTTCGATGGTGATATAGAGGACTTTATAGAGCGAGAAGAAGACCGGAATCTGAATCAGGATCGGCAAACAACCGGCAAGCGGGTTGACCTTTTCCTCCTGATACAGCTTCATCACGGCCTGCTGCTGGGCCTGCTTGTCATCGCCATACTGCTTCTTGATCTCTTCCATCTTCGGCTGCAACAGCTTCATCTTCGACATGGAAGCGTAGGACTTGTTCGCGAGCGGGAAGAAGATCAGCTTGACCAGAACGGTGATCAGCAAGATCGCGATACCGAAGTTGCCGACCAGACCATAGAGATGGTCAATCGCCCAGAACATCGGCTTGGTGATGAAGTAGAACCAGCCCCAGTCGATCATCAGATCGAAATTCAGAGCCTTGGTCTTTTCCTGCACGGCTTCGAGCGTGCTGACTTCCTTGGCACCGGCAAACAGAGCCGATTTGTAGGAGATTTCACCACCGGCCGGAACGCTGACCTGATCGCCGAGATAGTCGGACTGGAAGGCAGGCTTGCCAGCGATCTCATTGTAGCGGAAAGCCGGCTGGAAGGGATTCTGCTGGCTCGGGATCAGCGCGGTTGCCCAATATTTGTCGGTGATGCCGACCCAGCCACCGACGGATTTCAACGGCTGGACCAGGCGATCCTTGACAAGATCCTTGTAATCAACTTCCTGCAGGCCTTCTTCGCCCGCAACGCCGATCAGACCTTCATGCAGAATGTAGAGACCTGCGGTTGCTGGTTGACCGTGGCGGGACACAAGACCATAGGGATAAAGGGCAACAGCAGCGTCGGTGTTGTTCTTGACGGTCTGCTCGACCGAGAAGAGATAATCATTATCAACGCTGATGGTCCGCGTGAAGGTCAGGCCTGCGCCATTGTCCCAGGTGAGAACCAGCGGGGTCTCAGGGGTCAGTGTCGCGCCGACTGGTGCGTTCCATTCGGTCTTGCTGTTTGGCAGGCTGGCTTTGCTGCCGCCGTCAACCCAACCGAATTCTGCATAATATGGCTTGGTGCTACCCGATGGGGACAACAGCACGATGGTCGGGCTGTTCTTATCAAGGGTCTCACGATATTTGCTCAGATGCAGATCGTCGATGCGTGCGCCGGTAAGATTGATGGTACCGGTCAGATTGTCAGTCTTGATGTCAACACGTCTGGACGGCGTGATGTCCGCTTCGCTGACCTGTGGTACAGTGCCCGGAACGGACACATTGCCTGCAGAGACATTTGGCACCGCACTTTGCTGGGGCTCGCTTGGTGCTGTCGTCTGGCTCTGTTCGGCAGTCTGCTTCTGCGCTGCCAATCGTTCTTGCCGTTCCTGTTCTGCCTGCATCTTTGGTCCGGCGACAAAATATTGCCAGCCGAACAAGACAACAAACGAAAGAGCAATGGCAAGGAAGAAATTGCGATTATTTTCCATCGACTTTCTTCATCCCGTTTTCTCAAACTCCCGGTCGAACCCAATGTCGCCAAGAGCCTCTCGATCTCTCAGATGATCAATCCTGCCGCCATGTCCTAAGTCAATTTCCTGGGTTAATTGCCCCATTGCATAGGGATTGGCTTGGCCAATCGGTCGGCAGTTCGATCTCTTATGAACCGATCAGCCATCAAGGCCATTGTCCGGTTCGGTCTTACTGGTTTTGCACTTGGCTTCTGGCATCGGCCAGTTCAAGTGCGCGAATGGTCTGGGCACTGCCCAAGCGACCCTTTCGAGGTCATTTGTGACAGGCATCCTTGAATTGGCCCTGTTTTGCGGCAATGGATACACAAAATCAATGGCTCTTTTGTGCGGATTGCGCTTTGGACCCGGCCTTGGGGTCTTTATCAGTTGGTTTTCCGGGCGCTTTGCTGGTCCGTGGTCCCCGATCAGGCCCGCCTTTGACACGGCGACGCCGAGCAGGAGGATCGGTCTTGCCCCGCGCAAGATCCCGGGTGCATCCCTTGAAATCGGCGATCAGTGCTTCGAAGGGCAGATGCAGAGCACCAAATTTGCCGATCAGAACATAATCCCAACCTTGGGTCAGATGGTCCGGACCATGCAGCCGGACCAATTCCCGCAATCGGCGCTTTACCCGATTGCGCACAACCGCATTGCCAACTTTCTTGGTGACGGTGAAGCCAACCCGCGCCGGTTTGTCGTCTTCAGGCGTTCGACGGACCGCTTGAAGCACAAAACCGCGACGCGAGAGGCGAACTCCCTTGGCCGCGGTTAGAAATTCGCTGCGCTTTTTCAATCGAAGCATGTCTGCCACCTGGAAGCGCTGTGTGTCGATTTTCCATTTTCTGGAGCCCAGACACACAAAACCGCCAGATCGAAGCTGGAAAGCTCAATGCTGGCGGTTGTTGCTGTTTGCCTTAGGCAGAAAGACGCTTGCGTCCCTTTGCACGGCGGCGAGCCAAAACCTGGCGGCCATTTTTCGTTGCCATGCGTGCCCGGAAGCCGTGGCGGCGCTTACGCACCAGACGGCTCGGCTGAAAAGTCCGTTTCATGGGCTCATACCGCTTTCGCGGCCCCTATTCTTGATTTTTTCAAATCCCATCAGATCGGGTAAAAAAGAGCGCCTCGAACGAGACGCTTTCCGCGAACCTGATACACTTGCGTCGGCTTATACGGAGATGCGCGTCCTGAGTCAATCATGATTGGCGAGAAAAAGCCAACTTTTGCGTTTCTGTACCCGTAACTCGCAGGCAAATGCACTTGTAGCCGACTTCTTGTCAGGCATTTGTCCCCTCTATAAAAATTTTACCCTCGTAACAAGCCCGTGAACAGGCCTTGAAGGGCGATCAAATGACGGTGAGACGCGTCACAAACCCTGATTTTCCCTCTATATAGGGAAGAAAGCGCAGGAACGCGGCTGGATCTTTACCCACCTTTGCCTTTCCAAGCGCCAAGATAGACGCCAGCAGCAAAGCACGAAACAAGAAAAGAGAATCATGTCCCATCGCTCCATACCAGTGCAGAGCCAAATCAGGACCAGGGGTCTTCAGCCACAAATCCAATATATGAAACTGGGTTTAAGCCTGTTTGTGGCATCGGCCATGGTGGTTGCGCTTTCCTGCATGCCGGTTCAAGCCTCCAGTTTGTCAAAACGGTTCCAGCCCAAAGGCAGCGGACAGGTGGATCACTCTGCCTTTGATGCCTTGCTGTCACGGTATGTGATCGAGATGGCGGATGGCTCAACACGGGTGAAGTATCGCGCCTTGCGCAGCGCGCGCCCGAAATTGCAGGCTTATCTGGCGACCATGCAAAAAGTATCCGTCAAAAGCCTGTCCAGCAATGCGGCCAAGGCCTATTGGATCAATCTGTATAATGCCAAGACGCTTGACGTCATTCTTGAGCATTATCCGGTCCGGTCTATCCGCGATATCAAGCTTGGGGGGCTGTTTTCGTCCGGTCCCTGGAAGCAGGAGCTGGTGAACGTTGGCGGCAAGGCCTTGTCACTTGATGATATCGAGCATGAAATTGCCCGCGCCACATGGAAGGATCCGCGACTGCATTATGGCTTTAATTGCGCTTCGATCGGTTGCCCGGATTTGCGGCGGGAAGCCTATCGCGGCAACGCAATCGACAGGCAACTGGATCAGGCAGCCCGCGCCTTTATCAATCATCCGCGCGGCGTCAAGGCTGGCAAGAATGGCGTGACCGTCTCCAGCCTTTACAAATGGTACAAATCGGATTTTGGCTCCACAAACCAGCTCAAAGCGCACTGGCTTGGATATGCCAGTCCATCCCTCAGAACACGACTTCAGAAGAATAGCAAAATCAATGGCTATCAGTATGACTGGTCTTTAAACGAGGCTCGGTAACCATGGCAGAACAGATGACACAGGACGCACCGAATAGCAGCAATGCAGCAAGTCTCGCGACAAGACTGAAAAAATGGGGACCGCTGGTCGCCATTGGCGGGCTGATGGCCTTTGGCTTTTCCCAAGGCTGGCATCACTATCTAAGCCTTGATTCGCTGGTCCGACATCGGGAATGGCTGGCAGACCAGGTGGCCGCGCATTATTTCATGATGCTGGGTGGCTATATGCTGGCCTATATTCTGGCGGTGGCTTTGTCCTTTCCCGGCGCGTCTTTCCTGACCATTGCCGGTGGCCTGTTGTTTGGCTGGGCGATTGGTGGCGCTGTCACGGTGCTGGCCGCAACCATCGGGGCGTCGGTGATTTTTCTGGCCGCACGGTCGGCCTTTGGTGCGTCCTTGCGGGCGCGGGCTGGCGGATTTGTTGATCGCTTCAGTGCGGGCTTTCGCGACAATGCCTTTAGTTATTTGCTGTTTTTGCGCCTCGTGCCGGTTTTCCCCTTCTGGCTGATCAATGTGGTCCCGGCCCTGTTCAATGTCGGTCTGGGAACCTATTTTCTCGCCACCCTGATCGGTATCCTGCCGGGCACCTTTGCCTATGCCTTTATCGGCGCCGGGCTCGACAGCATCATCGCGGCCCAAAAGGCTGCCAATCCGGCCTGCGCCACCGACCCCGGTTGCAACGTGACGCTGGACACATCAGCCCTCATCACGCCGGAATTGATAGCCGCTTTTGTGGCGCTCGGTGTCGTCTCCTTGATCCCGCCTGTGCTCAAGGCGTTTAAAAACCGACGCGGTGGTAAAGAAAGCTCTTGAAAAATCGTGCGTCAGACACGCAAAACTAAAGCTGAGGCGAGGGACCGGTTCCGCCCGAAAGGAAGAATAATGACTGAACAGATCAAAGCCGACATTTGTGTCATCGGAGCGGGCTCGGGCGGATTGAGCGTGGCGGCTGCCGCTGCCGCCTTTGGGGAGAAGGTCGTCTTGCTGGAAAAAGGCAAGATGGGGGGGGATTGTCTCAATTATGGCTGCGTGCCCTCAAAGGCGATGATCGCGGCTGGCAAACAGGCCCATTCCATGCGCAATGCCCATCCTTTCGGCATCAGTTCGGTCGAACCGCGCGTCGATTATCAGGCGGTGCATGATCATATCCATTCGGTGATCGCGGCGATTGAGCCCAATGATTCGGTTGAGCGGTTTGAAGGGCTGGGCGTGCAGGTGATACAGCAGGCGGGTCAGTTCAAGGATGCCAAGACCGTCGTCACCGCCGATGGAGAAACCGAGATCACCGCACGCGCCTTTGTGATCGCGACCGGATCGTCGCCAGCGAAATTGCCGATCCCCGGTCTGGACGAGGTCGACTATCTGACCAACGAGACGATTTTCACCCTCAGCGATCAGCCAGAGAAGCTGGTTATCATTGGTGGTGGCCCAATCGGCATGGAGTTGGCACAGGCACAGCGCCGCCTTGGGGCCGAGGTTACTGTGCTCGAAGCGTTCAATGTGCTGGCAAAGGACGATCCGGAATTGACTGCCGTGGTGATCGACCAGATCCGCAGGGACGGGGTTGAGCTGCGCGAAGGCGTCAGGATCGCCCGCATCGAACCAGCGGCAGACAAGCAAGCCTATCCCCATGGGGCCCGAATCATTCTGGCCAAAGGCGATGAGGACGATCAGGAAAATGTCCATGAGGAAGTCGTCGAGGCAACCCATCTGCTGGTCGCTGCCGGGCGCAGCCCCAATGTTGACAGTTTGGCGCTGGAAAATGCCGACATTGCCTATGATGCAAAGGGCATCCAGGTCAAACCCACGCTGAAAACCACCAACCGCCGGGTCTATGCCATTGGCGATGTGACAGGTGGACTGCAATTCACCCATGTGGCGGGTTATCATGCGGGTCTCGTCATCCGCTCGGTCCTGTTCAAGTTGGGGGCCAAGGAAGATCGCTCGATCATCCCATGGGTCACCTATACGGACCCGGAAATGGGACATGTTGGGTTGAATGAAGATCAGGCGCGCGAAAAACATCGTGGTTTCAAAGTGTTGCGCTGGCCCTATGGCGAGAATGACCGGGCGCAGGCAGAGCGCAAGACAAGCGGCCTGATCAAGGTCATTGTCGACAAGAAGGGCGTCGTGCTTGGCGCGTCCGTTGTGGGAGCCAATGCGGGCGAAATCATCAATATGTGGTCGCTGATTGTCAGCCAGAAAATGAATATCAAGGCCATTACCGGCTATATTTCCCCATACCCGACCTTCTCGGAGATTGGACGACGGGCGGCGATCACCTATTATGGTGATCTGCCGAAGAAATCCTCGATTCGGCGTGTCATTTCCTTCTTCAAGTCCTTTGGATAGAGGGCGCCATCGACCCCAAAACCGGCCATGGTGTCTTTTATCGCTGCCAATTGCACCGGATAAACAGACCTATGGCCGAGCTTTTCTCTCTCGATAATCTCTTCACCTTACTGATGCTGACCCTGCTGCAGGCAGTGCTCGGCTTTGACAATCTTCTGTATATTTCGATCGAATCAAAACGGGTCGCTCCGGAAAAACAGGCGATGGTGCGCAAAGTCGGCATCGGGCTGGCCATCGGGCTAAGGCTGTTGCTGCTGTTTGCCATCATGTCCGCCATTTCCTATTTCCAGACGCCTTTCGTGACCTTCCAGTGGGACGGCATTTTGGAAGGCGACGTCAATATCCATGCGCTGATCGTTTTGATCGGGGGCGTCTTCATCATCTATACCGCCTTCAAGGAAATCATGCATATGTTGAGCCTTGATGATCTGGAAAGTCACGCGTCCGGGGCCAGCCGGTCGGCGAGCATGGCCATTTTCTGGATCGTGATGATGAATCTGATCTTCTCGTTCGATTCCATCCTGTCGGCACTGGCGTTGACCAATGTCTTTCTGGTGATGGCGGCGGCCATTGTCATTTCCGGCATCGGTATGATTTATCTGGCCGATACGGTATCCAATTTCCTGCAAAAGAACCGTATGTATGAGGTGCTTGGCCTGTTCGTTCTGTTCATTGTCGGCATAATGCTGCTGTCCGAAGGCGGGCATTTGGCGCATTTGTCTTTCTTTGGCTACCATATCGAACCAATGGCCAAGAGCACCTTCTATTTCGTTCTGGCGGTGCTGGTGGTTGTCGATGTGGTTCAGGGGCGCTATCAAAGGAAGCTGATTGCCCAGCGCGAAGTGGAGTTGAAGCGCGGCCAGATGAAGCATCCTGCCTGATTGTCCCGCCAAGAAACCGGGGCAGAAGCAAGGGACTTTGAGAAAGCAAGAAAGACCATGTCAGATCGCATCATCATCAAGGAAGGCTTGAGCCTCGATCCAGACGAGCTGGAGGAACGCTTCATTCGTGCCTCCGGTCCCGGCGGTCAGAATGTCAACAAGGTCTCAACCGCAGTGGAATTGCGGTTCGATGTGCGCAACTCCCCCTCCCTGCCCGGTTATATCAAAGCCAATCTGCGCCAGCAGGCATCGCATTTGATGACACAGGACGGGGTGTTGGTGATGCAGGTACAAAGCCATCGCACCCAAGCGCGCAATCGCGAAGAAGCAATCGAGCGGCTGGTGGCGCTGATCGATAAGGCGAGTTATCGCCCGAAACGACGCATTGCCACCAAGCCGACCCGGGCCAGCAAGCGACGGCGGGTGGATAGCAAAACCAAACGTGGCGCCTTGAAGAAAATGCGCTCGTCAAAAAGCTACGATTAAAACCCCTCACCCGACCAGCGATGTTTCTGCGGTCATACGATAGCTCAGCGCCTCGGCTATGTCGGTTTTGCCGGGCTGGGCACGGCCTGCCAAATCGGCCAGGGTCCGGGCAAGCTTCAATATGCGGTGATAGCCGCGCGCCGACAGGGCCATGCTTTCAGCGGCATGGGCCAGCAACCTGCGGGCTTCGCCCTTCACATCGCAAACCTGTTCGATGATGCTTGCGGGGCATTGGGCATTTGTCATGGCGGTGGACAGACCAAGGGCTGCATAGCGCCGCCCCTGCACATGCCGCGCATTGGCGACCCGTTCCCCCACTTCTTTTGAGCCTTCTTTTGCGGCGGGCAGCATCAAATCACTGGCCGAGACGGCGGGCACCTCAATGCGCAAATCAATGCGATCAAGCAGCGGGCCGGAAATGCGGGCCTGATAATCGGCGGCGCAGCGATTGCCGCGCTTGCAGACATAGCCCGGCTCGCCTGCATGACCACAACGGCAGGGATTCATCGCAGCAATCAACTGAAAGCGGGCAGGATAGGTGACCCGGTGATTGGCGCGGGAAATGACCGCCTCGCCACTTTCAATCGGCTGGCGCAAACTGTCGAGAACTTGCGGTGAGAATTCCGGCAATTCATCGAGAAACAGCACCCCATTGTGGGACAAGGCCACCTCTCCGGGTTTGGCCTTCAGGCCACCACCGACCATCGCCGCCATGGAGGCGGAATGGTGCGGGGCGCGAAAGGGTCGGTTTGGCGACAATTGCCCCTGGGGCAACAGGCCAGCGATGGACTGGATCATCGAAACATCGAGCAATTCCGCCGGAGACAGGGGCGGCAAAATGGTCGGCAATCGTGAAGCCAGCATGCTTTTGCCAGAGCCAGGCGGGCCAACCATCAGCATGTTGTGCCCGCCAGCGGCCGAGACTTCGAGCGCCCGTTTGGCCAGTTCCTGCCCTTTGATGTCCCTGAGATCCATCGCCGAGATATCATTGTCTCGAATGCCCGCGCGGGGACGGGCCAAAAGCTGGCTGCCCTTGAAATGGTTGGCAAGGGAAATGAGGCTGTCCGGTGCGAGAATATCCATATCGGCATCGGCCCAGGCCGCTTCCGGGCCGCACTGTTTGGGACAGATCAGGCCACGATCTTCGGCATTGGCGGCCATGGCCGCTGGCAGAACGCCGACCACAGCAGCGAGCCGCCCATCAAGCGCCAGTTCTCCCAACACCGTGTAAGTATCAAGGCAATCTGCGGGGATCGCCCCGATCGCCGCCATCAGGCCCAGCGCAATGGGGAGATCAAAATGGCTTCCCTCCTTGGGCAAGTCGGCGGGTGCAAGATTGATGGTGATGCGTTTGGGTGGCAAGGACAGGCCCGATGCGGTCAACGCGGCCCGAACCCGCTCGCGGCTTTCAGCTACAGCCTTGTCCGGCAGGCCAACAATGGTGAAGGCAGGAAGACCCGAGGCGACCTGCACCTGCACATCCACGGGCCGGGCAGCGATGCCCTGAAAAGAGACCGTCTGAACATGGGCCACCATGGCTGCCTCGCATAACCTGAAATGGATGAAGAAAGAAATGCAACTTGTTGCAAGCATAGAGGGTGCTTTTGTCGGGATCAAGAACAAATATCGAACGATTCGTCTCTGTTCCCTTGGCCAATCGGCTCAAATCGGTGTATCAGGAGGAGTGAAAAGCGATCCAACCGGAGGGAGACGGAGCGATGGAGGAAGCCACAACGGGCGGGACCTGCGATGATGGTGTCATGCTCTATTGCCGCCATGACAGCCCTTTGGGACCGCTGACCTTTTACGGGATCGGCGACAGGCTCCATGGATTGCATTTCGCAAAAGAAGGGTTGCCATATCCACCCAAGCCGGATTGGGTGGAAGACAGTCACGCCTTTGCAGAGGCGCGACGCCAGGTGGATGCCTATTTCAAAGGAGATCTGTCTCACTTCTGCCTTGATTATCAGCTGGAGGGCTCGGCCTTTCAGCTGGCGGTTTGGCAAGCGCTTGAGGCAATCCCGTTTGGGCAAGTGCGCTCCTATGGGGACATTGCCCGCGCGGTGGGACAACCGGGTGGTGCGCAGGCTGTAGGGATGGCCAACAATGCCAACCCGATCCCGATCATCGTGCCCTGTCATCGGGTGATAGGGGCAGATGGATCACTGGTGGGATTTGGCGGCGGGTTGAAGACCAAGATCTGGCTGTTGGAGCATGAGAAGATCAATCCCAGTCAGGTCCATAGTCCCAACCAGATCGGTTTTGACTTTTAATCCGCTCGCCCATGAGGCCAAGAAGAAGGCCAAGAAAAACCGCCGCGCTGATTGCACGACGGTTGTTTTTTTCACGAATTGAGAACCGGTCTTATTGTTCGAGCAAATGCTCGTAGCGCTTGTCGGTCAGGGTCTTGAGGAAGGCGACGAGAGCCTTGATGCGATTTTCCTCAAGGGCCGGCCCCTCTTCCAATTTCTCGAAATCAATGGTTTCAGCCACCTCCGGATCGCCCCATGGTTGGCCGGTTTCGGGATTGATCTGGGATGCTGGCGATTTCGAATTGTAGTGATTGTAGAAGCGGATAACGGTCTCCAGATCCTCGAATATGCCGTTATGCATGTAAGGCCCGGTCACCGCCACATTGCGCAGAGTGGTGGTTTTGTATTTGCCGTCCTCGATCCGTTTGTCGACCGTGGCATTGTTCGACAGGCCATGGTCGATGCTGCCGACACCCACCCCGTTGGCGGCACGCAACGCTTTGTTTTCCGGCACACCGATATTGAAATATTGGTGATTGGTGAAGAGTTCCTTTTCGACGCCGGGGCGCTTGTGGAGCTGGTGGCAGAGATTGCAATTGGTGAATTGCTGGGAGAAGAACAGCGTCCGGCCCAATTCCTCGTCACGGGTAAATTCTGCCTCACCGCGCAAATAACGGTCATATTTCGAATCAAACGGGCTGAAATAGTCGGTCCGTTCAAAGGCGGCAATTGCCTCGGTCATGGCGCGATAGGCCTTGTCGCTATCCGCGAAAATATCCTCACCATAGAGCAGCTTGAAGCCGCTGACATATTCATCATTCTCCAACAGGCGCTCGACAACGGCCTGTTTGCTTGCCATGCCCATTTCCAGCGGATTGAGCGGCGGGCCACCTGCCTGACCTTCGAGATCCGGTTCGCGGCCGTCAAGAAACTGGCCACCGACCCATTGGCCATCCTTGTTCTTGTGGAATTTCGGTGTCAGCGCCGCGTAGGACGCCGTCGGGGCATTGCGGTCACCGATGGATTGGCCATCGTCGCCAAGGGACGTGGCCCGCCCCATGGGGCCATCAAGCCCATTGCTGCGCGGATCGGAAAAGCCCGCTTCGGGCGCATGGCAGGTGGAACAGGACATGGTCCGGTTCTTTGAGAGATTTTCATCGAAGAACAGCGCCGCACCCAAGCCTTCCAAGGTGGCCTTATCAGTCGGGAGGGTTGGCAATTCTTCCGCTTTTGCGCCGAAAAGCCCAAGGGCCAGCGCCAAAGATACCGCCCCGACCCCTATGGTCAACGCCTTTGCACTATGGGACATTCTATCCTCACATGTCACAGGTCGAGCACTAAAATGTTCCCTAAAAAAGGCATGACCCTGCTTTCTGGTCCAAAGCAGGGTCCTTCCCCGGTCGAAAATTTGTGCTCGAATGTCGTTACGGTCCTCTGAACGAATAACACCAGCTTATCCGGTTCTTTGCCTTGAGGAAAGTCAACCTATTCGGTTTCAGCCCGCTTGGCCTCGATATTGTCCCAGATGAGGGCAGCGATATCGATGCCGTCAAGGCGCTGAATGACCCGGATGCCCGTTGGTGAGGTTACGTTGATTTCCGTGAGATAATCACCGATCACGTCGATGCCCACAAAGATGAAGCCGCGTTCTTTCAGTGCCGGGCCGATGCGGGCGCAGATTTCCTTCTCGCGCTCGGTCAGCACGGTCTGCTGAGCTTGCCCGCCCTGCACCATGTTGGAGCGCAGATCGTCCTCGGCCGGAATGCGATTGATTGCACCCACCGGCTCACCATCGACCAAAATGATGCGTTTGTCGCCTGCCTTCACGTCCGCCAGATATTGCTGGGCCACCCATGGCTCAACGAAGATTTCGCCGAACAAGCCCATCAGAGACCCGAAATTCTGGTCATCCTTTCGCAACCGAAACACAGCTGCACCACCATTGCCATAAAGTGGCTTCATGACGATATCGCCATATTTCTCCTTGAAGGCCCGCAGCTCTTTCTCAGACCGGGTGATCAGGGTTGGTGGCATCAGGTCGGGAAATTCGGTGACAAAAATCTTTTCAGGAGCGTTGCGCACTTGGGCTGGATCATTGACCACCAAGGTCTTGGGATGGATGCGCTCCAACATGTGGGTGGCGGAAATATAGCCCATGTCAAATGGCGGATCCTGACGCATGTGAATAACATCGAACTCGGCCAGATTGGTCCGCACCGCTTCACCCAGCGTGTAATGATTGCCCGGCTCATCGCGCACATCCACCGGATCAACCCATGCATAGACCTCGCCATTTTCCATGGCCATGGTGTCGACGGTGTAGTGGAACAGCTGATGGCCGCGCTTTTTCGCTTCGAGCATCAGGGCAAAGGTTGAATCCCCTGCAATATTGATGCTTTCGATGTGATCCATCTGAACGGCGACTTTAAGGGGGCGGGATTGTGCCATGATTGGGCTCCGGCTGGATAAAGGACGGGCTGAATAAGGGGGTGGGTCGGGAATGCCCGGACAGGGACTATATGTCGGCTTTGGTGCGCAATTTCAAGGTCAGAGAGAGAAGCTCAGGCTTGGCGGTGTCAAAAGGCATCGAAGGCAGCTTCCAGATGCTGCCAAACGGGCTTGGCACCCGCTCCCTTGGCAAAGGCCATGACATCAAAACGGTAGGTCATGATACTCTCATCAGGTTGATTGGCAATATAATGGGAGGCAGCGGCAACAATGCGCTGCTGGTTGCGCGGGGTGATCGACCAGAGGGCATCGTCAAGGCTGGCGCGATATTTGACTTCGAGAAAGACCAGCAGATCGCCTTGGCGACAAACGAGATCGATCTCGCCGCCTTGAGCCTTGTAGCGGTTGGCGAGGATCTGATAACCCTTGGCCCGCATGATCAGACCGGCCCAGCGTTCGGCGCGCAGACCCCGATCATAGCTTTCCTTTTTGTGCCGCTCCCGCGCCTGCCCGGCCATTCTTCCTATACCCCGTCTGACAACTGGTCCTTGAGGGTCTGGGCCAGTTTGTAGATGTCGTTCTTCTTGGCCCCGACCTTGACGGCAATGTCAGCGGACAATTGTTTGACATGAAGCCCCGCCTTGAGACCTTCAAGAATCAACGCCTCGACATCTGGTTCAGACAGGTCCTGGTCGGTTTTGGGGCCAATCAGCACCACGGCTTCACCACGCGGGGCATCGATCTCCGCATAAAAGGCCACCAGCTCTTGGAGGGTGCCGCGTTTGAATTCTTCGAATTTCTTGGTCAGTTCGCGCGCCACCACGGCGTGGCGGTCGCCGCCCAAATGGGTTGCCATGGCTGCAAGCACCGGCGCCAGACGGCGCGGGCTTTCATAAAAGACCAAGGTGCCTGTGGCCTCAGCCAAATCTGCCAACTTTCGGTCGCGCGCGCCGGCCTTTTGCGGCAGGAAACCGGCAAAATGCACTTGATCGGTGGGCAAACCTGCTGCCACCAGCGCCGCGAGCATGGCGGAAGCGCCGGGTATCGGGATGACACCATGCCCCGCCTCGATCACATCACCCACCAGCTTGTAGCCGGGATCGGACAGCAGTGGCGTGCCTGCATCTGAAATCAGACAAACGACCTTGCCCTCGGCCAGGGCATTGAGAATATAGGGTCTCTGGCGATCAGCATTATGCTCGTGGTAGGTGATCAGACGGCTACGGATGCCATAATGGGTCAGCAGCTTACGCGAGACACGGGTGTCCTCACAAGCGACGATGTCCGCGGTGGCCAGCGTTTCCAGCGCCCGGATGGTGATGTCCCTGAGATTGCCAATCGGGGTAGAGACGATATAGAGGCCTGCTGAAATCGCATTGGCGCGAAGTTTCGTTCCGGCAACGAAATAGGAATTACCCTCACCGTCGGGCACATTATCGCACTCGGTCTCTTCGGCCACGTCTTCCATGTCGCCAACTTCGAGGTCTGCGGCAAAATCTGCGTTTTCGTCTGGCAAGGCATCCTGCGCGACGGCGGCTTCGTCGTCGGGTGATCCAAGGGAGTGGACGTCGCTATCTTTGTTCCCGGTCATGCTTTTCATCAGTTTGGTTGGCTGATTCTGTCAATCTGGCGTGGGATGGGCTGAAGAGTCTCAGCGTGGCGTCATTTTTTCGTGAATTCGCGACAAATTGGCCACAGTTTGGCCGAATCAGTGGCCAAATATCCATTGAAAATCCAACATACTTGTTTTGGCAGGTTATTTCTGACAAATCAAACGCACAGATGATCACCGTATGAGCATAATTTGGTGCCGATACGGGGGTCCTGTTGACGGCTAGCGGTCTGAGTCTGGAGGCCAGTATTGATGCGTTTTAATCGACATTCTCACCCCACCCCTCAAGCAAAGCATGGCAAATTGCGCCGGTTGATAACCCGAGGCATGATTTTCGGGTTGGGTGCAGCGCTGGCTGCTTGTCAACCGGTGAGTCTTTCCGGTCCGGGCTTTGGCAACCAGAGTAATTTTGATGGTCCGGTGACCGTTGCCCAACCAACGGGCGAAGTGCTTGGCACAGGCTCCGTGCGTGTTGCTCTGCTGACGCCGCAATCGGCTGGCGGTGCCTTCGGCCAAACGGGGCTGGCCCTTCGCAATGCGGCCGCCATGGCGCTTGAAGATTACAGCACCAACGATCTGCAGATCATCGTCAAGGATGTTGGCACCGGATCGAACGCAGCCACCGAGCAGGCTGGCCGAGCTCTGGCAGAAGGGGCGCAATTGGTGATTGGCCCGCTGCGTTCAAGCGCGGTGAAGAAGGCAGGGCTGGTTCTCAAGCCCGCGGGCGTGCCGATGATTGCTTTTAGCACCGACACCGGTGCTGCAGCCCAAGGCGTTTACTTGATCAACTTCTCGCCTGAAAACGACGTTGAGCGGATCATGTCCTATGCAGCCATGCAGGGCAAACGCAGTGTGGCGGCGATGCTGCCAAGCACACCTTATGGCAATGTGGTCGAAGCAGCACTTCGGCAATATGCAGCCCGTTTCGGCGTGCGCGTCGTCACCATCGAGAAATATAAAGCCGGGACCAAACCCGATCCCTTCAGCCTGCAAAAGGCAGCAGAAGAGATTGCTGGCGTGAAAAGCCAGATCGACAGCCTGTTCATTCCCGAGGGCAGCGCCGTTGTCAATGCGGTGCAGCTGTTGGCCGGTCAAGGGGTCCGTGATCGCGACGTGACCTTCCTTGGTTCGAGCCAATGGGATGCGCCCCAAATTTCCTCCGAACCGATGCTCAAGGGCGGCTGGTATCCGGCACCGCCGCGCACCTTGCGCAATCTGGATGGCCGGACCATCGGCTTTGAGAGTTTTGCATCGCGCTACGCCACCAAGTTTGGCCAGCAGCCACCACGCGTTGCTTCGCTTGCCTATGACAGCGTGATCCTTGCTGCCGCTCTGGTCGCACAGGCCGGCGAACGGAAGTTTGCAGCCGAAACCCTCACCGACCCGCAAGGGTTCATCGGCTTTGGCGACGGCTTCTTCCGATTCCGTCGCGACGGGACCTCACAGCGCAGTCTGGCAATCATGGAAATTACCGGCCGGTCCGGTGCCAAGATCATCGACAATGCCCCAATGTCGGCAGCCGGTTTGCCGAAGTAACCCCCAAAGGGCATCAGGATAAGAAAAGGGAGCCGAATGGCTCCCTTTTTTTGTTGGCATTTTGGCACTGTCAGTTGGAGAAGCAGCGGTCGATCAATTGGCCACCTTCGATCAGAGAAATTTCGCCGCCTTTGCCACTCAATTCGTGAAAGCCGTCGGTATAGCGCATCCCCGAACCGGACCGCACCTGTGTGACCCGAATTTTCGGCCCACTGTCGTGGCTATAGAGTGCATAGGATTCTCTATTGTCGTCAAAGAAGGTCACACGCAGTGGGATGCCTTCATTGCAGGAATAATTGACCGTGTTCCGTCGCACTTGCGGCGTCTGCCTTCTTGGCTTTGCCTGCGGTTGCAGGCTGGCACGGTAATTGGCGCAGGTGTCAAAGGTGCCTTGGAACGGCGTGCGGGTCGAACAGATGATACCCCCCCACATGTAACCGCTTCGATTGCCACGATATTGGATGGTAAACCAGGGATAGCCGTTGAACATCACTCCGGTGGAACCGGTCACCATGATGGGGGTGAATTCAGGCAGGGATGTCACGCGGCGATATTGCGTGCCTGGGCCGCTTCGCACAATGCCACCGCCGGTTTCGGCCTCCAGAGGAAACGGGCCCCTGTTGCCCTGCACGGGTTGACGAGGTTGTTGGGCCGTGGCAGCAGGCCGCAAATACTCGTTATTGACCCACCCTTGCAGATTGCGCCCGCGCGAGGAGCCGCGCACATAGGTCCAATTGCCTTCGACTGCTTCCACGTTCATGTGGCAATCATCGGCTTCAAAAAAGCCAATCCGCTCACTGCGATTGGTCGGTTGGGTTCTTACATTGAGAACATCACCCGGAGAGACACCGGTCACGCAGACCGTATCCGACCCCCGATAGCGGGCTTCGGCGCGGTCCAAGGGGAGATGGAGTGCGACGAGACTGAGGGCAAATGCCGCCAGTCCGGCCTTTCTATCAATTACTTTAGCCATTTTTCTCTCCAATAACACACAGGGCAACATGGTATAATTTGATAAAATGTCGGCTGTTCAAACGGTCCGAAACAAAAATCAAACCGACCCTCTCAATCAAGGCAAGACCAACGGACTTGCGCAAGAGGGTAAGTCTTTCTCCTGATATCGCAAAGTCATTTCTGGCCTGATCGCTTTCGCAAAAGGCAGAAGCCATCCCCGAGCGGAAAGAAGCTAACTAGAATTCCGCCGAATACGGTGAGAGGAAACTCCGGGATTGCTCCCTATTGTCATTGATAGAGGCCTCAGACCGGGAGCGAGGTGGCTGGGCACAAAAAAGCCTGCTGTAAGCAGGCATTTTCCTTCGAAATTTCAGAAGCGTGTTGATCAGAAGCTCTTGGTCAAACCAACACATGCGCGTGCAGTCAGCAGGCCAGTTCAGCCACCAAGCTATTGAGCATCAGGAAGCCTTGACGGGTGGCGCGGATGCGGGTGGGGCCGGTTTGCTCAAGAAAGCCACCTTCCACCAACATGGCGAGCTTTTTGGGGTCGAGCGGTTTCCCCGCAAGGCGTTCGTAGCGAGCGGTGTCGATGCCTTCCTTGACGCGCAGGCCCATGATCAGGAATTCGTCGCTCTGGGCTTCAAGATCGAGGACTTCTTCGCGAAGCGCTCCGGTGCCTTCGGCCTCGAGCCGTTTCAGCCAACTCTCCGGGTGGCGCTCATTGGCGGTGGCGATACGCCCATTGGACAGGCTCAGCCGTCCGTGCGCCCCTGCCCCCACGCCAACATAATCACCATAGCGCCAATAGGTCAGATTGTGGCGGGATTCGCTGCCCGGGCGGGCGTGGTTGGAAATTTCATAGGCTGGCATGCCGTGGCGTTCCAGCTCTTCATGGGTCATTTCATACAAAGCCACCGAGGTGTCTTCGTCCGGCAGCTCGAACTTGCCATTGCGGTAGAGCTTGAAGAAAGGGGTGTCCTGCTCGATGGTCAGCTGATAAAGCGAGAGATGATCTGCCGACAGGGCTATGGCCTCGCGCAGTTCCTTGGCCCAGAGATCTGGGGTCTGGTGCGGCCGGGCATAAATGAGGTCAAAGGACATACGCGGGAAATGGGCCTGCGCCAGCTTGATCGCGGCTTTGGCTTCGTCCGCGCTGTGCAAGCGGCCCAGAAAGCGCAGTTGATCATCATAGAGCGACTGCACCCCGAGCGAGACGCGGTTAACGCCCGCGCTGGCATAGCCCTTGAAATGATCCGCTTCAACAGAGGTCGGGTTGGCCTCAAGGGTCACTTCGATATCGTCTGTCATGGTCCAGAAACCGGCGGCGGCATCAAGCAGGGCTGCAACGGTTTGTGGTTTCATCAGCGACGGGGTGCCGCCGCCAAAGAAGATCGAGGTCAGTGGCTGCCGTTTGCCCGATGCGCGCTGGCGGTCAGCATAATGGCGCATTTCAGTAATCATTGCGTCAGCGAAACGGTTTTGATCAACCGGCTGGTGGCGCACATGACTGTTAAAATCGCAATAGGGGCATTTGGCCATACAGAAGGGCCAATGAAGATAGAGACCGAAACCGGGAGTATCCGGGCTCGTAACATTCTCCAGGATGGCGGTACTCTCAGTCATCGTAGCTCCTGACAGATCATCACCCCCATAGAGGCAAGCAAAAAGCCCGGCCAGCCTTACGGCAACGGCCGGGGTCTGGATTCAGTGCCTATTTGAGAAATGGCTCAAGGCACGCATCGGCAAACAGCTTGAAGGCGCGGGAGCGATGGGACAGGCCGCGCTCACCACCCGGCTTCCAGCCATGTTTCTGGTCCGAGGTCATTTCACCAAAGGTGATTTCGTGGCCTTCGGGGATGAACATCGGATCATAGCCAAAGCCCTTCTCACCACGCGGTGGCCAGATAACCTGCCCTTCCACCTCGCCGCGGAAAAACCGGGTTTCGCCATCGGGCCAAGCCAGACACAGGACCGCAATGAAGCGGCCCGTTCGATCCTTGTCTCCGGTTGCACCCTTGGCTTGCAGCTTTTCTTCAACATTGCGCATGGCCAGAGCAAAATCCTTGTCCGGACCAGCCCAACGCGCCGAATAGATGCCCGGATCACCATCGAGCGCATCCACGGCAAAGCCGGAATCATCAGCCAGAGCTGGCAGGCCCGTTGCCTTGGCCGCGGCCAAAGCCTTCAGTTCCGCATTGGCCTCAAAGGTGGTCCCGGTCTCTTCGGGCTCTTCAAGGTCCAGTTCGGTTGCGGTCTTGATGCTGAGACCATAATGGGCCAGCAATTCCCGAATTTCGCGGATCTTGCCTTTATTGTGGCTCGCCACCACAAGCGGCGTGTCAATGCTCAGCTGATTGCTCATTGGATGCTCTCTCTTTTGCGCGCGCTCACGATACGATTAGGCTTCGTCGGCAATCTGAAGGGTCAGCAATTCGCCAATGCCTTTTTTGGCCAGACCCATCAGGGCCATCAATTCCTCTTCCGAGAATGGCTCGCCTTCTGCAGTGCCCTGGATTTCAACGATGCCGCCCTTGCCGGTCATGACAAAGTTTGCGTCGGTTTCGGCGTCTGAATCTTCAAGATAATCAAGATCGAGTACCGGAGTGCCATGATAGATGCCGCAGGAAATGGCTGCGACCTGATCTTTCAGAATGGTGGCGTCCTTGGCAACCATGTTGCGGGCGCGCATCCACTCGATGCAATCACGCAAGGCAACCCATGCGCCGGTGATCGAGGCTGTGCGAGTGCCGCCATCGGCTTGAATGACATCGCAGTCAACGGTGATCTGGCGTTCGCCGAGGGCTTCAAGATCGACGATGGCGCGCAAGGACCGGCCGATCAGGCGCTGGATTTCCTGTGTCCGGCCAGACTGCTTGCCAGCCTGCGCTTCGCGGCGCATGCGATCGCCAGTGGCGCGGGGCAGCATGCCATATTCGGCTGTTACCCAGCCGCGGTTCTGACCACGCAGCCAAGGCGGGATACGCTCCTCAAGACTGGCGGTGCAGAGCACATGGGTATCGCCAAACTTGATCAGGCAGGAGCCTTCCGCATGTTTGGAGACATTGCGCGTGATCGTCACCTCGCGCTTCTGGTCTGGGGTACGTTTGGACGGGCGCATTGAAGTCTCCTGCTTGCTGTGTCGTTTGATCGGAACAACGGATCTGTCCGCTCACGCCGAGGTGAGAGGGCTTGTGATCTGGTTGATCATTGTTTCCGGTCCGCTCAGATCTATATCTTGTGCATTGCACATGTCTGAAGAGCTTTCTAGAAGTGCAGGGGCCTTGAGACAAGGGGTGCTTGCAGCATTTCGTGTTTTTGAGGCATAACAATATGAAACGATGCTCCGAAGCCACGGAGCGTGTTATCGACAGAGAGTGTCAAATGATCGATCGTATCAATAGCTTTCCACCCTATACCGGGATGGATGACCGGTTGAAGGACATTTTCCGAACCATTGTCGAATCCTATCTGGAGACCGGCGATCCGGTTGGCTCGCGCAGCATTTCGCGCGCCTTGCCGATTTCCCTTTCACCGGCCTCGGTGCGCAATGTGATGTCGGATCTGGAGCATTTGGGGCTGATCTATGCACCCCATACCAGCGCCGGGCGTTTGCCGACCGAAATGGGTTTGCGTTTCTTTGTCGATGCCATGCTGGAATTTGGCGATCTGTCGAATGACGAGCGCCGCAGCATTGAAAGCCAGATGACGGCATCGCCAGCCCATGAGGCAGGTGTCGACAATCTTCTGACCAAGGCCAGCAAGATGCTCTCGGGCCTGTCGTCGGGCGCAGGGCTTGTATTGACCTCCAAGCAGGACAAACGGCTCAAGCATGTGGAATTTGTCCGGCTGGAAACAACCAAAGCGCTTGTGGTGCTGGTGGATGAGGAAGACCGTGTCGAGAACCGCTTGATTGATTTGCCTACGGGACTGCCTGCGTCGGCACTGACGGAAGCGAGCAATTTCCTCAATGCCCATATTCGCGGCAAAACGCTGACTGCGGCGCAAACGGAGATCGAAGCTCATCGCCATGCCTTGCAGGCGGAGCTGGATGAATTGACCGCCAAGCTGGTGGAAGCGGGGTTGGCCACATGGGCCGGGGCCAATACGGATCAGCCGCAAAGCCTGATCGTCCGCGGGCGGTCCAACCTATTGGAAAATGTCACGGCGCGGGAGGATCTGGAGCGGATCCGGCATCTGTTCGATGATCTGGAGACCAAGAAAGATCTGGTTCAGCTGTTGCAACTGGCTGATCAGGGGGACGGGGTGCGAATCTATATCGGGTCGGAGAATAAGCTCTTCTCCTTGTCCGGTTCGTCGGTCATCGTTTCACCCTATCGGGATAGCGAGCAGAATATTGTCGGCATTTTAGGGGTGATTGGTCCAACGCGGCTCAATTATGCGCGCATCGTGCCGATGGTAGACTATACAGCGCGCGTTCTGACAAGCATGCTGTCCGAGAAGCCCTGATCGGGAATCCCCATCGGTTTGTCTGCCTATTGGGTGCATTTCCACCCAAGTTGGGCGCTGAAGTGTGAATCGCTTTGAAATATGCGGGCCTTTTCCATCTCTTTGCTCCGCGCTACTTGATTTTCTGCTGAAAAGCCTGATATCGGGTGCAAACCCAAAGACCTGAGGATGTTTTGTGCGCGTTCGGTGATCTGCGTCACCCGGCAGCGCCAGTGTTCCAAAAGTGAGGCCAATTAATGTCTGAAGAAAAGCAACATTCTGAAGCTGTCGAGGATCCGCTTGCCGAAGCTCCGGTTGAAGAGAATGCAGCTGACCAGCCCTATCTCAATCCGCTTGAAGCAGCGGAGTTGCGGATTGCCGAGTTGGAAAAAGACCATTCCGAGATGAAGGATCAGCTTCTGCGTACGGTCGCTGAAATGGAAAATCTGCGCCGCCGCACGGAAAAAGAAGTGCGCGATGCCAAGCAATTCTCCGTTACCAGCTTTGCGCGGGATATGCTGTCAGTTGCAGACAATCTACGCCGCGGGCAGGAAGCCATTTCCGAAGAAGATCGCGTTTCTGCCGATGGGGCCCTCAAAGCTCTGCTCGACGGCACCGCGATGACCGAACGGGAAATGCTCAAGACGCTGGAAAAACATGGCGTCAAGAAGCTGAACCCGGAAGGGGAAAAGTTCGACCCGAATTATCATCAGGCGATGTTTGAAGTCCCGAACCCGGATGTCCCGAACAATTCGGTCGTTCAGGTGGTGCAAGCCGGTTACGTAATCGGCACCCGCGTGCTGCGACCGGCGATGGTTGGGGTGGCAAAGGGTGGCCCGAAATTCCCGGCCCCTGCCGCAAATGAAGAAGGCGGCGAAGGGACCTCGGGTGAGGGCCTCGACAAGAGCGTCTGATACAATCTGATGCCTGGATACACAGCCGTTGCCGCTCTCGTAAGCGGCAGCGGCTTTTTCACATCTGGATAGATGATTCAGCAAAAATCCCGGATGAGAGGCAAAAGTGCGCGGTTTCGTCGCACTTTGAGGACCGTTTTTGCGCCTTCCCTATGATTTTTGTCAAAGTGAGACAGTTTGCCTGCAACTAAAGTGTATTTAACCTTGTGGTTCGGGTTCGCCAGTGCGTCTCTCTCCTCCCCTCGACGTTCCTCTGCTGGCACAATACCCATGGATCACGCCTCGAAGGAGACCTCCAACAGGTCTCCTTTTTTTTGCCTATACGTCATCTCTGAGTTACGTATAAGGAAAGTCGATCCGGTCAGCCCCTGCCAAGGGCTGTGATGATCCATGAGCGAAACTGGATGGCAGCGGGACTGATGTGACCGCGCTGGCGGACCAATTGCATGGAGCGACCTGTGGGAAGTGGCGTCGCATCAAGCGCAACGAGGCTGCCGTCCGCCAAGGCAGGGCGAGCCAATTGCCGATGCGCCATGAAGACCCCCCTGCCCTGCTTGGCGGCTTCGAGCGCCAGCCATTGATTGGGATATTTGAGGCCCGACTGCCAGTCCAGAGACAGGCTCGCCCGTTTCTCTGCCCAGTGCGACCAGTCCCCCTCGCAATGGACATCATGCAACAAGGTCACCGGCCTCCAATTATATGGATCCTGAAGGCCCAGCAGATCGCGATATTGTTGCGAGCACACCGGCTGGATTGCATCCTCATAGAGAGGCTCACATAGAAGATCCGAGCCATCTATCGCGCGGTCGGTAATCAGGAAGTCGAGCGCTTCCATCGTTTGAGTGCCAGCGCGTTTGGATTTCTGTCGCGGGATGATTTCGACCTGCGGGTTGGCCTGATAGAAGTCTTGCAGATTTGGCAGCAGCCAGCCTTCGAGCAAGTCGGACGGCAGGGCGATAGACAGGGAAATGAGAGACGCGTCTGTTTGTTTTGGTGGCAGCAAGGTGGCGAGTTGATCGAGCAGGCGGGTCACTTCGGGCAAGTAATGGTCCCCGGCTTCGGTCAAGGCAACCTTGTTGGCTCGCCGGACAAACAGCGCCTCACCGAGCCATGACTCAAGGCCTTTGACATGCTGGCTGATGGCGGTCGAGGTCACATTCAGTTCCTGCGCCGCCCGCGCAAAGGAGCCGTGACGGGCCGCGGCTTCAAAGGCTTTGACGGCACTGAAGGGGGGAAGCTTGCGATGCTTGTCCATTCTCGACTCTCACTGATCTCTTTGGTGAGCCTCGCCCGGCTTGAGGCCTCTTTAGAATGCCAGAGAAACAATAAAGGGCAAGAAAAACTTTTCCAAGTTTTTCTTGCCCTCTCACATCAAGCTGTTTTTACTTGATTATTTTTCCCGTCCTTCCGCTGCGGCAAGCAATTGGGCATTGCCGCCAGAGGCAGTGGTATCGACACAGAGATGGCGCTCAAGGATGAAACGCGCAGGATCCGCTTCAACAATCAGCGGCATCAAGACGCCGTCGCGCTTGGCGATCTCCACACGCAACGCCCGTTTGGTGTCAGCCTCGAAGCAGCAGGCAACCGCGTCGATGGCGTCCAGATCGGAAATTGTTTCGATGTCGATATGACCATCAATGCCAACAATGGGTGCGCCAGACGATGCAAGCTGTTCGGCCAAAGCCTTGGCACCGGGAGCCACCAATGTGACTGCACAGCCACCGACCAGAGCCGCCACTGCCATTTTGAGGGTTTCGCTATCGTCACCCCCGGCAACGAGGGCAATGCCACGCGGAGCAAAGGTCAGGCGGTTGGATTCCCCGGTTGGCCCTGGCATCTCGCGTGGTTCAAGGGCTTCACCCATCTGGTCGTCAAACTCGACCGGCAGGTCACATACCCCTTTCAGCGACGCATAGCGAAGGGCATTGGCAGCCCAATGATCGCGCAGAGAATGTTCAGCCTGCAACTGATGGATCGCATTTTGCAGCTCAATGGTCGACACCTGCTCACCACTCATGGCGCTGGTGGCCGAAGCCGCTCCCTGATAGAAGCGGTTGACATAGTGCGGACCGCCCGCTTTTGGACCAGTGCCGGACAGTCCTTCGCCACCGAAGGGCTGGGATCCGACAATCGCACCGATCTGGTTGCGGTTGACATAGATGTTGCCTACCTTGATCCGGTCGACAATTTCCTGCACCCGATTGTCCATGCGGGTATGCAGGCCAAAGGTGAGGCCGAAGCCCTTGGCATTGATGCGATCGACCACCTTGCGGACATCGCGTGCCGCAAAGGAAGCCACATGCAGGACAGGACCAAAGATCTCCTCTTCCAGCTCCTCGATGCCGGAGAGCTGAATAAGGGTCGGAGCGCAAAAAATGCCTTGATCAGGCACATTCAGCTGTTTGATCAGCTTGCCAGCAGCACGCATTGCCTCGCAATGGATGTCGATCTTGCTTTTGGCGGCTTGATCGATCACCGGCCCGATATCGGTTGACCAGTCCCATGGATTGCCCAAAGCCAGCTCAGTCATCGCGCCTTTGAGCATTTCGATCACCCGCTCATAAATGTCCTCCTGCACATAAAGCATACGCAGCGCCGAGCAACGCTGACCAGCCGACTGGAAGCTTGAGGCGAGGATATCGCGCACGGCCTGTTCCGGCAGAGCGGTGGAATCGACGATCATTGCATTCAGACCGCCGGTTTCGGCAATGACGGGTGCGTCAGGCGACACATTTTCCGCCATGGCGCGGTTGATGGTTTGGGCGACACCGGTCGAGCCTGTGAAGCAAACCCCGGCAATGCGTGGGTCGCTGGTGATGGGTGTGCCGACGGTGCGGCCGCTGCCGGGCAGCAATTGCATTGCGGCTTTCGGAATGCCAGCTTCATGCATCAGTTCGACAGCGCGGGCGGCGATCAGCGGGGTTGGGCCGGCGGGTTTTGCCAAAACCGCATTGCCTGCGGCCAGAGCGGCCAGAATCTGACCCGTGAAAATGGCAAGCGGGAAGTTCCACGGCGAAATACAGGCGATTGTCCCGCGGGCCTGCTTTTTGGCCTCAGCCTCCAAGCGCTCTGCCTCATTGGCATAGAAACGGGCGAAGTCGACCGCTTCACGCACTTCACCAATGGCATCGAGCATGGTTTTGCCCGCTTCTCGGCTAGCAAGCGCAAAGAATTCCGGTGCATGGGCTTCATAAAGATCGCCGACCTTGCGCAAGATCGCGGCCCGCTCGGCTGTTGGGACTTGCGACCATGCTTCAAATCCCTTGACGCTTGCGTTAAGGGCAACTTCGACATCCTCAGCCGAAGCCTGAGCAACAAGGCCGATCTGGTCAGACGGATCAGCCGGGTTGAAGACCGGTTTCATTTCGGAAGCGGTTTCATAGCCATCAATCATTGGTTTTGCGATCCATTGATGGGTTTTGAAGCGACCTCTTTGCTCATCCAACCTGGCCATGGTGACTGGATCGGTATGGTCCCAGCCTTTGGAATTGCGGCGGTTTGCACCAAAAATGTCTTTTGGCTTGGTGATGTAGGGATTGGCAATTGCGTCGCCGAGGCTTCGGACTTGCGCAAAGGGATCCTTGGCGATGTCTTCCGGTGCGATGCTTTCATCGACAATCTGGTTGACGAAGGAGGAGTTGGCGCCATTTTCCAACAAGCGACGGACCAGATAGGCCAGCAGATCTTCATGCGCACCTACCGGTGCATAGATGCGGCAATTGACACTTTCGGTCTTCATCAGGGTTTCGAACAGACTTTCGCCCATGCCGTGGAGACGCTGGAATTCGAACTGATCCTTGGTAATGCCCATGGTCTGGGCGATTTCAAGGATCGCAGCGACCGAATGGGCGTTGTGGGATGCAAATTGCGGGTAAATCCGGTCGGTCATGTCCAGAAGACGGTGGGCATTGGACAAGTAAGACACGTCGGAATTGACCTTACGTGTGAAGACCGGAAAACCGTCAAGGCCCATCACCTGGGCGCGCTTGACCTCGGCATCCCAATAGGCGCCCTTGACGAGACGCACGGTGATCTTTCGGCCGAGCTTGTGGGTCAGGGCATAGAGCCAGTCAATGACGAAGGACGCGCGATGACCGTAGCTCTGGACGACGACGCCAAAGCCATCCCAGCCAGCCAGCGCCGGATCTGAAAAGACCTTTTCGATAACATCAAGGGACAGATCGAGGCGGTCCATTTCCTCGGCATCGATGTTAAAGCCCATATTGGCGGATTTGGCCAGCAAAGCCAGCGACAGGGTGCGTGAGGTGAGTTCTTTGAGGACCCGGTCCTTTTTGCCCATCTCATAGCGGGAATGGAGCGCCGACAATTTGACCGAAATGCCCGGATTCTTCATCGTGTCGTCGGACTTGCAATGTTTGGCCAGCGCGGTGATCGCATCCGAATAGGCAATGTGATAGCGCATCGCATCCTGCTCGGTGCGCGCAGATTCGCCCAACATGTCGTAGGAATAGACATAGCCTTTCTTTTGCATGTCCTGAGCGCGGTTGGTGGCCTTTTCGATGGTGGTGCCGAGCACGAATTGACGCCCCAGTTCCTTCATGGCTTGTGCCACGGCGGTACGAACCACAGGCTCTCCCATGCGCTTGACCATGGAATGCAGGGTGGTGGCCAAGCCTTTTTCATCGTCGGTTTTCAGCAATTTGCCGGTCAGCATCAGGCCCCAGGTGGAGGCATTGACCAGTGGCGAGGCGGATTTACCCAGATGGACGCCCCATTCGCTGGGCGCGATCTTGTCGGAAATCAGCGCGTCAATGGTGTCCGGGTCCGGTACGCGCAGCAGGGCTTCGGCCAGGCACATCAGGGCAATGCCTTCCTTGGTCGACAGGCCATACTGAGCCAGGAAACTCTCCATCATGGTGGGCGAGGCGCTGGTACGGATGGCCCGTACCAGATCGGCAGCGCGTTTGCTGGCCTGCGCGCAGAGATGTTCGTCTAAGTCGGCTTCCTGCATCAGGCGGCGGACATTTTCGGCCTCATCGGCCAGATAATGGTCGCGAATGATGGTGCGAAGGCTGGTCATGCGGTCGGTCAGATCCTGTGCCCGCTCGCTAGTTTGTTGATCCATCTGGACCTCCTTGGACGGCTATGCTCGGCGGATCGATCTTGATTTTGCTTTGGTTTCGCTCTGACTTCAGGCGAGGATGTCGGTACCGCGAGGCGATGTGATTGCTTGGAAGATAGCCTTAGAATAGCGGAAAATGCCTAGGCGAACTGACTGAATTATTTGCAAATTTAGCCATATTCGTTTATTTTCATGATCTAAACCTATTTTATCGACTATAAATTGTGTGAATTATGGATAATTTGGATAATCTTGATCGCAAAATTCTCGACGTGCTGGCCGATGACGGACGCATTACGGTGACCGATTTGGCCAAAAGGGTAGGCCTGTCAAAGACCCCTTGCCAGCTCAGGATGCGCAAGCTGGAGGACCGTGGCTATATCCGCGGCTACGGCGCGATGCTCGATCCGGAAAAACTGGGGGAAGGGCATATTGCCTTTGTGCAGGTGTCCTTGAGTGACACCCGCTCGGACGCGCTTAATGCTTTCAACGAGGCGGTGCGCCATATCCGCGAAATCGAGCAATGCCATATGATCGCGTCGAATTTCGATTATCTGCTGAAAATCCGCACCCGCGACATGTCGAACTATCGCAAGGTACTGGGAGAGAAAATCTCCGCCCTGCCCCATGTGTCACACACATCGACCTTTGTGGTGATGGAAAGCGTCAAGGATCGCAAGTGAGCCGGGCAAGTGAACCGGATTGACGGCATCAGTCCCTTCGGACGCTCAAAACCCTCAGGCTTTTGGGATGGAGTTCAATCATCACCTTGTCTTTCAATGGCAGCAATTCACCATCCTGAACGCATTTGGACGGTTTTCTTCTGCCTTCCACTGAAATTTCCACCTTTTGAGCCGTTTTGATCACAACGTCGGGATTGTCATGGGTTAGCCCAAGCAGCAAATCGGCTCCCAGTTTCAGCGCCTTTTGCCGATTCATCCGGCCAACCATGTAGACGCCAAGGCGCCCACCATCGGGTTGTTCGGCAAAGGGGAGTGCGGTGCCACCGAACAGATTGTTGGAAATGGACAAAGCACTGAGTTTACGGGTTTCCCGCTCGCCATCGATATCAAGGGTCAGCTTGTAAAGCGGCATACGGGCAATGGTGCGCCAGAAGGCTTTGAGGGTCGCCACCATTTTACCAAGTCGCGAGCCGTATCTCAGGCGGGCTCGTTTGCGAATCATCCGAGGGTGCAGGCCAATCGACATTTGATGGACAAAGGGGCGGCCATTGGCGGTGGCGATGTCATAGGCGCGGATGTTGCTGGTCCGCAGCGCATCAATCGCCTCGAAGAGATCCTGTGGCATGGCAAGTGATCGGGCAAAGAGATTCATCGTGCCGCCGGGAATGACCGCCAGGATCTTGTCATTCTGCCAGGCAAAATTGGCTGCCGCAGATACCGTCCCGTCCCCGCCACCGGCCAGCAGGACGGCAAAATTCTCGGTGCGCGCAATGTGTTCCATCTCTTCAATCAAGACTTTGCCATCGCCCACATGGATGGTTACAGACTCATAGCTATCCGCAAAGGCCTGTTTGATATGCTGCTTGACCGCGTCAAGATCGGCGGTCCGAAAGGTGCCGCTGCCTGTGTTGAGGAAGGCATGAACCGTATTTTTGGGGGCCGTATTTTTTGGCTCAGTCATGACTTGGTTCCTGTGCTTCCTTTGTCGTTTCATCTGGTTTTTCATCACCGGGTTTCGTCACGCGCCGCATGGTGAGATTGATCCGACCGGGCTCTTTCAGCAAGGTCGAGGTGCCGGGATATATCTTGTCGACGCCATGATAGGCAAGGCGATCATCGCCTTCCAGCAGCATCACATCACCGGACCGGAGCAGAAAGCTCTGGGTCGGGTCCTTGCGGTCCTTGCCCCCAAGGCGGAAGCGGGCATCATCGCCAAGGGAAACTGACAGAATCGGTGCGGCGAAATCTTCCTCATCATTATCAACATGAAGGCCCATTCTGGCATTTGGGTGATAATGGTTGATCAGGCAAGCTTCAGGCGGTGCCGGATAGTCGGTGAGGTCGTGCCACATGCCAAGCAGGCTGTCGGGTATTGGTGGCCATGACTGGCCTGTGACCGGATGGACCGGCTCATAGCGATAGCCCGATTTGTCCGATAGCCACCCCAGAGGGCCGCAGTTGGACATACGCACCGACAGGGGCTTGCCCCAGCGGGGCATGGTGGGGGTAAAAAGCGGCGCTCTGGCCACAATTGCGCGAATTTCCTCAAGCACAGCCTGTTGCATTTCGGATGTGAGATAATTGCTCAGCAATCGCATGATTGGTCCTTGTTTCGTCCTGATGGACGGCGGTCAGCCCGCGTCTTGCCGGGCAGAGGCTTGGCAGGCTGTGACTGCATGCCTTGATCTTTTAACGCGCAAAGGGTCAAAGGAGATCCATTTTTGTGCGAGAGTTCTGTCAAAATTTGTTGGTGGGCGAGACAATGATGCTCTGCAACGAGGAAGCGCCTTGGCATATGATCAAGACAGCCCCTATCTCTGACAGAGGTGGCGTGGCGCACATCTTGAAACTTTTCAGGATAGTGCGCCACCCCAATCCATGCGGGTCTTTTGGAACCATGAAGGGCCGGTCCCTTAAAAATCAGACATCGCCTTATTCGTCATAGATAAAGGCTCTTGGAAATTGCTTATAGAGCGGATCCCCGTCCCAGAAGACATCAGTCGGGCCGATTGCATAGTCAATCAGGTTCCATTGACCATAGGCCTGCCGCAGCAAGGCATAGGTGGTCAGACCGTCCTGATCTTCCCACATTTTGAAGTCCGGGCCGCTGGTCGCAATTTCTCCGCCACCGGGGCGTTGCGGATCAACAACCAGCCATGCCCAATCCTGATATACACGCATCCGATTGACCACGAATTCCACCGGCGCACCGACGCGCGCTTCCAATAGCGGTCGAATCGCATTGAGGATCAGCTTGCGCTCTTGGCTACCCCGCTCGGGCGTATATATCTGTTGTGCCGAAGCCGCGCCCACACTCAGCGGGCCAATGCTCAGCAGCATGGCTGCAATCACAGCCAATGGCATCCAAAGTCTTTTCAACATTTCATGGTTCCCTTTTTGCACTTCTCAGAGGCGCGCAGCTCGCCTTCGGGTAAGGCAATCGCGTGAAAAGCCGGGATCAGTTTAGCCGATTAATTCTGTCTTGCTAAGACGGTTTGCATGGCATGACGGCTCTTGAGGGGATCAAAATATCGCGCTTGTGGGGAATTTTTGCTCTTAACGTCGATTTAACCCGAAACACCCTCTTTATTTTGCCGCTCCACTCTTATATGAGGGGTGCCAAATTTTCGAATTTTGTCGCAAAAGCGTTCAAAGTGGTAGGGTTTCAGCCTTGCACCATGCTTGGGTGGCCCCTATATGTCCCATTGAATGGAACCTAACCCGCGCGGCAACGCGCATCTTCAGGGGGTCGGGCCGACAACCGGCGTAAACAAACCGCTTTTGAAGGGTTTCACCGACCTGCCGATAAGGAGAAACAAGAATGAGCAAAGTCATTGGTATTGACTTGGGCACCACGAACTCGTGCGTGTCCATTATGGATGGCAAAGAGCCAAAAGTCATCGAAAACGCCGAAGGCGCCCGTACCACCCCATCGATGATCGGTTTCACCGACGATGGTGAGCGTCTGGCAGGTCAGCCAGCCAAACGGCAGGCTGTGACCAACCCGCTGAACACCCTGTTCGCGGTCAAACGTCTGATCGGTCGTCGGTTTGAAGATCCGGCTGTCGCCAAAGACATGGATCTGGTCCCCTACAAGATCGTCAAAGGCGACAATGGCGATGCCTGGGTAGAAGTTGAGGGTGCAAAATACTCTCCTTCGCAAGTCTCCGCAATGATCCTTCAGAAAATGAAGGAAACCGCTGAAGATTATCTCGGCACGCCTGTCACTCAGGCGGTGATCACCGTTCCGGCCTACTTCAACGACGCCCAGCGTCAGGCAACCAAGGATGCGGGCAAGATTGCCGGCCTTGAAGTGCTGCGCATCATCAACGAGCCGACCGCAGCCGCTCTGGCCTATGGTCTGGACAAGAATGACGGCAAAACCATCGCGGTTTATGACCTTGGTGGCGGTACCTTCGACGTGTCCGTGCTGGAAATCGGCGATGGTGTGTTCGAAGTGAAATCCACCAATGGTGATACCTTCCTTGGTGGTGAAGACTTTGACATGCGTCTGGTCGACTATCTGGTCGCGGAATTCAAGAAAGACAGCGGCATTGATCTGAAAAATGACAAGCTTGCTCTGCAGCGCCTTAAAGAAGCTGCCGAGAAAGCCAAGATCGAGCTGTCTTCCTCCACCCAGACCGAGATCAACCTGCCATACATCACCGCAGATGCTTCTGGTCCAAAACACCTGACCTTGAAGCTGACCCGTGCGAAATTCGAAGCGCTGGTTGATGATCTGGTCAAACGCACCATCAAGCCTTGTGAGGCGGCTCTGAAAGATGCCGGCCTCAATGCTTCGGAAATTGACGAAGTCGTGCTTGTTGGTGGTATGACCCGCATGCCGAAGGTACAGGAATCGGTCAAGCAGTTCTTTGGCAAAGAGCCTCATAAGGGTGTGAACCCGGATGAAGTGGTTGCCATGGGTGCGGCCATTCAGGCTGGCGTTCTGCAGGGTGACGTGAAAGACGTGCTGCTGCTCGACGTGACCCCGCTGTCTCTGGGTATTGAAACCCTTGGCGGTGTCTTCACCCGTCTGATCGACCGCAACACCACGATCCCGACCAAGAAGGGTCAGGTCTTCTCGACCGCTGATGACAATCAGAGCGCCGTGACGATCCGGGTCTTCCAGGGTGAGCGTGAAATGGCCGCTGATAACAAGATGCTTGGCCAGTTCGATCTGGTTGGCATCCCTCCAGCGCCACGCGGTGTGCCGCAGATCGAAGTGACCTTCGACATCGATGCCAACGGTATCGTCAATGTCTCGGCGCTCGACAAAGGCACCGGCAAAGAGCAGAAAATCTCCATCAAGGCATCTGGCGGTCTCAGCGACGACGAGATCGAAAAGATGGTCAAGGATGCAGAAGCCAATGCTGAAGCCGACAAGGTGCGCAAGGAACTGGTGGAAGCCAAGAATCACGGCGAAGCCATGGTTCACTCCGCCGAGAAGAGCATCGCCGACTTTGGTGACAAGGTATCGGAAGCCGACAAATCTGCCATCGAGTCAGCGATTGCCGAGCTGAAGACTGCTCTTGAAGGCGACGATCTTGAAGGGATCAAAGCCAAGACCGAAAATCTCACCACCGCTTCCATGAAGCTTGGTGAAGCCATGTATGCGGCACAGCAGTCCGATGAGGAAGCTCAGGCCGCTGCAGATGCTGCACGCGATGCTGCCAAGGATGACGACATCGTCGATGCCGACTTCGAAGAAGTCCGCGACGATGACGAGAAAAAATCCTAAGGCCGGGTCGTAACAAGACAAAGACAGCACCCATCGGGTGCTGTCTCATCGTTTTGAGAACCCGGAGTGTTGCCGCACTTCGGGTTTTGTCGTGAAGCCAGTGCAGTTGAGAATGCCGTACGAATGATTTGATCCGGGTGGGCCAGAGCCGGACGATAGACGCTTTAGCGCTGCATCTTGACATGTGGCAGACGCACAGAGCGGTCGACATCAATGCATATCTTGCACTGGAAGCACCAGACTGGGCCTTTGATTGGCCGTTGACCAAAGACCTGTTAGAAAGTGGAACGGATGTCCAAAGCCGATTATTACGAATTGCTCGGGGTCTCCCGTGGGGCTGACGACAAGGAGTTGAAAAGCGCCTTTCGCAAGAAAGCGATGCAATTTCACCCTGACCGCAATCCGGATGACCCGGAGGCAGAAGCCCGCTTCAAGGAAATCAATGAAGCTTACGAAATTCTCAAGGATGCCGAGAAGCGCGCCGCCTATGACCGCTATGGTCATGCTGCCTTTGAACAAGGCGGCATGGGGCAGGGCTTCGGATCCGACTTCGGGTCCTCCATGTCCGATATCTTCGAGGATATTTTCGGCGACATGATGGGCGGCGGCGGGCGGCGGTCCCGCGGTCGCGAGCGTGGGGCGGACCTGCGTTACAATATGGAAATCACGCTGGAAGAGGCCTTCCACGGCAAAACCGCCGAAATCGAAGTGCCAACTTCCGTCACCTGTACCACCTGTTCTGGCTCTGGTGCCAAGGCAGGCACCAGCCCCAAACCCTGTCGCACCTGTGGTGGCATCGGCAAGGTTCGGGCTACGCAGGGCTTTTTCACTGTCGAGCGGACGTGCCCAAGCTGTCATGGCCGTGGCGAAGTGATCGAGGATCCATGCCCAAGCTGTCATGGCTCGGGTCGGACGATGGAAAACCGCACCCTGTCGGTCAACATTCCGGCTGGTATCGAAGACGGCACCCGTATTCGCCTGTCGGGCGAAGGGGAAGCCGGGGTGAGGGGCGGTCCTCCGGGCGATCTTTACATTTTTCTTACCCAGAAGCCGCATGACCTGTTCCAGCGGGATGGGGCTGACATTTTCTGTCGCGTGCCGATTTCGATGTCGACCGCCATTTTGGGTGGTCAGTTCGAGGTGCCGACAGTGGATGGGGGCAAGACGCGGGTGAATGTGCCCGAAGGCACCCAGACGGGCAAGCAGTTCCGCCTGAGAGGCAAGGGGATGCCGGTTCTGCGCAGCGCGCAATATGGCGACATGTATATTCAGGTCGACGTGGAAACGCCGCGCAAGCTGACCAAACGCCAGAAGGAACTGATTATGGAGTTTGACGAGTTGGCGCACGCGGATAATCATCCCGGCAGAGACGGCTTTTTCGCCAAGGTGAAGGATTTCTTCGAACGCATTGGGGAATAGGCAAAAATTCCCAACCGAGTTTCAAAAAGGGGTGCTGGATCAGTGCCCCTTTTTTGCGTCCTCTTTTAAGTCCACTTTTGCGCTCACTGGCCTGATATCCTTCTTTTCTTGCTGTGGTGCCTTTTATCGCGCATCGTTTGACAATATATTGGATAAGTATGTTTCCTAATTAATTCTCTCGCGCCATTCGGCACGGGTTATAGTGTCTAGCCTGCCTTATGTCAGACTTGGACTTTGCCGGAGAATCCAATGCTCAAGAAGTTGCGCAACCGTCCCCTGATCACCAAGATCCCGGATGAAATCCGTTTTTTGCGGCAATGGTTCGACAATCCGATGAAAACAGGGGCGGTGGCGCCGTCCAGTCCGGCTTTGGCGCGGCGCATGGCCTCTTTCATCGATCCGGCCAAACCGGGGTTGGTGGTAGAGCTGGGGCCAGGCACCGGGGTTGTCACACAAGAGGTGCTGGCGCGCGGTGTGGAGCCAGGCAGGGTGCTGGCGGTGGAATATTCGACCGATTTTGTCAATATTCTGCGCGACCGATTTGCTGGCGCGACGGTGATGCAGGGGGACGCCTATGACTTTCAGGCCATCCGACAGACCCATATCAACGAGCCTTTGGCGGCGGTGGTCTCAAGCCTGCCGCTCTTCACCAAACCCAAGGCAATGCGCAGACGGTTGATCGACATGTGTCTTGATGCACTGGCACCGGGCTGTCCCTTCATCCAGTTTTCCTATGCCTTGGTCCCGCCAGTGCCGCTAGAGGATGGCAATTTCACTATTGAAACCAGCAATTGGGTGATTGGCAACCTTCCGCCTGCCCGTGTATGGGTGTATCGTAGACCACTACAATAGGCCTGTCTGACAGGCTTTTTTAATACACCGAACGGAAGACGGCATGAAAAAGACACGCATTCTCTGCTTTGCCGGATCGACCCGATCCAGCAGTTTCAATCAGGCCCTGGCGGGCGCAATGGCCAAAAAGCTCAGCCTGATGGAAATGGATGTCACCTATCTCAATCTCACGGATTATCCTCTGCCCCTATTCAACCAAGATGACGAGAAGGAAAAAGGCGTACCGGACAATGCGGTGAAGCTGGCCAAAGTGATGGCCAAGCATGATGGCATCTTCATAGCCTGCCCGGAATATAATGGCTCGGTGACTCCTTTGCTGAAAAACACCATCGACTGGGTTTCTCGTGTGCCGGCCGAGGCGCGCCACCCTTATCGCACGCCGGTCTTTGCCATTGGTGCGGCCTCTCCGGGACAAATGGGCGGTATGCGGTCGCTGTCTCATCTGCGAGAAGTGCTCTTGGCGCTCGGTGCAATCGTGATCCCCGAGCAGGTCAGCGTCGCCAATGCAGGTTCGGCATTTGATGATAAAGGTGACCTCAAGGATGATCGGCAGAATGTGTTTATGGAAGGCTGTGCCCATAAGCTGGCCCAATTCGCTCAACGGTTAAAACCGCTCGAATAGACCGAATTCAGCCAAATTTTCCGTAGCTCAGCTATGGACCGGACAGGATTTGGGTGATATGGCTCTTGCCAATTATCCCAAAACTGTCAGCCACGGAGATCCTCCCATGTCCATCAGCGCTCGCGACCGTCTGATCGTACCCCTTGATGTGCCAACGATTGACGAAGCCCGTCACGTGGTTGACGACCTTGGCGAGGCGGTCTCTTTCTACAAAATCGGCTATCAGCTGGGATATGCAGGCGGCTTTGCGCTGGCTCATCAGCTGATTGCGGATGGCAAGCAGATTTTCATGGATCTCAAGCTGCTGGATATCGACAACACGGTCGAGAAAGGCGTGGAATCGATCAGTCGGATGGGAGCGACCTTCCTGACGATTCATGCCTATCCCAAGGCAATGCGGGCGGCTGTCGCGGGGCGCGGCACTTCGGATCTGAAATTGCTAGGAGTGACCGTTCTGACCTCCATGGACGATCAGGATCTGCTCGGGGCTGGCTATCGGATGAGCGCCGAGGATCTGGTTGCCATGCGGGCCAAGGATGCCAGAGAGGCGGGGATGGACGGCATTGTCTGTTCTGCACAGGAAGCCACCGCCATGCGTGCCATTGTCGGTCCGGATGTGGCGATCGTGACCCCGGGCATCCGCCCAAGTGGCACGGATGCCGGCGATCAGAAACGGGTCATGACACCGGGTAAGGCCATCGCGGCGGGTGCTGATTATCTGGTGGTTGGTCGTCCGGTTCTCAATGCACCTGATCGGCCCGCAATGGCGCGCCAGATCGTCGACGAGATTGCAGCGGCGCTGTAAACGCGTCCCAAACATTGGGCCGGTCGTGAGCCAATGTTGACTTTGCGCAGAGTCGATGCTGAAATTTTTATTTCGTATCCGGAATAAATAGATATCATGAGCTCTTTGCCGCCGATGAATTCTGCCAAAGAGCCTGGCTCTGATGGTACCACCCCTGCGGACTCGCAAGCGGATGACCTATCCATTCAGGTGCGTGCTGCGTCTTATACGGATATTGCAGATTTGCAGGCAATCGAACGCAGTGCGGCGCAATTGTTCGCGCGCAGCCCCTATCCGGAATTGGCCGGTTTCTCGCCGATCTCCTCACTGGTCTATGGACAGGCTTTCTCCAATCGCCATCCCATTTGGCTCGCAGAAGTCTGTCTTGCTGAGACCCCTGCGCATCCGCATGGAGCAAAAGCCGGATTTGCCTATTGCGTGCCACTTGGCGATGGTCTGCATCTACAGGAATTATCAGTGCATGGGGATTTTCAACGTCGGGGCATTGGGGGCGCTCTGCTGTCAGCGGTGATCGACAAGGCAAAGGCGCGATCCGCCGCCTTTCTCAGCTTGACCACTTATGCGGACATTCCCTGGAATGGCCCCTTTTACCGCCGCCATGGCTTTGAACAACTGACAGCCGACAGCATGCCGCAAAGCTTGCGGGACATTCTGGACCAGGAAATCCGGAGCGGTGCCAATGAAGCGACCCGCTGTGTCATGCGTCTTGATTTGTCCGATACCTGATTGGCAGATTCCGGGCTTTGGGCTGTATTGAACAGGCTTTAGGCGGCGCTTTTTGCCAATCCCTTGAATTCCCCATAGCGCCATGCCTCACGTTGCTTGCGCACGGCATTCATATATATGACCTGTCCGATGGCAAAGCTGAGCAAGATCATCAGCAAACCGGGAATGACGAGGGTGTAAAGGTAGCTATCGGGATCGGTTTTCAGGAAAACCTTTTCCGGGCGGTCCGGATTGACATGCGCCAAGACGGAGCGGCCGACTGAATAGGCAGCAATCTGATGCTTCACTTCGCCAGGCGAATGGGAGCGGATCGGACGAACTGACATGCTTTGCCCGGTATAGAGCGTGCCGTCATACATATATTGATATTGGATTTCGGCAGTGAAGACCGGAGTGCCGTCTTCATAGTTCATCCGAACCACATCGGACTTCATAATGACTGCCGTCACCTGCTTCCAACTTTGGGCGGTGAAGGCCGTTGAAAAATGCGCAAGACCTACCAAAAACAGTGCAAAGCCGACCACAACAAGCATGAAACGCAACAGGCGAACTGATCGGCGTTGATCAAGTGTCAGGCGCGGACGCTGCAATTTCCAGCGATTTGGTTCCCTGATCGGTTGGCGTTCAATTCCCTTGGTTCCCGGATATACATAGGCAGGTTGGTAACGCATGATCAAAATCTCGAATATCAAAAAAATAGAATTTACAGTGGAATGAAACCACATTTTTCCGGTGTGGCCTAATGCTGATGAAAGGATACATCATTAGATTAATGATTTTCTTTCGCGATCAGAAAAATTTTATCTTTATGCTTTGCAGATGAAACAAGATTCTCTATTTAGGATTTGTTAATAATTATTATCCACAGAGTCTTCACAGGCCATCTGATAGGAAAATGCCTCTCTGCCAGAGTCTAACTGGTTAATAATTTCCTTTTAGTTTGAATGACCAGAGTCATCGCTCGGACTGCAGAGCGATAAACCTTGGCATGCAGAGTCTAGTCCGAGTCTAGCGGCGGCTGACGGAATCCGAGCCAGAGTCAAACCGGATTTACGGTTTGTTAATACTTAATGCGGGGAAGTTTTCGTTGCTCGCTGAGCCAGCATCAAGGCACGGTTCAACGCGGATCGTGCGTCTTGTAATGCTTTTTGAACAGAAGGGTTGCAAGCACGGCTTTAAGGCAGCCGAATGGGCCGAACCTGCGCAAACGAAAGCGCCATTCGGCGAGCGGGGCGTTGGCGGCATCGGTAAAGCGTTTGCGCGCCGGAACAGAGCGATCTCCACCAATCGCATCGATTGAAGAATCGAAAATATTGTTGATCGTGGGCGAGGGGAGGATGCCATAAGTCTCCATCCCGTGTTCCCACGGGCGACGCATATCTTCATCGATGGGGCGTTTGCGCAAGAGCTGATAGGTGAGGAATTTCCGGGCCCCCGCCTTGTTCATGACATAGGCGCCGGCGGTGTTTGGCACCCGCCAATAGCGCACTAGCGAGCCAATGCCCCGCCAAGTCTTGATGATCTGATAAAAGGCTTTCGCAGGATTGGAGATTCGCACGATCTCCCAATCATCTGGCAGGTCGGCAACGAGGTTCGGCAAGTGTGCGAAATTGTCGGAGAATTGCAGATCGTCTTCCATGATGCAGACGGGCTCGTCGGATTCCTGCGCCAGAATATGCTGCATGGCATAGAGGTGACTGGCGTAGCAGCCGATTTCCCCTTTGTTCATGGCGCTGTTGATCGCCCCTTGCTGATCGAGAAAATAGGGCTTGAGGTCGTCCGGAATGGCCGTGCCAAGAAAGGCCGGTATGCGCTCAGGCGTGAAGCCGCGCCTGGACAATGCGTCCGACATATAGGTCAGCCGATCAGAATCCCGATCCAGATTGATAACCAGAAAGCGCATATCCGTCCTCGTCAGATCAGAATCCAGCCCTTGGGGCAGATATCGTCGATATAGGTGGTTTGCATATGCTCGCGGGTATACCAGCGCCGCGGCGCAATCACATGTTTGTCTTTGGAGCGGTCAAGCCAGGCCCCCCACCAGCTGAAGGAAGAATTGGCCACGATATGATGGCTGCATTGGCTCATCAGCGAAAGATCACAAAAACGATCAGCCTCAGGCATCACGATCCGGTTCGGCCATGACTGGGTGAGTGCATCAGCGACCTCTCTGTCGTCACTGAAAATCAGAAATTTGCAATCGGGCACCAGCTGGCTCATCAGGGTCGCGGCGCGATTATAGTAATCATCCTCAAGAATACCGTGTATTTTCAATGCTTTGGGATCATGCACATAATCCCCGCGACGAATATGGACAGAAACCGCTTTTGGTGCCTTGGCCCATTCGGCGCTTTGTGGGTCGAGCGCCTGCTGGAAAGCGGACAAATCGAATGCGGCACGGATATCGTCCTCAAAGGCAGCAAAATAGTCTTCAGACTGGAAATAGCCATTCAGGTAGCTACCGGTTTTCAGTTTGAAAATGTCTGCATTGACATCAAGACCTTCATGACGGAACCGCTCGCCGGGCCAATTGCCACCATGTTTTTGCTTTTTTCTGTCACGCCCCGTCAGCTTTCCCAAAAAGGTTGGTGCGGCAAGGCTGCTCTGGTCCCACAGGTCCGCCTGAATTGGAAACTGGGCAAGGCCGAAACTGGCATGATCAAGACGTTTGGAACCAACAATATCGAGCAGCAGATGCGCATTGAGGCGCCTGGCTTGGGCGAGGGCGGCCGCATATTGGAACATCTGATTGCCAAGGCCACCGAAGATCCGGACACACAGAAACTGATCAACATTGTCCTGTGTTACGTGAGTTGGTTTCATCAGACACCTATTGCGACGTTGCCTTAGCCTATGCGAATTCCTGTTCAGTCGCGCTCGAACAGGGCAATTTCCATGCGCCACAAAAGCCGCTTGACGGCGCGCGGCAGTTTAAGGGATCGAGACAGACGCGAAGGCTTGACCCAGCCTATTGGCACGGGCTTTGCCAATGCGGGGCTTTCTGCCAGATCGGGGGAAAGATCTATCACCATTTTGTTGAGCACGGCAAAGAGATTATGCTCATGCATCAACCGTTCCTTGTTGGCCTGCATGGCCTTGATTGCCCGGTCATCCCGTGCGCGATCAACCTCAAGGCATTGGCGAATGCGTTGAACCGCTTCCCTTGGCCGGGTCAGATCGATCCACAACAAACCATCCTTGTCAAACTCGTCGGCAATGGCGGGAGACCCGCCATGAATGAGAAAGGCGCCGCCAAGAAGCGTGTCGGCCGTTTTCTCGGTCCAACCATGGGGCATCAGATTGTTTTCAAGCGCCAGATGATAACGGGAATTGTCGATGACTTCGGCTTTGTCTGTGAGGGGATCAAAACCACGACCAAAGATTTTCAGCCGATCACCCAGTTCCGCCTTCAGCAGACGCAGGAAGCGTAATCGGCGCACCTGGTTCTTGGTCTGGCTCTTGGTAGAGCAAATGGCGGTTATTTCAAACGTCCGTTCCTCGATGGGACGGGTCGGCTGCTGCAAGGCTTGCCAGTCCTTGCTGACATGGGATGCTCCACCCGCACCGATATTCATGCCATAGAACCAGGGCAAACCTGTTTGCGTCAGCCTGGTCAGGCCCTTGAATCCCTTGATAGGGTAGGGCGAGAGAAGAATCCCGAACTGGTCCAGATAGCTCTGCGGATAGGATTGGAATTCGGGCGGCTCACTGACAACCAGCGCCCGGCGTTCTTTCGGCACACGGGTTTGCAAATGGTCTTGGTGGCGATCAAAAACAACCAGCCAGTCAGCCTTTTGCTCCCGATCTTCAAGGGGAAAGGACAATTCTCCCCAAAAGCCCGCAGAGTCAGGGGTTTGACGGTAAATCGCCTTGGAAAAGTGAACGGAACTAAGGTGAACGATTTTCATTTAAACAGGCGTCTGATACCAAGATCGAGTGCGATAAGGTCCGGTTGTAGGCCAGCTTGAGCTGTCTTGCAATCAGTTTCCAGCGCAACTAGGTTACATTCCGATTCACCATCTGTCCCGATTGGGCCAGCTTACAAAAGGCTTGCTATCAGTCATCCTCAAACATGTTGTTTCTGTTTGCACGGCCCTTGCTATTGATGTTCGTCACCATTCTGCTCAAGCCGTTGAGTTTTGAGGGAAACAAGGAGCGAGGTGGCGCACTGATTGGCGCAGCTGAGCATCTGTCACGCTGGCGCAGCCGGCTCAAATTGCGCCCATTTCATTTGGTTGCCTTTGAAAGCTGGGATATGAAGAAGCCGTGAATCTGAGTCCACCCGTACCGCATGCCCTCAAATGAGAGTTTCATGAGCATATCAGCATCGATCAAGCTTCCTCTTTCCGTTTTTATCATCTCGCTGAATGAGGAAGACCGGATTGCCCAATCCATCCGCAGCGTCATTGACTGGGTTGATGAGGTGATTGTGGTGGATTCAGGCTCCACGGACCGGACAATCGAGCTGGCAGAAGATCTTGGGGCGAAGGTCGTGCATCATGATTGGCCGGGCTATGGCGAGCAAAAGCGCTTTGGCGAGGACCTGTGCCGCAATGACTGGCTGTTGAATATCGATGCGGATGAGGAAATCACCCCGGCCTTGCGGGATGAAATCATCGCTCTGTTCAAGCCAATTCCCGACACCGACATATGCAAACTAGAGATCCTCGATATCTATCCTCATCTCAATGAGGCCAAAAACTGGGCGTATGGTTATTGGCAATATCGTCTTTATAATCGGTCCAAAGGGCGTTTTTCCACATCCACGGTGCATGACACGGTGCGTCCACATCCAGAAGCCCGCATTCACATTTTGAAGGGCAAGGTCAATCACCGCTCCTTCAAAACCATCGAATTTGCGGTCGACAAGATGAATCGTATTTCCTCGATGCAGCGCGATGACATGCTGGACCGCAAGCGCAAAATTCCGGCCTGGCGGCTTATCACGGAATTTCCCTTTGCTTTTTGCAAGGGTTACTTCCTGCGCAAACACTGCCTATATGGGTATTGGGGCGTTGTGCTGGCTTACAATTACGCCTTTTCGCGCCATTTGCGGGTTGCCAAAATGTATGAAGCGCAATTGATGGCCGTGCCAACAGACGACAGGTGAGGGCGCAAGTACCCATCCAAAGCCACCCGGAGCATGCCTTGCTGCCATGCAGTGAACAAACAGGTCTTGCACCGGACAAAGGACATGCTTAGAACAATCGTATCTCAAAGATGGCCGGGACGAAGGTTGTATCGTCACAAAACGGCGAAAAGTGCGGGGAACCAGTATGACAGACATTCGGCTTGTGGTTATGGGTGCTCAAGGGCGCATGGGACGTGCTCTGATTGGCGCCATTCATGAAGCAGAAGGTGTCTGTGTTGCCGGGGCCATTGAGCGAGACGGGTCTGACGCGATCGGGCAGGATGCTGGCATGCTGGCCGGTTTGCCCAATCTGGGTGTAACAGTGACCACGAATCTTGGCGCCGCGCTAGATGTGGCAGACGGGCTGATTGACTTCACCGCACCCAAGGCGACCCTTGCCTTTGCCAAAATCGCGGCTGCCAAAAACAAGCTTCATATCATCGGAACCACCGGGTTTACGCCCGAGGAGGAAGCCGAGTTGCAAGGCATCGCCGAGACCGGTGCCGTGATGGTCAAGTCCGGCAATATGTCGCTCGGGGTCAATCTGCTTGGCAAGTTGGTGGAACAGGCTGCCCGCTCGCTTGATGCTGATTTCGATATCGAAGTGGTTGAAATGCATCACAAACACAAAGTGGACGCGCCGTCTGGTACCGCTTTGCTGCTTGGTCAGTCCGCTGCCGAAGGACGCGGCATCGACTTGCATGGCAATGCCGTGATGGCGCGCGAAGGCATCACCGGTGCGCGGGAGCGGGGCTCCATCGGCTTTGCCACCTTGCGCGGCGGGTCGGTGATTGGCGAGCATACGGTGATCTTTGCCGGAGAGGGCGAGCGGATCGAGTTGACCCACAAATCTCAGGATCGGTCAATCTTTGCCCGTGGTGCTGTCAAGGCCGCTCGCTGGGCCCATGGCAAGCCGATCGGCTATTATACAATGATGGATGTGCTCGGCCTTAACTAAATTGGCCATAAGTGATCTGGCCTGAAAGACCCATTTGCAAGCCCTTGGCGCGGTCGATCTGCTGACAAAGCTTGCTTGAACCCTTGTTACCCTATGCATCCTTTTGAGGTGAGCTCAATGTAAGCCGGGATGCCGTTGTCGTTGACTGTGAAGGAGTAGATCCTATGGAACGGACACTAGTGCTGGTGCGTCATGGCCAGAGTGAATGGAATCTGAAAAATCTTTTTACTGGCTGGAAGGATCCTGACCTCACCGAGCAGGGCCATGCTGAAGCAATTGCTGCTGGCAAAAAGCTCAACGAGCTGGGCATGAAGTTCGATATCGCCTTCACTTCTGATCTGCAGCGTGCCCAGAAAACCTGCCAGCATATTCTTGATGGCGTCGGACAATCCGATCTGGAAACCATCCGCGATCTGGCTCTCAATGAACGTGACTATGGCGATCTGGCTGGTCTGAACAAGGATGATGCCCGTGTGAAATGGGGCGAAGAACAGGTTCACATCTGGCGCCGGTCTTACGACGTGCCTCCTCCGGGCGGCGAAAGTCTGAAAGACACCGCAGCGCGTACCTTGCCTTACTTCATCACCGACCTGCTGCCACAGGTCATGTCCGGCAAGACCGTTCTGTGCGCAGCCCACGGCAACTCCCTGCGCTCCATCGTGATGGTGCTTGACCGCTTGACCAAAGAGGAAATCCTCAACGTCAATCTGGGCACCGGTGTTCCGATGATCTACAAATTCAACGATGACACCAGCGTCGCATCCAAAGAAGTCATCGAACTTTAGGAATTTCCTATTTCGGTTCGGACTCGAAAAGGGCAGCTTTGGCTGCCCTTTTTTGTATCTGGCTGATGCGGGAGACAAAAGGAAAGATCTGGCTAGAGATCGCCAACCTGTCCGGATTCCCAGCCCAGAATGGCGCGTTTTCTAGTCAGTCCCCAGTGATAGCCGCAGATCGAGCCACCCTTGCCGACAACGCGATGGCAGGGCACGACAAAAGAAATCGGGTTCTTGCCAACCGCCGTGCCGACAGCGCGGGCAGCCTTGGGATTGCCGATCCGCTCAGCGACATCGGAATAGGTGGTCATGTTGCCCAACGGGATCCTGAGCAGCATTTCCCAGACACGTACCTCAAAATCCGTGCCGATCAGGGTGATCCGCAAAGGCTGCTCTTCAACCCAGGCTTGGGGATCAAAAATTCGGTGGACATAGCTCTGGGTGGCGGCGGAATTTTCCTGATAGATGGCATTCGGCCAGCGGCCCATCATGTCTTCGAGGGCCTTTTTCTCCTCGCCCGGATCGGCGAAGGCTAGTCCTGCGAGACCGTGGGTGGTCACCATCACCAGAGCGACACCAAACGGGCTGGGGTGAAATCCATAGTCAATGGCGAGCCCGGCCCCCTTGGCCTTGTAGGCGCCCGGTGTAATGGCCTCATGGGTGACAAAGAGATCATGCAACCGTGATGGGGCCGACAGGCCCACTTCGAAGGCCGCATCCATTACGGATACGGACTGATCAAGCAATTCCTTTGCATGATCGAGGGTTACCGCTTGCACAAAGCCCTTTGGAGACAGACCGCCAGTCCAGCGGGTGAATAGCCGTTGCAGATGGTGGGGAGACAGTCCGACATGATCGGCCAGCCTCTCAAGACTGGGCTGGGTGCGCCAATGATGGGTGAGATATTCGATCGAGCGGCGAATGGTGTCGTAGTCACGCAAAGCCTCCTCTGCATCAATCCGGCTGGACTGGGCGTCGGTCAGGATCGGCAGATCTGTCGTCAGGGGCAGAATCTTTGGTAGGCTCTGGCTCGTCATGCACGCATCCATTGTTGGCAATCTCCTCGGTCGGTGGCGCAAATGGTAGCGTCTGCCGTGCCTTTCAACCACCCGAAACTTGCGCGGCTCCGTTTTTTGCTGCCAACAACGCGCTTTGCAGCGCTATGGCGAGGCTTTCGCGCTCGCAGGCATGGAGAAAGGCTCCGATTTCGACGCGATTGCCATGGGACGTGAGGTGCAGCTCCGTCATGCCGCGATCTTCCTCTTTGCGTGTCTCCACCCGCACCCAATAGGGATTGAAGGAGACTTGGGTCTGCCGGCCTTTGGGACAGGTGCGGGTGATGCTGACATCACGATGGGTGATGCGAATCTGCTCGGTCGCTCTGGCTTCGCGATAATTGCAGCGAAAAGCCCACCATAACAGCAGGATATCCAGACCGGCAAAGCCAAGGACTGGCCAGGCACCCATCAGATAAAAAGGAACAGAAGCAATCAATAGCATCAGGCCGACAAAGATCATCAACCCTATGAAGCCATTCCGTCCCAGTGATCGGTAGGGATGGAGAATGGCATCAAAATAGGGTTCGGTCTCATCAAAGCGGGGTGCGTTTGCTTCATCATGGACTGCCATGAAACCAGTTTAGCAAAACTTACGTATTTTCCCATAGTATTTTTCGCAAGCGCCTTCGATTTGGATTGCTGATGGGAAAGAGACTTGCATCCTCAACGCTCGGGAGCCTAAAGATTGAGGCAGACTTTCGAGAAAGGATGAAGACCTTGACCGACCAAGCGGACGATGCGACGCCTGCCCCAAAGCCAGCAAAGAACAAAGGCGCAAAAGCAACCAAAGCCCTGAATGCGTCGAAGAAAAAGCCAGCGGCAAAAAAGCCTGTGCGGCGGCGCAAATGGAGCAATATGCCGAAAGAGGATATCGATGCTCTGTTTGACCGCTTTTCGCGCCAACGGCCCAATCCACGCGGGGAGCTGGACTATACCAACGCTTACACCTTGCTGGTGGCGGTGGTTCTCTCAGCGCAGGCCACCGATGTGGGGGTCAACAAGGCAACAGGGCCGCTCTTTGCCGTGGCGGACAGCCCGGAAAAGATGGTGGCGCTCGGTGAAGAGGCTGTTCGCGACTATATCAGGACCATCGGGCTTTATCGCAACAAGGCCAAGAATGTCATTCTGCTGAGCCAAAAGCTGCTTGATGAGTTTGGCGGCGAGGTGCCTGCTGACCGCGATGCGCTGGTCAGCCTGCCCGGTGTGGGGCGCAAAACCGCCAATGTGGTGTTGAATATCTTTTTCGGTCAGCCGACCATTGCCGTCGATACCCATATTTTCCGACTGGCCAATCGGCTGGAACTGGCACCGGGCAAGACGGTCGAAGAAGTGGAGATGGCGCTCGAGAAGGTCATTCCGGAGCCATATGTCCGGCATTCCCATCATTGGCTGATCCTGCATGGGCGCTATGTCTGCAAGGCCCGCAAACCCGATTGCAAGCAGTGCATTGTCGCCGATCTCTGTCGCTTCAAGGACAAGACCTATTCGGTGCCCGCGCCGATTGTCGAGCTTGATTCCTACGAGAATAAGCTAAGTGAGCCGGACAAGACCGGAGAAGTGCTCTAGCCTCGCCGCTCAAACCCACTCAGGCCCACTCTAGCTGTCAGATGACATCAATCGGTATTGACGGGCTTTGATCCGGTCAGCCTTTTATGGACGTGAACCATGAAGGCGGTTGCGAATAGCGGGGTCAGCAGGTTCAGAAGTGGTACGGCGATGAAACCGGCAATCAGCAGACCTGCGATAAAGATCCGGCCGCCATAGCGGCTGCGCAATTCCTTCACTTCGGCCCCGGAGCGGAAGCGCAAGGCGGCCTGCTCGAAATATTCCCGACCGAGCAAATAGCCGTTGGCGACGAAAAAGAGTGGCACGCCAAGGCCAAGGAAGGGGATGAGCAGCAGCACAACCAGGTTTACGCCGATCACCACGAGCAAAAAGCGCAAGGTCTGGACAATCGCTTCGCCAAGCGGCAGATCGCGGCCATGGGCTTCATGTGGATAATGCCGATCCTCTACCGTTCGACTGACTTCATCAAGGAACAAGCTCGCAACCACGGTGGACACGGGGATAATCAGAAACCAGAGACCAAAAAACAGCCCCAGCGATGTGATGATGGAGGCTGCCGACTCGGCCCAGCCAGGCAGGAAGTCCTCCAGGGTCAGCAAATAATCGATGCCTTCGCGCATGCCCACCCAGACGAGTGCCAGCAGCAGCAAGGTGATGCCGAGCATTTTCCAAAGGACAGAACGGAACGGCTTGGTGAATAGCTGATTGAAGGCCAACAGGGCTGAGGCAACCATGGATGTCAGGACTCTCGCAGATTTTGAGGATGTTCCTGAATCACATAGGCGGGTAAAAGCGCCAGCGCAAGGGCTGTTCACCCCTTTTGGCGGTTGCCAAACAAAGCTGCCTTATTATACTGCCGCCGACTTCAAACACTTCAAAACCGAAAGGAAGGCTCGTTTCTTCTTGGCCATGGCCTCAAATGCGAGCCGGAGTTCAGCATGACAGCAGCAAAATATGACATTTTGGGAATCGGGAATGCCATTGTCGATGTGCTCTCGCGCACCGATGATGACTTTCTCGTTGCAGAAGATCTGCATAAGGGATCGATGAACCTGATTGATGCTGATCGTGCCGAATATCTCTATTCCCGCATGGGCCCGGCCATCGAGGCGTCTGGTGGCAGCGCTGGCAACACCATCTTCGGCATTGCCAGCCTTGGCGGCCATCCCGCCTATTGCGGCAAAGTAGCCAATGATCAGTTGGGCAGCATCTTTACCCACGACATGCAATCGCTGGGGGCGCATTTCGATACAGCACCACTGGTCGACGGGGCACCGACGGCACGTTCGATGATCCTGATCACGCCGGATGGCGAACGGACGATGAACACGTTTCTGGGTGCCTGTGTCGAGCTGGGTGAAGCGGATATTGATCCCGAAGTGGTCGCCAATTCCGGCATTACCTATATGGAAGGCTATTTGTGGGACAAGGAAAATGCCAAAAACGCTTTCCGCAAGGCGGCCCGCATTGCCCATGAAGCGGGGCGCGAGGTGTCCATCACTCTGTCAGACAGTTTCTGTGTGGATCGCTTCCGGGAGGAGTTTCTCGATCTGATCCAGAGCAAGCAGGTCGATATCATGTTTGCCAACGAGCCGGAAGTGAAAGCGCTTTATCAGACCGCAGACCGGGTGACCGCACTCAATGCCATTCGCAAGGATGCCAAGCTTGCCGCCATTACGCTGGGCAGCGAAGGCTCGGTGATCGTATCCGGCGACGAGACGATTTATGTCGAAGCCTGCAAGATCCGCGAACTGGTGGACACCACCGGGGCAGGGGACCTTTATGCTTCAGGCTTCCTGTTCGGTCTTTCCAACGGCTTCAGTCTTGAGAAATGCGCGACCTTGGGCAATTTCTGCGCCTCTGAAGTTATCCAGCATATTGGCCCGAGGCCAGAGCATGATATGAAGCAGGCGGCTACACAGGCGGGTCTCATCTAAGCCATATTGAATGGCCATGAAAAAAGGCGGCTTGAAAGCCGCCTTTTTTGTTTCGTTTCCGCATTAAACTTTGAAATTACTGACATTCTATAGCTTGCGAAGCAGAACCGTCTTGATGGCGTGGGTCTCATCCTTGCCCAACAGCAGATCGGCACGCGGACGGGTCGGGAAAATATTTTCACGCAAATTGACTAGGTTGATGGTGGTCCAGAGGCGGTTCGCCGTCTCCTCGGCTTCTTCATCGGTCAAGGTCGAATAGCGATGGAAATAGGAGCCGGGATCGCGGAAAGCGGTTTCGCGCAGGCGCTTGAAACGCTCGATATACCAGCGATGCAGCATATCCTCTTCCGCATCGATATAAATCGAGAAGTCGAAGAAATCAGAGACAAAGGGAATGGCTTTGCCGTCATTGGGCAGCAAGCCAGTCTGCAACACATTCAAGCCTTCCAGGATCAAAATGTCGGGCTGATCGATGATCACGCCTTCGTCCGGCATCACGTCATAATAGAAGTGGGAATAGACCGGAGCCCGGACATTGCGCTTGCCGGTCTTGATGTCGGTCAGAAATTGCAGGATCGCTGTACGATCATAGCTTTCCGGAAAGCCCTTGCGTTGCATCAGTCCTTCGGCATTCAGCACCGCATTGGGCAACAGAAAGCCGTCGGTGGTGACCAGATCCACCTTGGGACTGGCGGGCCAACGGGACAGCAGCGCCTGCAGCAGACGGGCCGTGGTTGATTTGCCGACGGAGACCGAGCCAGCCACCCCGATGATGAAAGGGGTTTTGGGCTCATTGGTGCCGAGAAAATGCTGGGTGGCATTGTTCAGGCCCTTGGCAAATTCGACATAATAGCTAAGCAATCTGGAGAGAGGCAGGTAGATTTCCTCAACCTCTTCCAGAGAGATCGGTTCATGAAGGCTCTTGATGCGCTCCAGATCCACATTGGTCAACGTCATGGGCGTGTCAGCACGCAGCGTAGCCCATTCTTCGTTGGTAAATGCACGATAGGGGGATAAATTCCGCCGTGCCATTTGTTCCATTGTCTCGTTCCCCGGTGCCCGGTCGACCAGTTCCATATCAGGTCATTCCCCCAAGCATCCTGCCTTGATCATCCAAGCCAATGACTCTCAAGCAGTTTGATGCTCATTTCGGCTTTCTTCGATCAATCGCGGCCACTCTAGACCCAAGCGATGATGCCGATGTTGATTGATCTCAAAACCTATCCCTTTTGCCGCCTTTGAGGCGGTAGAGCCTTCTTGGCAACGCCAGCGGCAGGGAGAGGAAAGCGCAGCAATCTGCCTTTTTCGCTCTTGCAGTGCTTCATTTGACCCATTGCGTGCAATTGGCAATAAGTATGCGTGTTATTGCGTAACCTTTGCAATTGCACGGATTTTGGGAAATGATTCACGTGAAATGAGCGAGCGGAATCGTGCGCTTTGTGCCGTTTTCAGTCTGGTTTGCGGGCGGCTTTTTCTTCCAGCCCCGTCTGGCCAGTGCGGCGGGCCAGTTCGTCCATCACGTCATCCAGCTTGACACCGGAAATATTCAGCACCACCAGCAGGTGATAAAACAGATCAGCCGTTTCCGAAGTCAGCTCCGCCTTGTCGCCCTTCATTGCAGCGATGACGGATTCGACCGCTTCCTCGCCAAGCTTTTGGGCGCATTTGCCGACGCCTTTGCCAATCAGTTTGCGCGTGTAGGACTTTTCATCCGAGGAAGCCGCACGCTGTGCAATGATCGCTTCGAGATCATTGAGAGTGAAATTTGCCATCAGGCTGTCCTTCTTGTCCTATTTGTCCATATCCATGCGCATGGGAATCCCTGCCGCGGCCATATGGGCCTTGGCTTGCTGAATGGAAAATTCCCCAAAATGGAATATGGAGGCAGCGAGCACGGCTGTCGCATGACCATCACGCACCCCTTCGACCAGATGATCAAGGGTGCCAACACCGCCAGATGCAATCACGGGAACGGTGATCATGTCAGCAATCTTGCGGGTCAATTCGATATCGAAACCGATTTTGGTGCCGTCACGGTCCATTGAGGTCAGCAGGATTTCACCTGCACCAAGATCGACGACTTCCTGGGCATATTCAATCGCGTCAATGCCGGTCGGGGTGCGGCCACCATGGGTGAAGATTTCCCATTTCGGGGTTTCTCCCTGCTTGGACACACGCTTGGCATCGACAGAGGCGACAATGCACTGGGCGCCGAATTTTTCCGCCGCTTCCTTGATGAACTCACGGCGCAAAACCGCGGCGGTGTTGATCGAAACCTTGTCAGCGCCGGCTTTCAACAGATCACGGATATTGTCAGTGGTGCGGATGCCGCCACCGACGGTGACGGGCATGAAGCATGCTTCGGCCGTCCGGCGGACCACATCAAAGATTGTGTCGCGATTTTCGTGACTGGCTGTGATGTCGAGAAAGCACAATTCGTCGGCACCGGCGGCGTCATAGGCCTTGGCGCTTTCCACCGGATCACCGGCATCCTTGAGATCAACGAAATTGACACCCTTGACCACTCGGCCATCCTTGACGTCAAGGCAGGGAATTACGCGGGCTTTGAGCATGTTACTTCTCCCCTTCCTTGGCTGCCTTGATCAGGGCGAGCGCTTCAGCAGGGTCAAGGCGGCCATCATAGAGGGCGCGACCGGTGATCGCCCCTTCGAGAATGGCGCAATCCGGCTCGACCAGCCGTTTGACATCGTCAATCGAGGCGAGCCCACCCGAAGCAATAACCGGAATTGAGACGGCACGGGCCAGCTCAAGGGTTGAATCGATATTGAGGCCAGTCAGGATGCCATCGCGATCAATGTCGGTATAGATGATGGCGGCAACGCCTGCATCTTCGAACTGACGAGCGAGGTCAATCGCGGTCAGCTGGGAGGTTTCCGCCCAGCCTTCAACCGCCACCTTACCGCCCTTGGCATCAATGCCGACAGCCACCCGGCCCGGGAACTGCTTGCATGCTTCCTTGACCAGAGCCGGATCCCGCACGGCAACCGTACCCAGAATCACCCGGCGGATGCCCTTGCCGAGCCAATGCTCGATGCCAGCAAGATCGCGGATGCCGCCACCGAGCTGGACCGGATTGGTGGTGCTGGCCAAAATACTCTCGACTGCTGCGCTGTTTTCCGATTTCCCCGCGAAGGCACCATTCAGATCGACCACATGGAGCCATTCAAACCCCTGATCCTGAAAGCTTTTGGCCTGTGCGCCGGGATTGTCATTGAAAATCGTCGCCTGATCCATGTCTCCGAGCTTCAGTCGGACACATTGACCATCCTTGAGGTCAATTGCAGGAAAGATGATCATTATGGTCTCCAGCGCAGGAAATTCGAAATCAGCGCCAGCCCCAGCTTCTGGCTCTTTTCAGGGTGGAACTGGGTGCCGACATAATTGTCCCGACCAACCATGGCGGTGACGGTCTGGCCATAATCGCAGGTTGCCAGCAGGTCGTCAGCATGGGTTGGCTGCAGGTGGTAGGAGTGAACGAAATAGGCATGCAGGCCATCCGGGCCGGTTGGAATGCCTTCCCAGAGCGGATGATCCTTCAGAACGGATACGGTGTTCCAGCCCATATGCGGGATTTTCAGCGCCGGATCCTGCGGTTCAATCGCCACAACGTCGCCCGCAATCCAGCCAAGACCCTCGGTGGTGCCATGTTCCAAGCCCCGATCGGCAAGCAATTGCTGGCCGACGCAAATGCCAAAGAATGGCTTGCCATCGACACGCACCGCCTCTTTGAGGGCATCCGTCATCCCGTCAACGGCATCCAGTCCCGCGCGACAATCCGCAAAGGCGCCAACACCGGGCAGGACAATCCGGTCAGCAGACCGCACGTCATCGGGATTGGAGGTTACAAGCACCTCTCCATTCACGCCCCCTTCGCGGGCGGCGCGCTCAAATGCCTTGGCAGCGGAACAGAGGTTGCCCGAACCATAATCAATAATCGCTATGCGCATGGTCTTTACGTCTCCCGGGACCGGTTTGGCGCGGGGAAGAGGCCGATGATCGGCTCACTGGTCCCTGTGTCCCTCATTTTGTCCTTGAGCGCGACATAGCCGCTTTTGCTCTGGTTTGGCAATGGTTTTGGCCCATTGAGTGGCCCGGATGCCGTTTTCAACGCTGACAGTGGTGCGTCTTCCGCATTTGCCAGTCGGGCCGTCACATAGCGATGCTCACAATGCTGCAGATCCTCGGCATAAAGGCTTGCCACCTCCACATACCCCTTGTTGCGCAGAGACCAGCCAATCATGTTGGGGGCCTCAAGGCTGATCCACAAGTTCATCAACAGGGTAATCAGCATGCCCGCCCAGACAGGCAACATGCTTTCAATCGCCGCAACGGGTATCAATATGATGATATAGACCAACAGAATCCACCAAAGCCGCTGCACCAACATCCAGACAGCAGGCAGCATGAAGGCAAAGATAGAATAGTGATCCTTGATGAGGACCGCCGAATCAATCGCCTCGTGAGGGGGCAGGCCGGGCTTTTCATAAATGGTGTAGGAGGGCATCCTGCCACCTTTCATCTGATATCTGTGAACGACATTGCCATTGCATTCTGACGGGCCAGAGGACGGGTCGGAAAGCTGGCGGATCCGTCAGCCATTCAGTGTTCCCTTGGTGGAAGGCACACGGTCAGCCTGACGCGGGTCAAGCTCAATCGCCTGACGCAGAGCGCGCGCCACGGCCTTGAAGCAGCTTTCGGCAATATGGTGATTGTTGCGGCCATAGAGATTGGCAATATGCAGGGTAATCCCGGAATTCTGGGCAAAAGCGTTAAAGAATTCCTCGAACAGTTCGGTATCGAAATCACCGATCTTGTCCTTGGTGAAGGTCACATCCCAGACAAAAAACGGCCGACCGGACACGTCAACGGCGGCGCGGGTCATGGTTTCATCCATCGGCAGGTGGGCATCGGCATAGCGGGTGATGCCCTTTTTGTCGCCGAGCGCCTGCTTCAAAGCCTGACCCAGCGCGATGCCGACATCCTCGGTGGTATGATGGGCATCCACATGCAGGTCACCCTTGACCTTGATTTCCATGTCAATCAGGGAATGGCGGGAAAGCTGATCAATCATGTGATCGAGGAAACCAACACCGGTGTCGATCTTATAGCTGCCGGTGCCATCAAGATTGATGGACAGGGCGACATCGGTTTCGTTGGTCTTGCGATTGATCGTTGCCTTGCGCATAGATGCTTTCCTTTGCGTGGACCTAATATGGCATTTCCCCGGCCAAAGCGCCCCTTTTCGCATGGTTGCGCGGTCGCTATGGGTTCTGACCTTGCCGGGCAATCCTTTATGTATCAGGGCATTCTTTACAAATCCATAGGCCTCAATGCGCTAATTGAATCAACAGGGGCAATTTCTAACGCCATTGTTGCGCATTTCCGCACGAATATGGCACCACCATGCGCAAAGAGGCACAATGAATCCTTTAGAAGCCCCTCACAAGGGTATAAAGCTCACACAAAAGGGCTGATTGAAAGTCGATCAACGACGCCTACATAAGACACAGATTTCCAATCAAGCCGGAGCGGGCTCTGATTTGGCCGCAACAGGGATGACAGAATGAGTGATCATAGTTCAAACAATCCGAATGTGCCTGTCTGGCACGGCACGACCATCATAACCGTTCGCAAGGGTGACAAGGTTGTCATTGCCGGCGACGGGCAGGTGAGCCTTGGTGCGACGGTCATAAAGGGCAATGCCCGCAAGGTACGGCCGCTGGGCAAGGGCAATGTGATTGCCGGATTTGCCGGAGCAACCGCTGATGCCTTCACCCTGTTTGAACGGCTGGAAGCGAAATTGGAGCAATATCCCGAACAATTGACCCGCGCCTGTGTCGACATGGCCAAGGATTGGCGCACGGACCGCTATTTGCGCCGTCTGGAAGCGATGATGATTGTGGCCGACAAGAATGTTTCGCTGGTGCTGACCGGCACGGGAGACGTGCTGGAGCCCGAAGACGGGGTCACAGCCATCGGGTCGGGCGGCAATTATGCGTTGGCCGCAGCGCGGGCCTTGATGGATACCGACATGGAAGCCGAAGCCATTGCCCGCAAGGCCATGGGGATTGCCGCGGACATTTGCGTCTATACCAACGGCAATCTGACGGTAGAAGTGCTTGATGCCGAATAGGGGCGAGATTTCCTTTCGGCCCGTTACAAAGGAGGATTTTCCTCTTCTGCTGACATGGCTCTCAGAGCCGCATGTTGCAAGATGGTGGGATCCTGCGGATCGCGCGATCGCGAAGATTGAAAGGCATCTTGCGGACGAAAGCGTCCGGCCTTTGATTGTCTCAGTTGACCGCGATCCATTTGCCTATATCCAGGTTTGCCAGCTTGATGCAGAAGGGGATGAAGTGATTTCTCTTTGTTCAACGCCGAACGAACCACTGCCTGTTGGAACTGTGGGATTGGACCAATTTATCGGACCGAAGGAAAAGGTCGGAATAGGTCTGGGTCCCCGGTTCATGGAAATGATGATGACAAAGCTTTTTGGAGAAGGTGTTCCTGCTGTTCTGGTTGACCCGCATGCAACCAACATCTTTGCCATAAGGGCTTATGAAAAGGCCGGACTGAAACAATCGCACGAAGTCGACACCAGGAATGGACGCGTGCAGGTGATGGTCCGGTATGCTCAGGAGTTTGAATAATGACCAACTTTTCCCCGCGCGAAATCGTGTCCGAACTGGACCGCTTCATTGTCGGCCAGAAAGAAGCCAAACGGGCGGTGGCCATCGCGCTGCGCAATCGCTGGCGTCGGCAACAGCTTGAGGACAGCCTCAAGGAAGAGGTTCTGCCGAAGAATATTCTAATGATCGGGCCGACGGGCGTCGGCAAGACGGAGATTTCCCGACGGTTGGCAAAACTCGCCAATGCTCCTTTCATGAAGATCGAGGCGACGAAATTCACAGAAGTTGGCTATGTCGGGCGTGATGTGGACCAGATTGTTCGCGATCTGATCGAAAGCGGCATCATGCTGACCCGGGAAAGTCGTCGCAAGGATGTGAAGGCCAAGGCCCATGGGGCGGCTGAGGATCGGGTGCTGGATGCTCTGGTCGGGCCGGGTGCAGGGACTGCCACCCGCGACAGTTTCCGCAAAAAGCTGCGTGACGGGCTGCTTGATGACAAGGAAATCGATGTCGAGGTGCGCGACACCTCATCGCCCATGTCAAATTTCGAAATTCCCGGCATGCCAGGGGGCTCCATGGGGGTGATGAATTTGTCGGACATGTTCGGCAAGGCTTTTGGGGAGAGAACCAAAACGCGCCGGGTGTCGGTGAAGGAATCCTACGAGCTTCTGATCACCGAGGAATCGGACAAGCTGCTTGATGAGGATCAAGTTGTTTCGGAAGCGATTTCCTTGGTAGAAAATAACGGCATTGTCTTCCTTGACGAGATCGACAAGATCTGTGCTCAGGATGGCCGGGGCGGGGCGGATGTTTCTCGGGAAGGGGTCCAGCGCGATTTGCTGCCACTGATCGAAGGCACCACGGTGACAACGAAATATGGACCGGTGAAGACCGATCATATTCTCTTCATCGCGTCAGGCGCCTTCCATGTGGCAAAGCCCTCGGACCTCTTGCCAGAGCTTCAGGGTCGTTTGCCGATTCGTGTCGAGTTGAATGCTTTGACCAAGGATGATTTCCGCGCCATTCTCACCGAGACCGAAGCCAATCTGCCGAAACAATATAGTGCACTGATGGCTACCGAAGAGGTGACATTGAGCTTCAGCGATGATGCGATCGAGACGATTGCCGATATTGCGGTTGATCTGAACAGCTCGGTTGAGAATATCGGTGCCCGCCGCCTACAGACGGTGATGGAGAAAATTCTGGAGGATATTTCCTTCGACGCACCGGATAAACCGGGTGAAGTTATTGAAATTACCGGTGATTTTGTTCGTGAACATATTGGTGCTCTGGCCAAGAATACCGATCTTAGCCGCTATATCCTCTAAATCGGGATTGGCGGCTCAGAGCTGATCCCTGAGGTCGGGGCTACCCATGCTCCGATCTCGCGACGAGGCAGCGCGCAGCTGCAGGATCAAGGCGTCCAGACTGTCGTGGGAAAGCACATTAATCCGCTCGGCCAGAAGATTGGCCAGTTCGGTCGCTTTGGGATCAAGACCTGCGGTGCGGACCGTTGGATTCGGATCCGAAATCTCCGCCAGACGCTGCAATTCTTCCGCTTCATCCCAAATCACGTTGAAATAGCCGATGATCCGCTGAATGAGAAACCAGGTCGGCTTGCCGCGCTTGCCATGTTCGAGCGCGGATAGATAGGCGCTGGAAACTTCCAGTCGCTCCGCCATTTCCTTGAGGGAAATGTTGCGTTCCTGCCTCATGCGCCGCAGCTTTGCACCAAACGGGGTCATGTATCACCGTCCTCAAAGGGCTTTACAGGCCCGGTTCGAGCTTCAATCGTGTCAGGCTTTAGGTATTTTATCCTGATTTGCCCCGTTTTCTCAAGCGCACATGCAAGGCACCTGCGCCACCGAGTGTCCGGTGCGCTTCTTCAAAACCGACAATCAGCGATCTGATTTCCGGTTCGGACAACCATTTGGGCACCACGCGGCGCAGAACGCCCTTCTCAGGCCCGACAGAGTAGGTTTCGGTGTCTCCCCGGCTTCCCTTGCCGGTGATCACCAGAACATGCTTGTGGCCCTGGCTGTGGGCGCTGCGCAGGAAACCAAACAGGGCAGAATGGGCCTCGCGCTGGGTCATACCGTGCAGGTCGATGCGGGAATCGATAAAAGCGCGGCCCCGGACGATGCGCTTTTTTTCCTTCCGGTCGATTGGGCTGAGCGCTGGCAACGGTTGCGAGCGGCTTTTGCCATTGCCGCCCATACCAGCCTTCTTGAGGTTCAGCATGTCATCCTCACTGGCGCGGCGGTGCTGAACCGGATGATCCGGGTCAGGCTGATTGATCGGATCAAGCTGGGACCGCTGATCCATATGTTCAATCAGGGCTTTCAATTCAGCGGATTTTCCTTCCATCGGGGTGACGGTGTCCGCGACTTTCTGCCAGAGCTTGAGATCCTTTTGATTGAGAAGGGGCTTTTTAGCCATTGGCCTGCTCCTTCGCGCCTAAAGGCACAAGGCAGGTGAAACGAGCCTGTTGCTTGAGACAGCCTGCCAGCTGCCCCGCCGCCTCGCCACTGCCACAGAACAGATCGGCACGGGCCAAGCCCTTGATGGCGGAGCCCGTATCATGAGCCAGAACCAGCTGGGTGAAGGGAGCAATCTGCGCCGTGTCAAGCGAAGGCAATGCGGTCTCGATCCAGAAGGGCAGGCCGAATGTGTGTAGATGGCGGTCAACCGCGATGCTGCGCAGGGGCAACAAAGGCACGTGGGCTGCGGATATCGGGCCTGTATCCGGGCTGCTTGGCAAGGAATCTTCTAGCGGTTTGAAAAAGATATAGGAGGGATTGCGAGCCAGATAGCGCGTGCCATCCTCACCCATAGCCCGCAGATAGGCAATCAGAGCGTCCATAGAGATTGAATCGGGGGTGAAATGACCCTCTTCAATCAGCAATTTGCCCAAGGATTGATAGGGATGGCCGGATTTTCCGTCAAAAGCGATGCGCATGGTCTGGCCATCTGCGAGGCGCAGGCGGGCGGAGCCCTGTATATGAATGATATAGGCCTCAAAGGGATCTTTGAGCCAAAGGAATTCCAGCCCCTGACCCTCAAGGCCACCGGCCATAATCTCGGCGCGGTTCAGATGCAGGGTGATTTTGCCCTCTCGCTTGCGGGCGAAACTGGTCTCTTCCGTAAAGCCGCACGCCAACGCTTCCTCTGCCTTGAGGCTGACCAGATCGGACGGACGGCGATGGAGCGGAAAGCGAAACTCCGCATCAGGCACAAGGCGCGCGTCAAACTCCGGCTCATAATAGCCGGTCAGCAACCCTTCGCCATCGATGGTGAAGGGCACAAAGCTGCGCTCGAAAAAGCGTCGCGCGTCAGCCCGGGGCAAATCTGAGGGCAAGGCAAGGGCAGCCTTTGCCACAGCGAGCAAATCATCAACGGCAATAGCCGGGTGGCGACTGGTTGGTGGATGGTCAATCAGGAAAGGGGCAGAATGCCTAAAGGCGGCAAATGCTGCCCCATGGTCGTGGCCAGACCAACCGGAAAGGCTTTCATAGTCAGTCCGGGTCAGACCAGCCATCATTTCGGTTTTTCCTTCTTCTCATCAAACGGGCCCGCAAATCCATCAATGGAAAGGGGCCCGGTTGGCAGCATGGCGGCAATCACTTGCCCGCTTTTGTTATTGAGCCGATTCCGTGCCGATCAGCTTCCAGTTCGGATTGCGGCTGGTTACGTCGCGGGCAAAGGTCCAGATATCGGTGACTTCGTCAATGGCATTCGGGTCGCCTTCCACCACATGTCCGATGTCATCCTTGGTGCAAGAGGTGATGGAGGAAACAAAGCGCACGGTGATCTGCGCTTCTCCACCGGCCAGTTCCGCCTCGACAATCGAGGACTTGTTGATCCCGATGAAGGTGAAATCGACCCGCAGGCCCTGTTCATCCCGCTCATCAAGCGCCTTGATGAAGCCTGCAAAGACATCACCGGCCAGCAACTTTTTCAAGGTGCGGCGATCGCCTTCGGCATAGGCGGTGACAATCATCTCATAGGCAGAGCGCGCACCTGCCATGAAAGATTCCGGATCGAAGCTCTTGTCGACCGACATCAGATGAGTGAGCGCAGCATTGAGTGGCGAGCCTTCCGGCGCGATCTTTTCCAGACGCTGCGCCTTTTCCTCGGCTTCCATTTCCTCTGTCTGGGCCCGGCCCGGCAAGGAAATGACATTGTCGCCCACATCATCCGCGCGTGGGGCCTCACCTTGGCGTTTGCTTTCCGGATCGGAATAAGGATCATAGGGATCCGCTTCATTACCGGTGCGCGTGCCAAGAACATCTCGTAGACGCAGGAAAAGCACAACCGCAATCACGAGGAAAATGATGGATGTGATATCGAAACCGAAGACATCGGACATAGAGTTAGCCTTAATCCATTCGTTTTTTGCAGAAAAAGCCTGCAAGTTTTACAATTCTTTCTATATGTAGGGGAGAGGCGTCGGCAAATCCAGAAAGGATACAGGCCAGCCCCAAAAAAAGCGCACCCTCATTGGAGTATTTTTGATTACGATGCAAAAATCGCTGTTTCCGTTCATCCCATTCCTGCTTTTGATCATCCCTGTGCTGGAAATCGGGGTCTTTATTTTGGTTGGCGAGCAAATCGGCGTCATCAATACCCTGCTTGGCATTGTGCTCACAGCCGTGATTGGCACCATTCTGCTCCGACGTCAGGGTTTCGCCTTGCTCTCTCAGGCGCAAGGGCAGATGAATGCTGGCCGCGTACCGGGTAAGGAGCTGGCCCATGGGGTGATGTTGCTGGCCGCCGGCCTGCTGCTGCTGACACCGGGCTTTGTCACCGATACATTCGGCTTCCTTTTGCTGGTTCCGACCATTCGCGACGGAATTTTTGCCTTTTTCAAAAGCCGGATCACTCTGGTCAATGTTGGCGCAACGCAGTCTGGCTTTTCCAGCGGCAATGCGGGCGGCACCTATTATCGCAGCTATAGCTATTCCTCAACCGATACAGGACCCAAAGGCAAAGGGTCAAAAGACTCTTCGGTGATTGATCTTGATGAAGGGGATTTCAATGAAGTCACCGATCATGAAGCCATCGAAGCCAAGCCGTCGGATGGAAAAAAAGATTCCAAGGACGGCCAGTCCCCTTGGGAAAAATCCTGAACAGGGATCGGTCATTTTGGTCATCCTTGCCTCGCTTGTCGGGGGGAAAGATGGGCAAATTGGCGTAAAAGCCCCTGCTACAGGGGCCTTGTCCTTGTTTCCCGCCGAGCATCATGCTAGGCGCTAGACAGCGAAGGATCTCGAACCGGGGTCCTGTATATAGAAACCAATTTACGGGAATAAGTTTATGAGCGACGCACAAGAAAACGGCGCTGCCGAGGGCCAAGAACAGAAGCTTCCTGGCATGCGCATCCTGGCGCAGTATATCAAGGATCTGTCTTTCGAGAATCCAAATTCACCGGATTCCCTGCGTCCTCGCGAGAATGCCCCGGACATCAATGTCCAGATCAATGTCAATGCGACCCCAATCACCGAGACCGAATTCGAAGCCGAGCTGACGCTGAATGCGGAAGCCAAAGACGGCGAAACGGTGATGTTCAATGTAGAACTGCTTTATGGCGGCATCTTCTCCATCGTCAACGTACCTCAGGAGCAGCTGCATCCGTTCGTCATGATCGAATGCCCACGTCTGCTGTTCCCATTTGCCCGTCAGATCATTTCCGATGCGACCCAGCGTGGCGGTTTCCCTCCACTGAATGTCGATCCGATCGATTTTGCACAGCTGTATCGTCAGCGGATGATGGAACTGGCTGCCAAAGAAAGCGAAGGCCAGACCGAGCAGTAAGACCTGCTTGCACAGACTTTATGAAAAAGCCGACCCTTGTTTGGGGTCGGCTTTTTTGTTTGTGCCTTGGAGACACAATTCGTTTCACGTGAATCCGTATGCGCGCAGGCGGGCTTGATTGCCCTTATGTTTATTGCCCGCTGTCGGTTTTGGCCAGTTCTGGCAGATAATCAGCCCACAGGCTATCGCCCTTGATTTCCTTCAGGAAGGCCAGATGTGCCTCGCGGTCCGCCTCGCTCAGGCGAGATGGCAAAGGATTGGGGCGTGGACGGGCAGCAACCCTTTGGCGACGCCGCCGTTGGCCATCTTCACTGCTGTCCTGATCGTCCTCTTCACCAGCCAGCATCAAGCTTGTCTGGCGGCCACCAATCAGTTCGAGATAGACATCGGCAAGGATCTCACTATCGAGCAATGCGCCGTGGAGGGTACGCTTGGTATTGTCGATGCCAAAGCGGCTGCAAAGCGCATCGAGACTGTTGGGTCCAGCGGGAAATTTTGTCCGCGCCATCGCCAGAGTATCGCGCACCAGATTGTCATCAATCTTCGGAAAGCCAGCATTTTCCAGCTCCCAATTGAGGAATTTGACGTCAAACTGGGCATTGTGGGCGATGATCACCGTATCCTTGATGAAATCATGGAAGGATTGCGCCACTGCCGCAAATTTCGGTTTGTCAGAGAGAAATTCCTCAGACAGGCCATGCACCTTGAAGGCCTCTTCAGGCATGTCCCGTTCGGGATTGATATAGACGTGATAATTGTTTTCGGTCGGCAGATGATTGATCAACTCGACACAGCCAATTTCCACCACCCGGTCGCCGGTGAAGGGGTCGAGCCCGGTGGTTTCGGTATCGAATACAATCTCTCTGAGTGCCATGGAATCCTCTTGCTGCCTAAAGGCCGAATAATGGGGCCAAATTTTCGATGAGTATGCTTCATTCGCCTCAAAGTGAAAAGCGCTGACGAATAGCCTCCAGCACCCTGTCCACCTGTTCTGCTGCATCGTCAAGACTGGTGCCGGTATCGATGACATAGTCAGCCCGCTGGCATTTTTCAGCATCAGGCATCTGTCGCGCCTTGATGGCTTGAAATTTCTCTGCGGTCATACCGGGGCGGGCCAGCACCCGCGCACGCTGCACATCTTCTGGCGCAGAGACAACGACAATTACATCGGCGCGCGCCTCCCCCCTGGTTTCAAACAACAGGGGAATGTCAAGCACCACAATTTCTGCACCGCTCTGCTTGGCGGCTTCGAAAAAAGCGCGTTCCTCTTCATGAACCAGCGGGTGAATGATCGCTTCGAGGCTCGCCATTGCGTCGCTGTTGCCGATCACCTGTTTGGACAGAGCCGCTCGATCCACTCCGTCAGGGCCTGTGGTGCCGGGAAAAGCCGCTTCGATCAAAGGGGCGGCTCGGCCCGAATAGAGCCGATGGACCGTTGCATCCGCATCATGCAAGCGGCAGCCACGTTCGACAAACATTTGCCCTGTCGTCGATTTTCCCATCCCGATAGAGCCAGTCAGGCCAATTTTGATCATCGCTCAAGCCTCCAGGATCAGGCTACGAAGGGTTTTGGTGACGCTGGGACGCGGACCAAACCAATGCTCAAAGCCCGGCACAGCCTGATGGAGCAGCATGCCAAGGCCATCCACCACACCATTGCCACGGGTGCGGGCGGCAGCCAGCAAATCGGTTTCCAGCGGGTTATAGACGATATCGGTCACCAGAGCGGTGGTTGGCAAAGCATCAAGACTGATTTCAAGGGCTGGTTGGCCAACCATGCCCAGAGAGGATGTGTTGACCAACAGGTCCTTGCCTTCAAGCGCGACTGAACGCTTTTCCCAGTCTTCAACCGCCACCCGGTTGGCAAAGCCAAGTTCAGCAAACAGGGCGGCCAACTCGTCGGCCCGGGCCCGGGTTCGATTCACCAGCGTAACGGTCTTAAATCCGCGGTTGATCAAACCGTCGATGATAGGACGGGCGGCACCACCAGCCCCAAGGACCAGCGCATGACCAGCGGACTTCTGATCCCAGCCGGGGGCTTGTTGATCGAGGTTGGCAAGAAACCCATAGCCGTCCGTATTGTCTACATGAAGCTTGTCATCTTCAAACCAGAGCGTATTGGCCGCACCAAGGCGCCTGGCGGTGTCATGAATGACATCCACATGGGCCAAGACCGCCTGTTTATGGGGTATGGTGACATTGCCGCCAACATAACCCCGGTCGCGCAACGAGCCGATGAATATTTCAAGATCTGCTGGCTCGACCGCAAGCTTTTCATAAGATCCGGCAAGGCCATGCTCACGCAACCAGTGACCATGAATGAGCGGTGATTTGGACTGTTCAATGGGCCAGCCAATGACAAATGCTTTGGGGGCTTTGGGCGCTTCCGGATAGATCATCGATTAAAACTCCAACCCGTGGTCGCTTCGCAGATAGGACAGCAGCGGCAAAAGGGGTAGACCGAGAATGGTGAAATAATCGCCTTCAATTTTTTCAAACAATTGCACGCCCAAGCCTTCGAGCTGATAGCAGCCGACGCTGGAGCGGACCTGTTCTCCAACCCGGGCCATATAGCGTCCAACCTGCTCAGGACTCAGAGGCCGCATGGTCAGGGTGGCAGTGGAGACGTGACGCCACAATGTTTCCCCATCTTTCACACAGGCCACTGCCGAATGGAGCTGATGGCTTTTACCCGCCATTTCAAGAAGTTGGGCACGGGCTGCAGCATCATTTTCCGGTTTGTTAAATCGCTTCTCGCCAATGCCGAGCGTCTGATCCGCCCCGATGACCAAAGCACCGGGATTGCGGCTCGACACATCCATCGCCTTCACCTCGGCAAGCAATTCGCCAATGTCCTGAGCGCTGCCACCGGCCTCGATAAGAGGTTGTTCGGCGGCCCGTTCGTCAATCTGAGCGGTCTCACACGCAAAAGTCAGGCCAGCATTGGACAAAAGGGTGGCCCGGGACTGGCTTTTGGAGGCCAGAATCAAAGGAGGCATCGAATTGGTCAAAAGGGTGGTCATCAAAGGGATCCCGTATGTGAAAAGCACTTTATCACTTTTTAGAGCAAAGAAAGCGGAAGGGAAACTGTTGATGAGGGCTGGACTCGTGGATTCTTCTCACAGATTCAAAAGGATCAATTTGTTTCAAAATCGAACGATCTGCCTTATCGGCTCTGGTTATCAACGGCGCGAAAATTAACGGTTGGTTAAGAGTGATTCTGTGCAGATTCTGCTTGCCAGCTTCTGCCAAAATCGCACTTTTTGCGGCTCTGGGTGGGTTATGCCCAAGGCTCAAAAGTGCGGGATAAGGATTTCTACAATCAGATTTTCGGGCTGATTTCTGTCACTTTTTTGTCGTGATTGGGTGGTATGTTTGAGTTCGGTGGCTGATTCTTCCCCAAGCCGAATGGGCCTCAGGGGACAAAGTTGGGTGAATCCGGCGTTTTAAGTTTTTCTTCACTTTTCCCAAAGCGCCATCCCCAAATGCATTTGCGCAGCGTCGCTTTCGTTAACCATGTATTAACTTAGGTTAACAAACAATTAATACACAAAGTGCGCAAAATTCGTTACCAGTTAATCCTCGCATAATTCAGTTTTGACATTGCTCCAGCTTTCTGGATTCCTTGGTCAAAATCTACTTTTCCCCGCTGTTCAATTTGCGGATAGAGGAGACTATGCCGAAATGGGAGAGGGTTTTCCAAGCGATCTGTGACTCAATTGTGGGCGAAAAAGATATCCCGCAATCCACTGCCAATAAGAAGAAACAAATCTTAGAATCTAAGAATCTTTTTATAGGAAAAGCCGATTGAAAATGCTCAGATGAGATCCGGATGAAGAGAGAGACGAAGACAGTGACCAAGACAATAACCAACCGGCGCCTGCTGAATGTTCTCAATGGGCAAACCGAGAAGACACCTCCAATCTGGCTCATGCGACAGGCAGGCCGTTATCTTCCCGAATATCTGGAAACAAGAGCGGAAGCAGGAAGCTTCCTCAATCTGTGTTACAATCCCGAATTGGCTACCGAAGTAACGTTGCAGCCGATCCGTCGGTTCGGATTTGATGCCTCCATCCTTTTCTCTGACATTCTGGTGGTTCCCGATGCATTGGGGCGTTCTGTTCGCTTTGTGCAAGGGGAAGGGCCGCAACTCGATCCGATCAGTGTTGAAGAGATCCATGATCTCGATCCTTCCAAGGTCCTCACGCAACTCGGGCCTGTCTTTGAGGCGGTTGAACGGATCCGGGCCAATCTGCCTGACGAGACCACCTTTCTTGGTTTTTGTGGTGCCCCATGGACCGTTGCCACTTATATGATTGCGGGTCATGGCACCCCGGATCAGGCGCCAGCGCGGTTGTTTGCGCGGCAGGAACCTGAAGCGTTTGCCAAATTGATCGATGTGCTGGTGGAAGCGTCCATTCTTTATTTGATCAAACAATTGCAGTCCGGCGCAGACGCTGTGCAGATTTTTGATAGTTGGGCGGGCGTGTTGGATGATGCTCTGTTCCTGTCAGCCAGTCAGGAGCCGATTGCCCGGATTGTGGCAGGGGTTCGGGCCGAAGTGCCTGATGCAAAAATCATTGGTTTTCCCAAAGGGGCCGGACTGCGTCTGCCGGGCTTTGTTGAAGCGACCGGCATCAATGCTGTCGGGCTTGACTGGACGGTGCCGCTGGATTGGGCGCGCGATGTGCTTCAAGACAAAGTGGCGTTGCAAGGCAATCTTGATCCGACCTTGCTGATCACGGGCGGCAAGGCGCTTGACGAGTCGATTGATCGGATTATGGAAGCCTGGAGTGACGGGCCGTTCATTTTCAATCTTGGACATGGCATTACCCCACAGGGCAATATCGATCTGGTGCATCGGCTGATCGAGCGGGTTCGCTCTTACGCCGGATGACCTGATTGAAAGATCGGGAGAGCCGGGCACTTTTCCGGCTCTTTATCCTTATTTTGCTTCTCTTCCACTTTTTCTTCCAAGAGGACCACATGGAATTCCTGACATTTCTGGATTACTCCTGGGCCAAGGCGCTGCATATTATTGCGATCATTACCTGGATGGCAGGGATTTTCTATTTGCCGCGGCTGTTTGTCTATCACGCGATGACCGAAGTGGGCACCGATAAATCAGAGACTTACAAGATCATGGAGCGGCGCTTGCTCAAGGGGATCATGAATCCCTCGATGATTGCAGCATGGATTTTTGGTCTTTGGCTGGCTTTCCCCCATGAGATCTGGTCGATTGATACGATCTGGCTGAATATCAAATTTGTTCTGGTAATCCTGATGACCATCTATCACATGATCTGCGCGCGCTATGTTCGGCTTTTTGCGGCCGACGCGAATCAACATGGGCATGTCTTTTACCGCTATTTCAATGAAGTGCCGACTTTGCTGATGATTGGCATCGTCATATTGGCGGTCGTCAAACCCTTCTGATATTCTTTTTTCGAAAAAACACGACAAATTTTTCGTGATTGGAGATGGAAACCCGCTTTCTGGCTGTAGAAGGTGGGTTTCTGGCGTTTTTGGCTTGCTCGCGCAATGCTAAGCCTGTATGTTCGCCGAAATCGTGACACAACGATAGTCTTGAAACCCATAACATCCTGTTGTTCAAGACAAACAAAACACAATCTCAATCCTGTGTTTTGTCCTTTCCTTACAAATTTCCCCTTGGTTGCTTAGCTTTTAAGAGAGTTTCGCTATGCGCGAAATGAAACTACAAGAACTCAAAAAAAAATCCCCCACGGAACTTCTGAACTTTGCAGAAGAACTTGAGGTCGAAAATGCCAGTACCTTGCGAAAGCAAGAACTGCTTTTTGCGATCCTGAAACAGTTGGCAGAAAAAGACACCGACATTATCGGTGAAGGTGTCGTTGAAGTGTTGCAAGATGGCTTCGGCTTCTTGCGCTCTCCGGATGCCAACTATCTCCCTGGTCCGGACGACATTTATATCTCGCCTTCGCAGATACGTCGTTTTTCCTTGCGCACCGGTGATACGGTCGAAGGCCATATTCGCAGCCCCAAAGAGGGCGAGCGGTATTTTGCGCTTTTGAAGGTCAATACGGTGAATTTCGAGGATCCGGACAAAGCCCGTCACAAGGTGCATTTCGATAATCTGACGCCATTGCATCCGGATGAACGGTTCCTGCTGGAATCGACTGATCCGGCCGGCAAGGATATGTCGAGCCGTGTGATCGATCTCGTAGCGCCGCTTGGCAAAGGTCAGCGCGCCCTGATCGTGGCACCGCCGCGCACGGGTAAAACCGTGTTGCTGCAGAATATCGCCAAGTCGATCACGGCCAACCATCCTGACAGTTGTTTGATCGTGCTTCTGATTGATGAACGTCCCGAAGAAGTGACGGACATGAAGCGCACGGTGAATGGCGAAGTCGTCTCTTCCACCTTTGACGAACCGGCCGCCCGCCATGTGCAGGTCGCTGAAATGGTGATCGAGAAGGCAAAACGTCTGGTCGAACATGGCCGGGATGTTGTCATTTTGCTCGATTCCATTACCCGTCTGGGCCGAGCCTACAACACGGTTATTCCGTCTTCGGGTAAAGTTTTGACCGGTGGTGTTGATGCCAACGCCTTGCAGCGTCCAAAACGATTCTTCGGTGCGGCACGTAACATCGAGGAAGGCGGCTCTTTGACCATCATTGCGACCGCTTTGATCGATACGGGCAGCCGGATGGATGAAGTGATCTTTGAAGAATTCAAAGGCACGGGCAACGCCGAAATCGTGCTTGATCGGAAGGTTTCCGACAAGCGTATCTTCCCTGCGATGGACATTCTCAAGTCCGGTACGCGTAAGGAAGAGCTCATGGTGGATCGCAAGGAACTTCAGAAGGTCTTTGTGTTGCGCCGTATTCTTGGAGCAATGAGCAATGTCGATGCGATCGAATTCCTGCTCGATAAGCTGCGCTCAACCAAGAATAATGCCGACTTCTTCGATACGATGAATACCTGATCTGCAGCAGGCCCGGAAGGATTGGGCTTGCTCTTGATTGCAGGAACGATTAGAAAGCCGTCTGACACTTGTCAGGCGGCTTTTTCTTTGGCTGCCAAGCGGCCGAAGACTGGCGGGTTCGATCTGTTCGCAAATTATTGAATCGGATCAGAAATGGTCGCCCTTTCTCACCCATGAAGGCATGGTCTGCGGCAAGCGGGCCTTGGGATCCATAGCATGACACGTGATACCATCTTCGCTCTTTCCAGTGGCGCAGTTCCGGCAGGGGTTGCGGTTGTCCGTATTTCTGGACCAAGAGCGCGGGAGGTTATGAATTGCCTTGTCGATTCGGAACCGAAATCCCGCTTTGCAGCGCTGCGTTATATCACCAATCCGCATACGGGGGATGTGATCGATCAGGCTCTGGTTCTGTTTTTCCCCGGCGATAAGTCCTTTACGGGCGAAGAAGTGGTTGAGTTTCAGCTGCATGGGGGGAGGGCGATCGTCAAAGCCATGCTGGATTTGCTCGGTTCGTTTGATCAATGCCGGATGGCGGAGGCAGGGGAATTTGCCCGCAGGGCGTTTGTGAATGGCAAGTTCGATTTGACCGAGATTGAAGGCTTGGCCGACTTGATCTATGCGGAAACCGAGAATCAACGCAAACAGGCCATGCGTCAGGCAAGCGGGGCCCATCGCAGTGTGATTGAAGGATGGCGCGAAACCCTGCTTTATGCGCGCAGCATGATTGAGGCGGAGTTGGATTTTTCCGACGAGGAAGATGTTCCAGGTGCCGTGTCTGATGTCATCTGGCCAAAATTACAAAAGCTGAAGGCCGAGATGGAACATCATCTGGCCAATGCGCATCGCGGTGAACGTCTGCGCGACGGTCTTACCGTGGTGTTGGCAGGTCATCCCAATGCGGGAAAATCATCTTTGCTCAACTGGTTCGCCAAGAGGGATGTGGCTATCGTCACCGAAGAAGCGGGCACAACGCGGGATTTGCTCGAATTGCATCTGGATATTGAAGGCTATCCCGTAACTTTGATCGACACGGCGGGATTGCGCGAATCAGACAATATTGTCGAGCGAGAAGGCATTCGTCGGGCGCTTGAACGCAGTGAGTATGCGGATCTGTTGATTGAAGTGGTCGATGCAAGCATTCCCGATGCGCGGGTTTCACTCAGTAGCCATGCTGAGCGAATGATCCTGTTCAACAAACAGGATCGGATAGCGGATGCCCGCTCTGATCCGCAAGTGCCGGCAAGAGGCGAGGAAAATGCCTATTTTGTGTCGGTTAAGAGCGGCATAGGAATGGATTTCTTTTACGATTCGTTTGTGAAACAAATCGCAGATTTGTTTGATGGAGCGGAAAATATCCTAATCACTCGTAAACGCCATGAGGCATATTTGCGAGTCTGTGTGGATAATGTGGAAAAATCTCTTATCTACTCAGATTCACCACTCGAAATTCGATCTGAATATTTGCGTATGGCTGGGGATGAGCTGGGGAAAATCACTGGAAGAATTGACGTCGAAGATATGCTTGGCGTGATTTTTTCACAATTCTGTGTGGGTAAATAGTGGATCGTTTCACGTGAAACAGGTCGACTTGGATTTTTAATTGACAGTGTTTCACGTGAATCTTGGATTTTGCCGTTTTCTGCCTCCTGAGTCGGTTTCACGTGAATCTGTCGATGTAACTTTTTTGAAATAAAGCTGGCAGCGTTTCACGTGAATCCTGTATAAGGGCTTTAACAAAATTGGGTGTTCCAAGACTACCGGATTTTGGCTCTCCGTGGCGGTTGGTGCCTGATTGGGAGCTACTGTTTCCGGTGCGCTCAACTATATAGGGTGGAGTGTTAAAGAATCTCCTAACCTTCATGGAATGCATGCTTTATCGGAGTTTGATCCAAACAGGATGCGGCTCTCCGATTTTGATCTAGGGAAATGTGAGAAGAATGATGACCCATTTTGATGTGGTGGTCGTTGGCGGTGGTCATGCCGGAACCGAAGCTGCTGCAGCAGCGGCACGCAGTGGTGCTGCTGTTGCATTGGTGACTCATAGTCGCGACACGGTCGGTGTCATGTCCTGTAATCCTGCTATTGGTGGTCTTGGTAAGGGTCATCTTGTGCGCGAGATTGATGCGCTGGGTGGCTTGATGGGCCAGGCTGCTGACCGGGGTGGTATCCAGTTTCGGTTGCTCAATCGCAGAAAAGGTCCAGCAGTGCAGGGCCCTCGGGCGCAGGCGGATCGTAAGCTTTACCGGACCGCAGTGCAGGAGCTGTTATTCGCCACTCCCAATCTGACAATTGTTGAGCAGGAAGTGTCTGATCTGTCGATCATTGATGGATCGGTCGCTGGTGTCTATTTGTCTGATGGCCGGGAATTGAGCTGTGGCGCAGTGGTGCTGACGACGGGCACCTTCTTGCGTGGTCTCATTCATATTGGGGAACGCAGTTTCTCTGCCGGGCGGATGGGCGATCCAGCGGCCAATGATCTGTCCTTGCGGTTGATGTCAGAGAATTTTCGGCTTGGTCGTTTGAAAACCGGAACACCAGCACGGCTTAATGGCCGGACGATTGACTATTCCTCATTGGGTGTGCAGCCTGGGGATGACGAACCGATTGCGTTTTCTTATCTCACCAAAGAGATCACCACGCCGCAGATTGCTTGTCATGTGACGCGAACGGTGGAAAAAACCCACAAGATCATTCGTGACAATATCCATAAATCCGCAATGTATTCCGGCAAGATCGAGGGAACGGGGCCGCGTTATTGTCCATCAATCGAGGATAAAATTTCGCGCTTTGGGGATCGTGACGGGCATCAGATCTTTCTTGAACCAGAGGGATTGGATGTCGATACGGTCTATCCAAATGGCATTTCGACCTCGCTGCCAGAAGATGTTCAAGATGCCTATATTCGGTCGATCCCGGGACTTGAACAGGTGGAAATCGAACAATATGGCTATGCGATCGAATATGACTATATCGATCCGACCGAACTGAAATCGACGTTGGAAACCAAACGGGTCGGCGGGCTTTATCTTGCTGGTCAGATCAATGGCACCACCGGCTACGAAGAAGCCGGGGCACAAGGTTTGATGGCCGGTTTGAATGCTGCGCGTCAGTGCGGCGGGCAGGAGGGAATTACCCTGTCGCGGTCAGATGCTTATATTGGTGTGATGATTGATGATTTGATCACCAAGGGTGTGGCAGAGCCTTATCGGATGTTTACCTCAAGGGCAGAATATCGTTTGTCGCTGCGGGCAGATAATGCGGATCAACGTCTGACGGAGAAGGCCGATGATTGGGGTTTGATTTCTGATGAGCGACGCACGGTTTTCTCGAACAAGAAAACAGAGCTGGCGGCAATCACTGCTTTGGCGATGGAAAAGAGCCTGACGCCAAACGAGGCCGAGCAATATGACTTGCGAATCAATAAGGACGGTCAGCGGCGCAGCGCTTATGAATTGCTCGCCTATCCGGATTTGGAAGTCGCGCGCCTGACCAAGATCTGGCCGGAATTTGGCTGCTTCTCCGTAAAAGCGCAGAAACAGCTGGAGATCGAAGCGCTCTATCAGGTCTATATGAAACGTCAGACCAGCGATATCGAGACCTTCAAAAAGGATGAGGCGCTGGAAATACCGGCGGCCCTGAACTTTGCCGAGATCAACGGATTGTCGAATGAGTTGAAGCAGAAACTTGCCCATATCCGGCCGCAGACGCTGGGGCAGGCCTCTCGTATTGATGGCATGACTCCAGCCGCTCTGACTTTGGTGCTGGCTCATAGCAAGCGGGTATCGTGAGAGGGCGTAAATGACGGATATGGCAAAGAGCGACGAACAACAAGGCCAGGCGTTGATATCGGACATTCTGTCGGTTTCACGTGAATCTTTCCACAAGCTGGGGATATATGTCTCGCTTGTGCGGAAATGGCAGCCGGCGCAAAATCTCGTTGCGCCAAAGACACTTGGCGAGATCTGGGTTCGTCATGTCGCCGATAGTGCACAGATATTCGCAAATTATCCCCAAGCCCGCCACTGGGTGGATATGGGGTCCGGGGCTGGATTTCCAGGCTTGGTTACGGCCATTTTGCTCGACGATCTTGGTGAAGACTATTCCGTCCAAATGATCGAGAGCAATGGGCGCAAGGCGGCTTTTCTGCGCACAGTGGCGCGGGAATTGTCGCTCAATGTTACGGTTCACAATGATCGAATCGAAAACGTTCTGGATGGGTGGGACAAGCCGATTGATGCCTTCAGTGCCCGCGCGCTGACGTCCTTCTCTAATTTGTGCGCCTTTGTCCGTCCTTATTTGTCGGAAGGATGTGTTGGCGTTTTCCACAAAGGGCGGGACTTCGAGCGGGAATTGGAAGAGGTCAGTGTCGACTGGGACGTAGATCTGATACAAAAAACGAGCAGAACGGATCCGGATGCGCGGATCGTCATTCTGCAAAATTTGTCATCCAAAACGCATAGTGACGCAGATGCAAAGTGAGGCTACTTTATGAGTTCACTGCCGGAATCTCCTCGCGTTCTGACCCTTGCCAATCAGAAGGGCGGTGTTGGGAAAACCACGACAGCCATCAATCTTGGAACCGCATTGGCGGCGATTGGCGAGACTGTTCTCATTGTTGACGTTGATCCGCAAGGCAACGCCAGCACCGGCCTCGGCATTGATCGTCAGGCGCGTAGCGTCTCTACCGCCGAGTTGCTGTTGAATGAAGCGACTCTGTTGGAAGCTGCCATACCGACCGCGGTGCCGCGTTTGTCGGTTGCTGCCTCGACAATGGATCTGCTCGGTCTGGAACAGGAGATTTCCGGTTCCAGTGATCGCGCCTTCCGACTGCGCAAGGTATTGCAAAAACACGGAGAATTGGGCGATCAGATTCCGGAAGACAAGCGCTTTACCTACGTGTTGATCGATTGCCCACCATCCCTGAACCTTCTGACCATTAACGCGATGGCTGCAGCCCATTCCATTCTGGTGCCGCTGCAATGCGAGTTTTTTGCCTTGGAAGGTTTGACCCAGTTGATTCAGACGGTCAATCAGGTGAAGGGGGCGCTCAATCCTGATCTGTCTATTCATGGCATCGTGATGACCATGTATGATAGCCGCAACAATCTGTCGAATCAGGTTGTCGAGGATGTGCGTGAGCATATGGGTGACAAGGTGTATGACACCATTATCCCGCGGAACGTTCGGGTGTCCGAGGCCCCATCCTACGGCAAGCCGGCTTTGCTTTATGATTTGAAATGCTCCGGCAGTCAGGCTTATCTCAAGCTGGCTTCGGAGATCATTCAGCGCGAGAAAAAACTGCGCAACAAGGCGGCCTGAGGCGGTCGCCCATTTTGGTGGAAGAAGGGTCCGGGACGGGTCAGAGGTCAGTTGACGCCCGGCGGGAATGCGGAACATGGCAAAAAAACCTACTGAGGGAAAACGATTGGGGCGCGGACTTGCTGCTTTGATCGGAGATATGGACAATGAAGTGCAGGCGGTGGAGCGAGCTCGTTCACAGCGTCGCATTCCGATCGAATTTTTGCGCCCAAATCCGCGCAACCCCCGCAAAGACTTTATTGAAAACGATCTTGAAGACCTGACAAAATCGGTGAAGGAAAAAGGCATCATGCAGCCGCTTCTTTGCCGTCCGGTGGCAGGAGAACAGGATTCCTTCGAAATCATTGCTGGAGAGCGTCGCTGGCGTGCGGCACAGGCGGCGGGTTTGCATGAGTTGCCCGTGCTCATTCACGATGTGAATGACAAAGAAGCTCTTGAGCTGGCGATCATCGAAAACGTGCAGCGGTCTGACCTCAACGCGCTTGAAGAGGCACTTGGCTATGACCAGTTGATCGAAGAGTTCGATTATACCCAGGCGGAGCTGGCCGATGTGATCGGCAAGAGCCGTTCCCATGTTGCCAATACGTTGCGTCTTTTGAAACTGCCCGAAAGCATCAAGGAATATCTGAAAAAAGGTGAGCTGACCGCCGGGCATGCCCGGGCGCTGATCACGGCTGAAAATCCTGAAGATCTGGCCCGCCGTATTGTTGAAGACGGGATGACTGTACGCGACGCTGAGAAAGCCGGACAGGAAAAGACAAAGGACAAGAAAGAGCCCAAGCCGAAAAAGGAAAAAGACGCGGACACGGTGGCGCTTGAAAAACGTCTCACGGATCGTCTGGGCTGGAATGTGTTCATCGCACCGAAGAAAAAAGGTGGCGAATTGAAGATCCAGTATAAGTCGCTCGAACAGTTGGATGCGATTATCGAGATTCTTGAGAAAAGCAACTGAATCGGTTCCGAATGGAACAGTGTAAGGGGGAGCCAATGGCTCCCTTTTTTTGTGCTTGGCTGCGGGCCTTGCACAAGAAAACCTTTAGTCAGGCTTGATTCGGTGTCGAAACGGCGCGCAAAAGCGGGACAAGGCTGAGCAATGTGATGCATGCGGCCAGCCCGAAGGCCCCGGCGGGGAGATAATAAGGCGTTCCTTCGTGCGTGAAGAAGGCAAAGGCCTGTGTCATGACCAGAGGACTGAGGATGGTGGTGATGGCCATCAGTGAGGATATCGCGCCTTGCAATTCCCCTTGGGCATCTTCGGGCACTCGGTTTGCCATAAGGCTTTGCATGGCGGGAATTGCTACGCCTTCGAGCGCGCTGATGGGAAGGAAGAGAAACAGGAGCCAGCCTTTGGTGATGAACACGATCCCGATCAGCGTTGTGGCCTGAAAGAGCGTGCCGATCAGCACGATGGTCTTTTCGCTAAAATGTCTAAGGAGCAGGGGAACGAGAAACATCAGGGTCAGGGCATGAAAGAGGCCATAGATGCCCAGTGACAGGCCGATCTCGCGGCTGCTCCAGGAGAAGGCTTCCCGCGTGTAATAGGACCAGATCGAAGGATAAATCCAGCCGGCGATGTTAAAAAGCAGGAAGGCCGCAAAGAACCACAACAGGCCCGGGATATGGCTTGCCTGAAGAAGCGCTCCGGCAGGATTGCTTCTTGCCCATGAAAAGGCGCGCCTTTTGTCCGGCGGCAGGCTTTCTGGCAGGACGACAAGACCATAGAGCCCATTGAGTGCAACCAATCCAGCGGCAAAGAAAAATGGCGCGCGGGTTCCAAACTCGCCAATGAGGCCGCCAATCAACGGACCAGCGATGAAGCCAAAGCCGAAAGCGGCGTTGACGAGACCAAAGTTGCGGGTTCGATCCTCAGGCTTTGAGACATCCGCAACATAGGCAAAAGCGGTGGCATGGGTTGCGCCTGCAATCCCGGCAATGAATCGACCCACGCCAAGTAACCAGAGGCTCGGTGCGAGGCCCATAATCAAATAGTCGATGGCAAGTGCGGCAAGAGAGAAGAGCAAAACCGGGCGCCTGCCGAAACGATCGGAGAGATTGCCGAGTGTCGGGCCGCATAAAAACTGCATGAATGCGTATACAAACCCAAGATATCCGCCAAAAATCGCTGCCTGGCTGATGCTGGCGGAGGAAAGCTCCTGAATGAGATCCGGCATGACAGGCATAATGATGCCGATGCCCATGGCATCCAGAAAGACCGTAATGAAGGCAAAGCGAGCGGAATGCCCTTGAGAGGTCGCAGTTGATATGGGGTGCTGCATGGAAATGCCCGGCGTCGAATGGAATCATTTGGCCCGCAATATAGTGGCTTGGGGGATGATTGTCGCCGGAAATGGCATCTTTAAGCAAGACGTTGATTTTCCAAAGAGTCTCGTTGTTCCGCGACTGATTCACGTGAAACGATTTTCTGCGTCAGGGCAGCAGTGCCGTTGGTGATCAATTGCGGCTGCGTTGGGCCGTGGCAGCGATCATCAGCAAGGTCTCGGAAATGATGGTTGCCGAGAGGTGATAATGTTTGCGGCTGTTGGCAAGGCTTTCGGCCAGAAGCTCACAGGCGCGGGACGCTTTGGTGCTGGACCAAATGCGCAATTGGGCCTGTATTTTGCTTTTTCGTTTGAAATGGAGCATTGGAGCGGCGCGATCAAGTGCTGATTGCTGTGGTGTGCCCTTGTCCATCAGGGAAGTGCATTTCTCCAACATCTGGAAATGACGAAGCGCGGCAGACCCAATGACCGAAGGATGCTGGCCGGAGCCGAGAATCTGCTCCATCTGGCGATCCAGCTCACCAATCTGGCCAAGAGCGGCGCTATCAATCACCATGTCAATCTGATGGGTTGAGGCATCGCCGACAATGTCGGTGATATGTTGGTCAGTGATTTGCGCTTCCCCCAACGCATAAAGGCAGAGTTTTTGTATCTCGGCGCGTGAGGCCATGCGGTCGGCCCCAAGATTTTCCAGCAGCATGGTACGGGCGGAATCGCTAATGGTGAGATTGGCAAGGTTTATTTCCTCGTCAATGATGCCATTGAGCGCTTCGCGGGCATCCACATAGCAGGGTAGGGCGACAGCGCTTGCTGCTTTTTCGATGCTTTTGCGGATGGGGCTGGTTTTTTTGAGGTCACCGGCCTTGATGATGATATAGGCGTCTTTCGGTGGCGTGGAAAGGACCGGATCGAGGGCCTTCTGAATCGGCTTGTTGCCGCTCACTTGCAGGATGATGATACGGCAGCCGCCAAACATCGAAATCGTATTGGCCTCATCAGCAAGACGCAAAGGATCAGCGGCAATTTCGCTTGAATCGAGCCGCACAGAGGCAAAGGGATCGCTGTTATCTTTGAGGAAATGCTGCGCCAGTCTGTCGGCCCGTTCGGTGATCAGGCCGGTATCCTGACCATAGATCAGGATAACTTTATATTGAGGATTGGGTCTGGCGATGAAAGAGTCGACCATATTGGCTTTGATCTGCGCCATGTCCAATCCCGTTGTTCGGTGGCGGGCAAGCCGCTGGAAAAGAGAAAGCTGTCGCTTATGCATAAAGCGGCAGCTTGCTGATTGATCAGATGCCTACAGCGAGATAGGCGGACAGGCGGAGCTGAATGTCGTTGGCGACCTGCTCTGCGGCCCGGTTCTGGGCGTCCAGTTCTGCGCGATCGTTGGCAAAACGCTGGGAGCTACGGGCAAAGGAGGCTGTGAAGAAGCTTGAGCCCTTGGTGGCGACCGCATTGTCCACCAGGCGAATCAGCCTGTAGGTGGTGGTGAGACGCACGCGCGTGGTTTTTGCCAAGCCGGTGCCGCTCTCGATATCAAGATCACTGGTGACATTTTGCACATCCATCACCAGCCGATAGGCCGGGCTGGAAGGTGCACCGCCGCCAGTGAAGGCAAAGATCAGATGATTGCGGATTTCCTGCTCTATCCGATCTTTGGCCGGTGCGATCTCGATGGTTGAGAGTTCGGCCGCCAATGTCTGTCCAGTGGTGGTTTCGGTCGAATAGAGCGGACGCACCTGACAGGCAGACAAAGTGAGACCGAGGCCCACAAAAAGGGCCGCGGCCATGGTGCCGGTTTTGAGACGGGATTTAGACGACGACATTGACGATCCTTTTCGGCACTACAATGATCTTGCGCGGGGCTTTGCCCTCAAGCGCACGAACCACCGGTTCGGACGCCAGAACAGCTGCTTCGATTGTAGCCTGATCTGCGTCGGCGGCAATGGTCAATTCGCCACGTTTTTTGCCATTGATCTGAATTGGCAATGTGACTTCATCCTCCACCAGCATGGCCGGGTCGGCTTTTGGCCAATCATGGTTGGCAACGAGCCCATCCTTGCCGAGGGTTTTCCAGCATTCTTCTGCCAGATGAGGCATCATCGGTGCGGCCATGAGGAGCAGCATCTGCATGCTTTCATCAAGGGTCGCGGCAAGGCTTGGATCCTTGTCGAGCTTGTCCTTCTTGACCACAGAGGCAATGTGATTGACCAGTTGGTAGATCTGGGCAACGGAGCGGTTGAAGCCGAGTTGTTCGATGGCTGCTTCCACGGATGCAAGAGTCTTGTGGGTGATGCGCCGCAGGGCAAGCGCTTCGTCCGATAGTTTCTCTGGTGTCTCTCGCTTTGCATCGTCAAGGAAGTCAGAGGCGTCAGCCACCAGTCGCCAAATACGCTGAACGAAGCGGTGAGCGCCTTCTGCGCCAGCTTCTGTCCAGATCACATCGCGTTCAGGAGGGCTGTCAGACAGCATGAACCAGCGGGCTGTATCGGCACCGAAACTTTCAATGATGTCAGTAGGGTCGACGGTGTTTTTCTTCGACTTCGACATTTTCTCGATTGAGCCAATGGTGATCGGCTCACCGGTCTGGTTGTGTTTGGCGGTGCGTTTGCCGTCGGCTTCGGAAATGATGATTTCGGCAGGCGAGACCCAGCGGCCATCTTCGCCCTTGTAGGTTTCGTGTACCACCATGCCTTGGGTGAAGAGGCCCTTGAATGGCTCTTTCACAGTCATGTGGCCGGTTTCTTTCATGGCACGGGCGAAGAAACGGGAATAGAGCAGATGCAGGATGGCATGCTCGATGCCGCCAATATACTGATCAACCGGCAGCCATTCATCCACGGCCTTGGTATCGGTCGGGGTGTCCTGCCAAGGGGCAGTGAAGCGTGCAAAATACCACGAACTGTCAACAAAGGTGTCCATGGTGTCGGTTTCGCGGCGGGCTTGCTTGCCGCACTTTGGACAGGTGCATTGACGCCAGGTCGGATGACGGTCGAGTGGGTTGCCCGGCTTGTCGAAATTGATGTCTTCGGGCAACTGGATCGGCAGATTTTCTTTCTTTTCCGGAACCACACCGCAATCGTCGCAATGGACCATTGGAATTGGGCAACCCCAGTAACGCTGACGGGAAATACCCCAGTCACGGAGACGATACTGGATCTTGCGCTCAGCCTGCGGCTTGCCATCGATGAGGATGGTTTCCAGTTTGCTGGCGACTGCTTCCTTGGCCTCGGTGATGGACATGCCATCGAGGAATTCTGAATTGAAGATGGTGCCTTCGCCGGTATAGGCTTCGCTACCGACGTCAAAGCTTTCGGCATCCGCGTCCTTGGGCAACACAACAGGCAGAACCTTGAGGTCATATTTGCGGGCGAAATCAAGGTCGCGCTGGTCATGGGCTGGACAGGCAAAGATGGCGCCGGTGCCGTAATCCATGAGGATGAAGTTGGCGACATAAACCGGCAGTTTGATGGTCTCATCCAAAGGATGCGTAACGATCAGTCCGGTGTCGAAACCAATTTTTTCTGCCGTTTCCAGTTCAGCCGCAGAGGTGCCCTGTTTGTGGCATTCAGCGATGAAAGCCTGAAGGGCGGGATTGTCCTCGGCCAAAGCCTTGGTCAGTGGATGATCGGCAGACAGGCCCATGAAGGAGGCGCCAAACAGGGTGTCTGGACGGGTGGTGAAGATCTCGATTTCGCTGTGGCCATGGCTTTCTTCGGTCAACTGAAAGCGGATTTGCAGGCCTTCGGATTTGCCAATCCAGTTGCTCTGCATCAGGCGGACCTTGTCAGGCCAGCGGTCGAGATTGTCGATTTCCTCGAGCAGATCTTCAGCAAAGTCGGTGATCTTGAAGAACCACTGTGTCAGCTCACGCTGCTCAACCTCTGCACCGGAGCGCCAGCCTTTGCCGTCGATCACCTGCTCGTTGGCCAAGACAGTCTGGTCCACCGGATCCCAGTTGACTTTCGCATTCTTGCGGTAGGCAAGGCCTTTCTCAACAAAATCAAGGAACAGCATCTGCTGGCGGTGATAATAGTCAACATCGCAGGTGGCGAATTCGCGGTCCCAGTCCAGCGACAAGCCCATCAGCTGCAGCTGGGCGCGCATGGTGGCGATGTTTTCATAGGTCCAGTCTTTTGGATGGACCTTGTTCTGCATGGCGGCGTTTTCGGCTGGCATACCGAACGCGTCCCATCCCATTGGATGGAGCACATTGAAACCTTTGGCGCGCTTATAGCGGGCAACCACATCCCCCATCGTGTAGTTGCGGACGTGACCCATGTGAATGCGGCCAGACGGGTAGGGGAACATCTCTAGCACATAATATTTTGGACGGGGATCGTCGTTTTTCGTTTGGAAAATTTTCTGGGAATCCCAGGTCTGTTGCCAGCGAGTTTCCGCCTCGCGTGCGTTGTAGCGTTCATTAGCCATTGTATATGCCGAAATGCCTCGATTTATGGTCACTTTCTGGCCTGACCATCATCAGAATTCACCCCTTGCGTCAAGTCCTTTAAAGGGTAGAAGTGATTTGGGGCGGTTCAATCTTGCGATGTTGCATGGAAGCGGGTACTTTATCGCCCACAAAGCCAGAGATGCAGGCCGGGAATGGTCGGCCAGTCAGGCGTCTAAATTGAGGATTCAAGAAACAAGATGAGTATATCATCCCAGTTGGCCCGGGTCGGTGAGGCCATCGCGGAGTGCGAAAAACAGTCGGAACGAAAACCGGGAAGTGTTTCACTCATCGCTGTTTCAAAGACATTCGACGCCGATGTCATCCGAGAGGCGCTGGAAGCTGGCCAAAAGGTTTTTGGTGAAAACAAGGTGCAGGAAGCCAAAGGCAAATGGCCCGAGCTGCGCGAAGAGTTTGATAATGTCGAACTTCATTTGATCGGCCCGCTGCAATCCAACAAGGCCAAGGATGCGGTTGCCTTGTTTGATGTCATTCACACCATCGACCGGAAAAAAATTGCCCGCGCCATTCGGGTTGAAATGGAAAAGCAAAGCCGTGAAATTGGTCTCTTTGTACAGATCAATACAGGCTATGAAGACCAGAAATCCGGGATTTTGCCCGAAGATGCCGATGATTTTATCGGCTTTTGCCAGGTCGAACTTGGCTTGAAGATCCGTGGCTTGATGTGCATTCCGCCAGCGGATGATGATCCCAAACCCCATTTCAAGCTGCTGCGCAAAATTGCCAAGCGCAATGATATTTCTGACTTGTCGATGGGTATGAGCGCCGATTACCCCGAAGCGATCAAGCAGGGGGCAACCCTTGTGCGTGTCGGTAGTGCCATTTTCGGTGAGCGTGACATGAAGCACTAGGCACCGATCTGGAATCGTGTTTTCCGGGTCAGGCCGTTGAGAATTTGCCTTAAGTGAGGCTTGCTCAGCGCGATGCAGCCGTCTGTCGGCAAATAGCCGGGGCGTGCGACATGGATGAAGAGCGCCGATCCCCTGCCTCTTATGCGCTCGCTGATATTGATATCAAGAACCAAAACCAGATCATAAAGAGCGTCCTCTCGCCACATATTTTCGTGCGAGTCGGGGCAAGGAAGATGGACCAGACGGTTGTAGCTTGGGTGCGCGGGGGCGTCACACCATCCCATATTGCGGCGCAAGGGATAAAAGGGGAGCCGAGAGCGGGGTTTTGCTTCGCGATCGGTACGATAAAATCCATAAAGCGGACGAGTGAGCAGTCTGGGCGTTGCACCATCGCCTTCTTGTTTGGTTCGTGTCAGTCCGGTTTTGCCCAAGGCGCAGGGAAAAGCGCATTTGTCTGCAAGCAAATGGCCTCGGCTTTGCTTTTGACCTGATGATTTGATGCAAATTTTGTTAAGTGCGCCGTGCAAATGGGAAATTTCCTCGTTCTGTCCGGTATGGCGATGCCGCCGATCTGTGTTACAGTTACGGTCCCTCACGGATAGTTGAACACTATCAATTGGTTCTGACAGTGACGTGATTGGCTGTGATTTGCAATTGCAGCCTTCAGTTTCTTTACTGAAACGAGAGTAATCGATGCATTTGGCTTGATTGATCGGATTTACTGCTACCGGGGTTCGGCAGAGGGGTTTGTTGGGCGCGCCTGGTTTCATTCTGAGGATGCGAAAATGACTGCAAGAAAAATTTTGCTCGTTGATGATGATACGGAACTGCGCGAGGCTCTTGTCGAGCAGCTGTCCCTTTATGAGGAGTTTGACCTCTATCAGGAAGAATCAGCCACCAAAGGCATTCAAACCGCCCGGTCCGATCATTTTGATTTGCTGGTGATGGATGTTGGCCTGCCGGACATGGATGGTCGCGAAGCGGTGAAGCTGTTGCGCAAGGGCGAATTCAAGGCGCCAATCATCATGTTGACGGGCCATGACACGGATTCAGACACTATTTTGGGACTGGAAGCCGGGGCCAATGACTATGTCACCAAACCGTTCCGTTTTGCTGTTCTGTTGGCCCGCATTCGGGCGCAGTTGCGCCAGCACGAAAATAGCGAAGATGCGACCTTCAGCGTCGGCCGCTATACCTTCAAGCCAGCCGCCAAGCTGCTGTCCGATGAAGCCGGCAGCAAGGTGCGACTGACGGAAAAGGAAACCTCGATCTTGAAATATCTCTATCGCTCAGGGGACAAGCCGGTAAGCCGGGATGTCTTGCTGCATGAGGTTTGGGGCTACAATTCCGGTGTCACCACCCACACGTTGGAAACCCATATCTACCGCTTGCGTCAGAAGATCGAGCGCAATCCGTCCAATGCAGAATTGTTGATTACAGAAGCCGGTGGTTACAAGCTCGTACCGTAAGGCCCATTGGATCGGATGGTGTGGGCGATCCGGTCGCCTGTCTTGACAAAAAAGCGACGTGCGCGCCTTTATAAAGCGTGCCTGCGGCTTCAATCTGCGGGCATGCTTTGTTATTTTGGCGCGAAAACGCTTTTCCCAACTTCCCAGCAAGCCGGACTGATGTGATCCCATGAGCCTAACCAGTGATATCGATCTCCTGCGTAATGTGCCTTTCTTTGCCGAATTTTCCGAAGATCAGCTGCGCTTGATGGCTTTTGGCGCGGAATCGCGGATGTATCGGGCCAAGCAGGTGATGTTTCGGCAGGGGGATCTGGCAGATTCTGGCTTTGTGATCAGTGAAGGCCAGGTGCGGATGACCATCACGGTGGATGGTGTCGACCAGCAGTCGCAGATTTTGGGGCCGGGTTCGCTGATCGGGGAAATGGCTTTGCTGGCGGAAACCCGCCGCTCGGCGATGGCCGCTGCGATTGAGGACGTGAAAGTGATTCAGATCCGACGCATTCTGTTCCGCCGGGTGATGGATGAATATCCTGATCTTGCGGTGCATTTGCGCGACAAGCTGGCCAATCGTCTGGGTGATATGGTGCAGGATCTGGAACAGGTCCGTGCCATGTTTGACCGCAATCAGGCCGCCGAGATGAGCCTTGACGAGGTTGCGGCTTTTGCCAACAAGCGGGACTAGCCACATTCTGCTTCTGGTTGGCATCAGAGGCTGTCGAGCATAACAAAACCCCCGCCGATGGATGATCGACGGGGGTTTTTTGTTTATCGGATCAGTTGATTAGCGATTCTGTCGGTTGTCGATCAAATCTTCAACGACCGTTGGATCGGCCAGTGTCGAGGTATCGCCCAAAGAGCCGAAATCATCCTCGGCGATCTTGCGCAGAATGCGGCGCATGATCTTGCCAGACCGGGTTTTTGGCAGGCCCGGAGCAAACTGGATGAGGTCCGGAGAGGCAATCGGGCCGATTTCGTGCCGTACCCAGTCGCGCAGCTCCTTGCGCAGCTCTTCAGACGGCTCTTCGCCTTCCATCAAGGTGACATAGACATAGATGCCCTGACCCTTGATGTCGTGCGGATAGCCAACCACAGCGGCTTCTGAGACCTTTTCGTGAGCGACGAGGGCGCTTTCGACTTCGGCCGTGCCCATGCGGTGGCCGGATACGTTGATCACGTCGTCGACGCGGCCGGTAATCCAGTAATAGCCATCTGCATCGCGACGGGCGCCGTCACCGGCGAAATAATAGCCCTTGAAGGTCTCAAAATAGGTAGCAACGAAGCGCTCATGATCGCCATAGACCGTGCGCATCTGGCCCGGCCAGCTGTCGGCGATGCAGAGGATGCCCTCGCATTCGGTTTCGCCAATCTCGTTGCCTTCATTATCAAGCATCACGGGCTGAACGCCAAAGAATGGACGGGTCGCAGAACCGGGTTTGAGCGGCGTTGCACCGGGCAGCGGCGTGATCATGATGCCACCGGTTTCGGTCTGCCACCAGGTATCGACGATCGGGCATTTGCTTTTGCCGACCACCTCATAATACCATTTCCAGGCTTCCGGGTTGATCGGCTCACCCACCGAGCCCAGTATCCGCAGAGTGGACAGGTCGGCTTTCTCGACATGCTCATTGCCAGCGCCCATCAAGGAGCGGATCGCAGTCGGGGCTGTATAGAAAATATTGACCTTATGCTTGTCGCAAACATCCCAGAAACGGGATGGGCTTGGATAGGTCGGCACGCCTTCAAACATCAGGGTGGTGGCACCATTGGCCAGCGGCCCATAGACGATATAGGAGTGGCCGGTCACCCAACCCACGTCGGCGGTACACCAGTAGATGTCGCCATCATGATAGTCGAAGACATATTGATGGGTCATTGAGGCATAGACCAGATAGCCGCCGGTGGTATGGACGACGCCTTTCGGTTTGCCAGTGGACCCGGAGGTATAGAGGATGAAGAGCGGATCTTCGGCATTCATTGGCTCTGGTGGACAGTCCGCCGAGGCCGGGCTGACCACATCGTCATACCAGTAATCACGGCCATCGACCATTGGCACATCGCCGCCGGTGCGCTTGACGACGAGGCATTTGATGTTATGTGTGACCTTTTCGAGCGCTGCATCGACGTTGGTTTTCAACGGCACCTTGCGGCCGCCGCGCAGGCCCTGATCAGCGGTGACAACCAGCTTGGCGGTCGAGCCTTCAATACGATCAGCCAGTGCGTCAGGCGAAAAGCCGCCAAAGACGATGGAATGGATCGCACCAATGCGCGCACAGGCCAGCATCGCATAGGCCGCTTCCGGGATCATTGGCATATAGAGAATAACGCGATCACCCTTGGAAACGCCCAGCTCCTTATAGCCATTGGCCAGCTTGGAGACGCGTTCATGCAGCTGTTTGTAGGTGATATGCTCATCATCGGCTGGATCGTCGCCTTCCCAGATGATAGCGGTCTGATCCCCACGGCTTTCCAGATGGCGGTCAATGCAGTTGGCGGAGACGTTCAGTTCGCCATCTTCAAACCATTTGATCGAGACATTGTGGTAGTCATAGGACGTATTCTTGACCTTGGTGAAAGGTTTCATCCAGTCAACACGTTTGCCATGCTCCGCCCAGAAAGCTTCGGGATCAGAGACCGACTGATTATACATCGACAAGTAGGTGTCATTATCAATAAGGGCATTGGATGCCACATCCGCCGGCACCGGATATACATTGTCCGACATGAGTTCCTCCCAGAACAGGTCCTAATATGGGTTGCCGCGCCGTTACGCATAAATACGGCGGCGGCCTGACATTCGCGCCCATTATGCTCAGCGGAATGCACCCCGTCCACTGGCTCGATATTGCCCTTTGGTCGGTTGTTGGAGGGTTTTTTGGCAAAAATTGCGCTGAAAGCGCAGGGGCTTGCGACTTTGGACTAGTGCCGGGACCAGTGCTAGGCGGCTGGTTGGCCGGGGAGCATGAAAATCTCGTCTTGCCGCAGGGTCACTGCAACCGTAGTGAGAGACTGGCCGACACAAGGGCCGGACAGGCATTCCCCATCGGACAGGCGAAAGCGCGCCCCATGGGTGGAGCAAATGATGATGCTGGGGTCTTTCTTGTCGAGAAATTCGTGCGGGAAGGTTTCAAGCGGCGTCTGAATATGGGGGCAGACATTGTGGTAGGCACGCACCGTCCCGCTCTCGTCCCTGGCGACCATTAGGTCAAAGCGTTCGCCCTGATGGCTGATGATTGCGTTATAGGCGCCGGTTTTCTCCAAATCTTCGAGTTTGCATAGAAAAACCGGCGCGTTTGTTGTGCTTGGCATGGATGGCCTGTCGAATCACTCTCAAGGGAACGGATGGATGTCAGCAATGATACAGCGAATCGCACCGCCTGCCATTCTGATTGCCGGACCGATTGTGGTCCGATTGTCAGAGTGGAAAGCGGCAGGTTAGGCCTGAGCTAGCATCTTTAAGTGATTTCTTGAGGCGCAAAGGATGGACTCATTCAGCGGCCACGCCATTCTTTTCGGCGCGGCGGACCATGCCATAGAGGTCGCGCGGCTCGTCCGGATCAGCCAACATGTCGAGATCGTCGTAGAATTCGGTGCCCTGAATGGCGCTGTAGAGATAGCGCAGCGCCGAGAAATCCTCGATGGCGAAACCGACCGAATCAAACAAGGTGATCTGGTTATCCGAGGTGCGTCCGGTTTGCTCGCCGGCAATCACCTGCCACAATTCCTTGACCGGATGATTTTCTGCCAACTGCTGGATTTCGCCTTCGACGCGGGTTTGTGGCGGATATTCGACGAAAATGTCCGAACGCAACAGGATGTCCTTATGCAGCTCGGTCTTGCCGGGGCAGTCCCCGCCGATGGCGTTGATATGCTGACCGGAGCCGACCATATTGTCGGTCAGAATGGTGGCGCATTGCTTGTCTGCGGTGCAGGTGGTGATGATATGGGCTCCGTCGACGCATTCTTCGTGGCTGTTGGTGCGGATGATATTGAGGCCAGAATCACGCAGATTGAACACAGCCTTGTCGGTGGCCACCGGGTCGATATCAAACAGGCGGACAGTGTCGATGCCGCAGATGGATTTGAAGGCCAAAGCCTGAAATTCGCATTGGGCACCGTTGCCGATCATCGCCATGACCTTTGCATCTCTTGGGGCGAGATATTTGGCCGCGACTGCTGACATGGCTGCGGTCCGCAGGGCGGTCAGGATGGTCATTTCCGTCAGCAGGACTGGATAGCCGGTGCCGACATCGGCCAACAAGCCAAAGGCGGTGACCGTTTGCAGGCCGTCCTTGGTGTTTTTCGGGTGTCCATTGACATATTTGAAGCCATAGACCTCGCCATCCGAGGTTGGCATCAGCTCGATCACCCCTTCCTTGGAGTGGGAGGCGACACGCGGGGTCTTGTCAAAACTTTCCCAGCGTTTGAAATCGCTTTCGATCTGGGAGGCGATGCCGCCGATCATCTCTTCGATGCCGATCGATAGAATCAGCTTCATCATATTGTCGACGCTGACAAAGGGGACGAGGTTGAGGCTGTCTTTTTGCGGTGTTGTCATCTGGGCATCCTGCTTTCTGGCACAATGTGAGAGGGATCGGCTGCGACCAAGACGCGGCCTCTCGGTAACCGATTGCGCTTTGATGTTGAGAATAGCGGGCCTTATAATCAGACAAAATGGCAAAAGGCTTCAAATATCGTCAGACTTTTGATAGTTTCGTCAGATATTTTTATGCAAATTGACAAATACGGGGTGTGGTGAGTCATGACGACGCAATCGGCAAGGCATGTTTACGATCAGTTGGACAAGGATCTCATTTCACTTCTGCGCCATGATGGGCGGGCGCCTTTGTCCAAGCTTGCCGATATTCTCAAAGTGTCCCGCGGCACGGTGCAGAACCGCCTTGACCGGTTGCAGGCGTCCGGCGCTGTGATCGGCTTTACGGTGCGGGTGCGTGAAGATTATGAGTTGGACGGCATCCGGGCGGTGATGATGATCGAGGTGGTGGGTAAATCCACTTCACAGGTGATCAAACGCCTGCGCGGCATGCCGGAGCTTCAAACCCTGCATACCACCAACGGGTCGTGGGATCTGGTGGCGGAAATTCAGGCTGCGTCACTGGCCGATTTCGACCGGGTGCTGCGCGAGGTACGGCTGATTGAAGGGGTGCTGAACAGCGAAACAAGCATTTTGCTCAGCACCATCTGAGGTTTTTCTATTTTCTCAACCAAACCAGCCAAGAATCGCCCCTTGAGCGGCGAGATTGACCAGCCAGTGACCGCCATCAATCAGCATCAGGCGCAATGGCTTTTTCTGATAGGCATAATTGACGCTCAATGTGGTGGCGACAAAGCCAATCCAGATAAAGACGGCGGACATCAGTCCGCGACGCGGGGTTGGGTCTCCAACATGGACCAGAATGCCAAACAGCATGGTTGCCATGACAAGGTTGGCCAAGGCCGCGATGATGAAAGGCAGTGGGCTTTGCTTGCCGTCTGCGCCCTTGATGGTTTGGGGTGTCAGGCCCGCTGCCTTCATCCATGAATTGGCCAGCGCCATATACCAGACGGCTCCGATGGCATAGCCTGCCAGAGCTGAGAGCAAAACGGCGATCCAATTGACTTCATCCAATGGCATTGTCTTCTCCCCGCCTTTGTTTTGGACTGTTTGTCTTTTTTGGTTTGTATCAGAAGATACGGGAAATTGGCTATCTAATCTGAACTGATTTATTGCAATGTCAAAAGGCTCAACCGAATGTGATTGGCACTTGAAAGGCACAATGTCTTACTTTCAGGTCATGAACCTAATTCTATTCGCTGAACATGGCATGACGCCGACTTTCTTCAACGCCGGGTGGTTACGATGATCCTGTCTCGACGCGCACTGTTGCGCCTTGTTCCCGCTGCGCTCTTGCTTTGTGCCGGATTGCATTGGGCAAGCCCAACCATGGCTGCCACCGCATCGAGCCCCGTGGTGGTTGAATTGTTCACGTCTCAAGGCTGCTCGTCCTGTCCACCAGCGGATAAGCTGCTGGGGGAATTGTCGACCAATCCAAATGTAATCGCCCTGACGCAGGCCGTTGACTATTGGGATTATCTCGGCTGGAAAGATGAAAATGCCCGCAAATCCCACACGGAACGGCAGCAAAATTATGCCCGGGTGCGTGGGGATCGCCGCATCTATACCCCGCAAATGGTGATCAATGGCCGAACCCATGTGGTTGGCTCACGACGGGGGGAAGTCAAACGCGGCTTGGCGCAAAGTGCGCATGCTTTGAAAGTTGGTATCGAAACCGAAATGACTTCTGGTGCTCTGAAGATTTCCGTTGCCGGATCCAAGAGCATTGATGCAAGGGAGCGTAACAGCACGCTTTATCTGGTGCCGTTCAAGAGGTCGGTGTCGGTGGCGATCAAACGCGGGGAGAATCGGGGCCGGACGGTTACCTACCACAATGTGGTGTCCGAGATGCGGCCGATTGGCATGTGGCACGGGGAGGCGGTTGATGTCGAACTGCCGCTGGCGGAAATGCAACGGCATGGCTTTGATGGCTGCGCGGTGTTGCTTCAGGCGGATCTGAAAGGATTGCCCGGACCAATCCATGGCGCAGCCATGGTGTCATTCTGACATGTGATGCAGTCAGCTATTCAAGCGCTTCTTGACCAATTTCCAACCAGTCACCATCGGGGTAACGAGATTTTCGTGTTTCCAGATCTTGTAGAACAGGATCGCTGCCAGATGCAAAACCACGATGATCATTACGGCCTTTGACAGGATATGGTGCAGACGGTTGGCCAGCGTTGCCATGTCATAGCCGACATAGGAGGCAAGCGGGCCGACATTCACATAGTCATCGGGATCCGACATCAGGCCGGTTGCTGCCTGCGCAATCAGGATCGCCAATAGGGCAAAGGCGGCGAAAGCGCCGAGCGGATTGTGTCCGGGCCAATAGCTTGGTTGACGCTTGAACATGCCTGACAGATAGGTGATCACGGTTTTAGGGCCATAGATGAAATGGCTGAATCGAGCTGTTTTCGGGCCAACAAAGCCCCAAATCAGGCGAAAGGCCAGCAGGCCACAGACTGTGTAACCGGCATAGAAATGCAGGGTCATGATATCGGGGCCGAATTCTCCCAATCCCCATGCTGCCGCCACGGCGATGACGAGGGCCCAATGGAAGAGCCGCAGGGCAGGGTCCCAGATTTTGACGCGCTCTACATTGGCTGGGATTTCACTGTTTGAATGATTGTCGCTCATGCTGTTCCTCTAATGTCAGAACAAGACTGATCGGTGACGCGAATGACAAAGACCGGGGCGAATGCCCCGGTCTCTGGTTTGGATGGAGAATCCTATTTGTCGCGGAAATCGTCGTGACAGGCTTTGCAAGTGCCGCCGGTCTGACCCAGCGCCTTGCCAAGCTCGGCGCGGCCCTTGCCAGCTTCTGTTTGCAACATGGCAACGGCTTCAGCAAGGGCACCGGCTTTCTTGCCAAATTCAGGGAAATTGTCCCAGATTTCTTTCTTGGCGCGGGTTTTGTCCGGCATAGCGGTGGAATCGGTGCCCGGAACGAACAGGAAGCCTATATTTCCTTTCGTCATATAGAACAGATTGTCGGCATGCATCTGGGCCTTCTTGGCGTCATACTCGACTTGGCCTTTGGCCATGGCAGCCAGAGCGCCCATATTGGCTCCCAGCAATTTGAAATGACCCTGACGGGCTTCGATGGCTTTGTCGTTGGCCAGGGCAGGAACAGCAAGGAGGGAAGCAGCAATGGCTGCAAGGGCAAGTGTGCGCATAGTTTGGTCCTCTTGGTCGTTGGTTATGCATTGGTTCGAAAATTAAAAAGTGAACAGCGACGGTATTATCAGCATCATTTCGAAAATTTGGATGCCTTTACAGGGCCTCATCAATAAACTTTCCGTGATATCGGCCGCTGATTACGGAGAGCATGGGTGATCTTGTAGTAGATAATTTGCGTTAGTATGAATATAACCTGTTTGCCACGCGAGAAAAGCCTTTGTCAGTCTGTGATGCCAATTGTCGCGGACTTTTGAGCGAATGATCAAGCCTTGCTCTTGCTTTGTTCGCGGGTCATCGGGATGTGGATTAACTCTGATCGCAAAAAAGGCCCACTGGCAGGGAAACCAGCGGGTCTTTGTACACAATAGCGCGAATCAGGGATTAGAGGCCTGCCTTTTCGCGGATTTCGGAAAATTTCTTGGCAGCATTCTTCCATTCGGGGCCTTGGTCTAAACGCAGCAAAGAGGCGATGAACTGGTCGGAGAATTCTTCGGCTGCCTGGGCTGGCAAAAGCGAAGGCAGATTGTCGATAGAGGTGACCTCTACTGCATCGCCAGCGCCATTTTTCGCCACTTCGATCACCGGTTCGGTCCAGCTGGTTGGCGACTCATAAATCGGCAGCGGGTTGAAGTCTGAGAATGGATCACAGGAGACATCCGCAATGACCTTCATCGAAGAATTGGCATCTGACAGGTGGCTCTTGTTGGCCAGCAGCAGTCCGGGGCCGAACATCAGCACGCAATTGACCATGAGGTCATGGGACAAAAGGGCCCGGCGGTCGAGCAGGCGGGTTTCCTCCATGTCCCATTTGGTGACCGCAAAACCGACCGCTTCAAGGCATTCACAGGCGCCGGTGCCAGAGCGACCCTTGGCTCCGATGACGATTGCCTTTGGCCTATCGCCGTCTTTCTCGGCGGCCAGAGCGCGCAGTTTGTCGATGATGACATCCTGACTTTCATAAGGGCTGACGCCATTGATGATTTCGTCGCGTCCGGCGCGACGTTCCAGCAGGCGGTGCGCCCCAAGGGCTGCGCCCATCCAACCGGCCCAATAGCCAAAGGCGGCAACCCGGCGACCATCATCGCCAACCAGAAATTCAATGTCATAGAGCAGGCCGTCGCCTTTTGCGAAGCGGGCCATTTCACCTTCCCAACCGGTCTGGTCTTTATAGATGTGAGCGAAATGAATCATCCGGTGCGGTAGCTCGGCAGGCGTTTCAGCCAATTCCTTGAGACCCAGAATGACCGTGTCCTTCGGGGCATCGACCCAAGAGCGGGGGGCGGCCATGGTGCAGCCAGCTGCTTCATAATCCCCATTGGCAAAGGCGCGCTTGTCACTGGCCTCAACGGTGACCTGGAAGCCTGCATCGAGCAGGATTTTGGCATTTTTCGGGGTCAGAGCCGTGCGGCGCTCGGTGCTGCGATCTTCATCGCGCAGCCAGATATGGGCTTTGGGTTCGGACATGGTTTTTCTCCATCAGGTCGGCAGGCGCGCCCGCTTTTTGTGTCAGGCGCTGATTTTTTCGTTGGCGGCTAGATTACCTGCTTTGAATCAAAAAGATAGAGGGAGGCCTGTGCCGAAATGTTGGTTGGGGATGCAGTTTCGTCATTCTGCCAAGGGGCAAGGTCAGCCTGCCGGACTGTGAGCGGGGTCGGCCTTGTCAGTTGGTTCGGCTAAGGGTTGCGGTCATCAGACCTGCGCCGATCAGGAAGGACGCGCCTGCCCGATGGGTGCGTTTGACGAAGCGTGGATTGGACAGGGTTTGGCTGAAGCTGCCCGCAAGCAGGGCCCAGCTGGTGACGATCACTGCGACACAGCCAAGGAAGGTGGCTTCCAGCAGCGCAAATTGCATCAAGGCCGGAGCGGTCGGGTCAACGAATTGCGGCACGAAGGCGACAAAGAAGATGATGCCTTTGGGGTTAAGGGCTGTAACGGTGAAGGCACTCCAGAACAGCTTGCTCCGACTGGCTTCTGGCTGGCCTTCACCCAGTTCGATGCGGCCCCCCGCATTGCGCCACATCTTGACGCCGAGCCACAGGAGATAAGCCGCCCCGATCCATTTGAGAATGGTAAAAAGCAGCGCGGAGGTGGCAAGGATTGCCCCGGCACCGAGCAACGAGGCGGTCATGGTGAAAAGATCACCCATCAAGACACCGGGAATGGTCGACCACGCGGTCTTGCGGCCCCCGCCCAAGGCATAGGAAATCACCAGAATGACGGTCGGGCCGGGGATGATCAACAAGGCAGAGCTTGCAAGGATGAAGGTGATCCAGACGTCCATCGACATAGCTGATTTTCCTGTTTGGCTGTTCTGTGGCTCTTTCCAGCAAACGCAGACTTGTTTATGAAAGGCAAGACACTTTCCAGGAGACGCTTGTGACGACCTTGTTTTTTGATCTTGATGGTACATTGATTGATCCGGCTGAAGGCATCATCAATTGCCTGCATCATGCCTTTGAGACCCTCGGCATCAAGGATGTGCCTGATGATCTGCACTGGTGCATCGGGCCACCCTTGCATGAGAGCTTCGCAATCCTTGTCGGGCCGGACCGGGTGGACGAGGGGCTTGCTGCCTATCGGCAACGTTATGGCGAACTCGGTTTGTATGAGCATGTGGTTTATGCGGGCATCCCTGACTTGTTGGCGGATCTGAACGCGCGGGGCTATCAGCTTTGTCTGGCAACCTCCAAAGCGAAGGTCTTTGCCGATCGGATCCTTGCGCATTTCGATCTGGCGCAGTATTTCCAACATGCTTTCGGGTCCGAGCTGGATGGCAGTCTGAGCAACAAGGCGGAGCTGTTGGCCCATGGTTTGGCCGTCACCGGACGTGAGGCTGCTGACGCGGTGATGATCGGGGATCGCAAATTTGATATGATTGGCGCGTCCGCCAACGGCATCGCAACCATTGGCGTGACATGGGGCTATGGCAGCGTTGAGGAGCTGGAACAGGCCGGTGCGGGGCGTCTTGTTGCCTCGGTGGCGGAGCTGGCCAGCCTATTTGGCTGAAAATGGGGGCTTTTTGTGGCCTATGGGCTTCAAGGCGGTTGACCTTTGAGGCATTTGCGCGTAGACACGCCCCATTCTCAATTGCCGATATGACAATTTGAGCCACTGACCCGGTCCCGTAATGGTATAAAGAGAACCGGGAAGTCCACATCCGACAGCGCGATGCGCCCTCGGATGCTTTTTGCTATGGCCCATTGCTTTTCTTCTTTGAAAGCACTTGGCGTCAGGCAGGAAAAGGCCCAAATTTGACCCATTGGCAGGATGAGAAAACTCGAAGGAGCAATGGATGTTTGAATCTCTATCAGATCGCCTTAGCGGCATTTTTGACAAGCTCTCCAAACGCGGTGCGCTGAGTGAAGCTGATGTCAATTCTGCGCTGCGTGAAGTGCGACGCGCTCTGATCGAGGCTGACGTTGCTCTGGATGTGGTGCGCAGCTTCACCGAGCAGGTCAAGGAAAAGGCCGTCGGTGTCGAGGTGATCAAATCGGTCAGCCCGGCGCAGATGGTGATCAAGCTGGTCCATGACCAGATGGTCGAGATGCTTGGCGCGGATACCAAGACCATCGATCTGAATGCGCCTGCGCCTGTGGCGATCATGATGGTTGGTCTGCAGGGGTCTGGTAAAACCACTTCGACGGCGAAGATTTCCCTGCGCCTGCAAAATCGTGAGCGCAAGAAAGTCTTGATGGCTTCGCTCGATACCCGCCGCCCTGCTGCGCAGGAACAGCTGCGGGTGCTTGGTGAGCAGAATGGCATCGAGACATTGCCGATTGTCGCGGGCCAAAGTCCGACCCAGATTGCCGAGCGCGCCATGAATGCTGCACGGTTGGGTGGCTTTGACGTGGTGATGCTCGACACTGCAGGCCGGACCCATGTGGACGAACCATTGATGCTGGAAATGGCCGACATCAAGAAGGTTACCAATCCGCATGAAATCCTGCTGGTTGCCGACAGTCTGACCGGTCAGGATGCGGTGAATGTCGCCAAGAGCTTTGACGAGCGGATGGATGTCACCGGTATCGTTCTGACCCGTGTGGATGGGGATGGCCGCGGCGGTGCGGCTCTGTCGATGCGGGCGGTGACCGGCAAGCCGATCAAGCTGATGGGTATGGGCGAGAAGGCCGATGCGCTGGAGGAATTCCATCCAGAGCGTATCGCCGGGCGTATTCTTGGCATGGGCGACATTGTTTCACTGGTTGAGAAAGCCGCTGAGACGATCGATGCGGAGAAGGCTGCTGCTGCTGCGGAGAAACTGCGCAAGGGCAAGTTCGATCTTGAAGATTTGAAAGACCAGCTCGGTCAGATGGCCAAGCTTGGCGGTCTTGGCGGTATCATGGGTATGATGCCGGGTATCGGCAAGATCAAGAAACAGATGTCTGCGGCCAATCTGGATGATTCGATCATCAAGCGTCAGGTGGCGATCATCAATTCGATGACCCGCGCCGAGCGCCGCAATCCCAAATTGCTCAATGCCAGCCGCAAAAAGCGCGTGGCAAGCGGTGCCGGGGTTCAGGTGTCTGAAATCAACAAGCTTCTGAAAATGCATCGCCAGATGGCGGACATGATGAAGATGGTTGGCAAGAAGAAAGGTGGCCTTGGCGGTCTGCTCGGTGGCGGTATGCCGAATATCGATCCGGCTGAACTTGAGGCCATGCAGAAATCCGGTCAGATGCCCGATATGGGAGATTTGACCAAGGGATTGTCCGGCGGCCTGCCGGGTGGTCTACCCGGCGGATTGGGTGGTATGCCCGGTCTGGGCGGGCCGAAACTTCCCGGTCTGGGCGGCATGCCCGGCAAGCGGAAAAAGAAACGCTGATCCAACAAAGAGGGTTGGTTCGACATTGAATAAAGGTCAGGGGCCTTGGCATCAAAGCATGCAGGCCAAAAGAAGCTGATCTGAAGACACAAAGAAATTGCCGTATTTGGAAAGGAAAATCCATGGCTCTTAAAATTCGTCTGGCCCGCGGTGGCTCCAAGAAACGTCCTTACTATCGTGTTGTTATCGCTGACGTCCGTTCCCCACGTGACGGTCGCTTCATCGAGAAAGTCGGTTCCTACAACCCACTGCTGCCTAAAGATTCCGAAGAGCGCGTCAACCTTGACCTCGAGCGCATTCAGTACTGGATCTCCAAAGGTGCGCAGCCAACCGATCGCGTTCTGCGTTTCCTTGATGCTGCCGGTGTTGCCAAGCGTCCTGCACGCAACAACCCGAACAAAGCTGAGCCAGGTGCAAAAGCCAAAGAGCGTCTGGAAGAGAAGCGGATGAAAGAAGAAGCTGCTGCTGCTGTCGCTGAAGCCGAAGCAAGCGCTGAGTAATCTTCGCCTGATGAGGGAGTTCGGATGATAGCCGGACTCCCTTTTTTTTTATTGCTTTGAGGAAACTGCCCATGTCCAAATCCATGCCCAAACAGGCAGCCGAGCCGGAAGGCAAGGTCTGTATCGCCCAGATTGGCGCAGCCCATGGGGTGCGTGGGGATGTGAGGATCAAGCTTTTCTCCGATGATCCGGACTCATTGACCCGATATGGTGCCTTGTCGACTGCGGATGGGTCGCGCCAGTTCATGATCGAGAGTGCGCGTTTGTCAAAGACCGTCTTTGTCTGCAGGATCAAGGGTCTGCGAGACCGCAATGACGCTGAAGCGCTCAATGGCGTGAAGCTGTATATCGAGCGGGATCAATTGCCCGAGCTTGATGAAGAAGAATTCTATCATTCCGATCTTCTGGGCCTTGAAGCACGGCTGGAGGATGGCACCGTGCTTGGCTCGATTGTCGGAATCCCAGATTTTGGCGCTGGCGATCTGCTTGATATCGCACCGAAAAAGGGCAAGGGTTTTTATTTGCCTTTTACCATGGCCGTGGTGCCGCATGTGGATGTGGCTGGCGGGTATGTCACCGTCGTGCCGCCCGAAGGCTGGCTTGATGAAGCAGATAGAAGCGAGCAGGCGCAAGAGGGTGAAGGGTTTGATTTTTCCCAGTCGCCAGAGTTGCTTGACGGCCTTAAAGACACCGACTGAAACGGGGACGGACGCATGCCGGACGACACCAATATTCCGGATCTGGCTGCCGCGCCATGGCGGGCGACCATTCTCACCCTTTATCCTGACATGTTCCCCGGACCGCTTGGCACCTCTCTGGCTGGCCGAGCGCTGGAAAAGGGTCTTTGGTCCCTCGATACCCTGCATATACGCGACTTTGCCGAAGGCAAGCATCGCAATGTCGATGATACCCCTGCGGGGGGTGGCGCTGGCATGGTGTTGCGGCCCGATGTGGTGGGCCGCGCGATTGATGCGGCCACCGGGGAAGGGGACAGGCGACCACGCATTCTTCTCTCGCCACGGGGCAAGCCACTGACACAGGAAAAGGTTCGCTCGCTGAAAGAGGCAGGTGGGGCGATTTTGCTCTGCGGCCGGTTCGAAGGGGTCGATCAGCGGGTGATTGATGGCCGAAATTTGGAAGAAATTTCCATTGGCGATTATATTCTCTCTGGCGGTGAGCTTGGCGCAATGGTGCTGATGGATGCGGTGGTTCGGCTGTTGCCAGGCGTGATGGGCAAAGTTGCAAGCGGCGAGGATGAAAGCTTTGAAAGCGGCTTGCTGGAATATCCGCACTATACACGCCCGACTGTCTGGGAAGGTCATGAAATCCCTGATATTCTCGCCTCAGGCCATCATGGCAATATCGCAAAATGGCGGCACGAGCAGGCTATTGCTCTGACCATAGAACGTCGGCCCGATCTTTATGAGGCCTGGGAGGCGGAGGAGTAGACCTTCGCTTCATTTTGCCTGTTTAGCTGACCCTGCCGCTCATTGCCTGATTCCGTCCTGACCCCACCTTGGTCCCGAGGGGAATTTCATACTTGCCCTTGCATTGTCACCCTCTGTGCTATACATAACGGGTTCCTGCTCGGGCGTAGACAATGGATTTTCCATCAGCGGAGCGGGATTTCTTGCTGACAATCCATCAGAGATTGTCGCCGGGACGACCCCTTGTAAGGGGCAGACCCCACAGGCAGCTGTTCTGCGCAAGCTTCCCCCCAAATGAACAAATGTACGCTGTTGCTCGCCGCAAATTTGCGCGATCAAGCAATGGCTAATGGATGTATTTCTTGACCAAATTTTCTGATCTCGGCCTCGCCGAGCCAATCCTGCATGCCCTTGAAACAGAGGGTTATGTGCAGCCAACTCCGATCCAGATCGAAGCCATTCCTGTTTCTATGACCGGTGCGGACATTCTGGGCATTGCCCAGACCGGGACCGGCAAGACCGCTTCTTTCGTTCTGCCGATCCTTGACAAGTTGGCGCGCAACGATCGTAGACCGTCGCCTAAAGCCTGCGACGCCCTGATCCTGGCACCAACGCGCGAGCTGGTGGCGCAGATTGCCGAGAATATTCGCAAATATAGCCGCAATATGCGGGTTTCTGTGACCATCGTTGTCGGTGGCGTCAAGCCAGCGCCGCAAATTCGCAAGCTGGCAAGCGGCAGCCATATCGTTGTGGCCACCCCGGGGCGGCTGCTTGATCACATGAATAATGGCCATTTGACTCTTGGCCGCACCAAGGCGGTGGTGCTGGATGAGGCCGATCATATGCTTGATCTGGGCTTCATTCCCGATATTCGCCGCATCATGAAGCAATTGCCGAAAGAACGGCAGACCTCATTATTCTCAGCAACCATGCCTTCGCAGATCCGGGCCTTGGCCAAGGATTTCCAGCGCAATCCGGCTGAAATTGCCGTTGCGACGGTGGCCCGTCCGATTGAGCGGATCGTACAGAGCGTGCGCCATGTGCATCGTGATGCCAAGCGGCACGCACTGACGGCGATCTTGAAAGGCGCTGATGTGGATCGGGCAATTGTCTTCACCCGCACCAAGCGAGGGGCAGACCGGGTCAGCCAGCATTTGCAAAAAGCCGGGCTGATGGCCGCTGCCATTCATGGCAACAAGAGCCAGAGCCAGCGCGTTAAGGCGTTGCAGAGCTTCAAATCGGGGGAAACCGCGATCATGGTGGCGACCGACATTGCCGCGCGCGGCATTGATATTGATGATGTCTCTCACGTGGTGAATTTTGAGCTGCCCGAAGTACCTGAAGCCTATGTTCACCGCATTGGCCGGACGGCGCGTGCCGGTCGGACGGGCACGGCGGTGTCTTTGTGCGAGCCATCGGAAGTGAAGTTGCTGCGCGGCATTGAAAAGCTGATCGGCAATAACCTGCCGACCGACGACAGCGCAATGGATTTTGAAGGCTTCTCGCCGATGGAGGCGGTTCTGTCTGATGCGCCACAGGAGAAAAGCCGCAAAAGCAATCCGCGCAATCGACGCGGTGCCAGCGCCCAGAATGACAATCGGGCTGACAATCAGGCCAAACGTCAGGCCGATGGCCGACGGGATGGCAAGGCCAAAACCAATGGTCGCGGCAAGGCCAATGGTCAGGCGAAATCCGCCGACAGGCAATGGTCGCCGATGGAAGCGTCGGCTTCTGCTTCTTCTGGCGCTACGGTGCAGGAAGGCAACGGCGGTCGTTCGTCGAACGGTGGTCAGCGCAAGCGGTTTGGCGACAAGCCAGCAGGAACCCGGTTCAATGGAGAACGAGCCAATGGAACACGTTCGGGTGCGTCTGGCAAACAAGGCGCGGGGCGTGGCTTTCATGGCGGAGCAAAAGCCGGTGCTGGACGTCGTCGCCGCTCTGGCTCTGAACGTCCGGCGGCAACAGCCTGACCCTTTGATTGACAAAAGTCAGATATGGCGGGGCGTCCTGCCATGTCGGGCTGATTAACCTTGTGTTTTTCCTCTATCTTGGCTGCGATCTTCTCGATCTTGTCATGGAAGGGGAGAAAGGGCAGAAAAACCCGCCATTTGACTCAACTTTTGGGGTGACAAATGGCGTGTCATGGGGTAAAGACCCCCAATCTGATTTCCAACAAGTACGGCGAACCGGCCCTTGTGGCAGTCGGGCAGCAATGAGCCTGACGGGACTGCACTGGACGCTCTGGTCGTAGTTATACAACAAGAGTGAAGATCATGAACATCATTGAACAGCTCGAACAAGAGCAAATGGCCGAAGTCGCCGAAAAGCGCCAAATTCCAGAATTCTCCCCAGGTGACACCCTGCGCGTCAACGTGCGTGTGACCGAGGGCACCCGTACCCGTGTTCAGGCTTATGAAGGTCTGTGCATCGCCCGTTCCGGCGGTGGCCTGAACGAAAGCTTCACCGTTCGCAAAATCTCTTATGGCGAAGGTGTTGAGCGTGTATTCCCAATCTACAGCCCAATGATCGACAGCGTTGACGTTGTTCGCCGTGGTAAAGTTCGCCGTGCGAAACTTTACTATCTGCGCGAGCGCCGTGGTAAATCTGCTCGTATCGCCGAGGCAACCAACGTTCGCGCTCGTCGCTTGAACGATGTAACCAAAGCCAAGGCTGCTGAACAGCGCGCTGCTGTCAAAGCTGCCCGCGCTGCGGAGAAAGAAGGCGAGTAAGCCTTGCTTCCTTCTGAATGATTGAAGGCCCGATGGACCAGTCCATCGGGCCTTTTTATTGACCATTCCAAGATTTGTTTGCATGGCGATGCTGGCTTTTGCTGCAAATGGTGCCTATCTGTTGATTGGGTGTCTTTGTTGATCGCCCGACCGGGAATGGATGGCGGCATTTTCTGTCGCCCCATTCTATTTAATTTTCGCAATATTGCTTGACGATGACCCTGAAATTGTCGCAATACAGAGCCAACCTGTTTTGCCCTCGATATTGCGTGCTCTTTTAGAGAGCCAAGTGTTGCGGGCACCCGGCCAAGGCGCGCTTTTTGTGCTGTCCTTGCATGGCCGGAACTAACCGTGATGACTGAACGAGCGTTTCCTTTGTGCCCCAAGCCGGGGGAATGCTCTCCACTCAAGGGATCAACCCACTGCTCGGCCTTTATGCGGGTTGGAAGCCGGTTGATCGAGAAGAGGACTCGTAACAAGCATGTCTGCACCGAAGACCCTTTATGACAAAATCTGGGATGCCCATGTCGCCGATCAGCAAGAAGATGGCACCTGCCTGCTTTATATCGACCGGCACCTTGTCCATGAAGTGACGTCTCCGCAGGCCTTTGAAGGGCTGCGCATGGCGGATCGCAAGGTACGGGCCCCACAGCGTACGCTGGCTGTTGTTGACCACAATGTGCCAACCACCGATCGCACCAAGGGCATTGATGATCCTGAGTCCAAATTGCAGGTCGAAACGCTGGCCAACAATGCCGCTGAATTTGACATCGAATATTATGACGAACTGGACAATCGTCAGGGCGTTGTTCACATCGTTGGCCCTGAGCAGGGCTTCACCCTGCCGGGCATGACCATCGTATGCGGCGACTCGCACACGTCGACCCACGGTGCTTTTGGTTCGCTCGCCCACGGTATCGGCACCTCCGAAGTGGAGCATGTGTTGGCGACCCAGACGCTGGTTCAGAAAAAAGCCAAGAACATGAAGGTCGAAGTCAATGGCAAGCTCGGAGAAGGCGTTACCGCCAAGGATATCGTGCTGGCCATCATCGGCAAGATCGGCACGGCTGGCGGCACTGGTCATGTGATCGAATTCTGCGGTGAAGCCATTCGTGATCTGTCAATGGAAGGTCGTATGACCGTCTGTAACATGGCAATCGAAGGCGGTGCGCGCGCTGGCCTGATTGCACCGGATGAGAAAACCTTTGCCTATATCAAGGGCCGCCCGAAAGCACCAAAAGGCGCAGATTGGGACAAGGCTGTTGAATGGTGGAAGACCCTTCACACCGATGAGGGTGCGCATTTTGACAGCGTTGTGACGCTCGATGCCGCGTCTTTGCCGCCGATTGTCTCCTGGGGCACCAGCCCTGAAAATGTGGTGACCATTGATGGCTCCACTCCGGATCCGGAAAAGATCGAAGATCAAGGCCGTCGCGCAGCTGTTGAGCGTGCGCTCAACTATATGGGTCTTGAGCCAAACACCAAGATGACTGACATTGCAATTGATCGTATCTTCATCGGCTCTTGCACCAACGGTCGCATCGAAGACCTGCGCGCTGCTGCCGATGTGTTGAAGGGCCGCAAGATCAAGGATGGCATCCATGCGATGGTTGTGCCGGGTTCTGGTCTGGTGAAGGCACAGGCCGAAGAGGAAGGTCTGGATAAGATCTTTGTTGAAGCCGGTGCGGAATGGCGCGAGCCGGGCTGCTCCATGTGTCTTGCGATGAATGCCGACAAGCTGGCTCCGGGTGAGCGTTGCGCATCCACGTCTAACCGCAACTTTGAAGGCCGTCAGGGCTTTAAGGGCCGGACCCATCTGGTGTCGCCAGCCATGGCTGCTGCGGCAGCGGTCGCCGGTCGCTTCATCGATGTGCGCGAGCTTGACTGATTAAAATGGGGCAAGGCTCTGATGGCCTTGCCCTTTTTTCTTGTCCATACCTCTGATCTTTGCGGGAAACTACGGATCTGATTGCGCAATGCCAGCGTCTGGAGCGCTATCGGTCGCTTGATCCTGTGGGTTTTGTGGGGACGGGCAACTGCAATGGATTGTTAATTTCTCGTTGCAAACTACCATGAGGGCGCAGGTGGGACCGTTATTCGAGCGGGCGTCAATTTCGACGGCTATTTTGCCCCATGCTGATTATTTGTTTTCGAGACCGGAACGGGAGACATCATGAGCACGATTGAGATCAAGATTCTGGACCAGGACACCGCCCCCAATCTGGCTCCGCTGATTGCAGCCCATGCGCAGGAGCGCAAGCGTGGTGCGCCGCGCCAGCCTGACATTTTCTATGCCGAAACCCTGCTGAATGATCGCACGGCGGAAGTTCTTGGCGCCTATGTTGATGGCGAACTTAGCGCATTTGCGACCTTCTTCGATCTGCCGGAAACCGTGTCGGGCAAACGCGTTGGCCATATCGATATCCTGTATGTGGATTATGATGCGCGCGAGAAAGGCGTCACCAAAGCGGTGATTGAGGAATTGATTCGGATCGGTGATGAACGCAATTGGCTGGAGCTGCAATGGAACAATCCAAGCCAGAGCCAACAAGGCAAGATCGCCCAGATTTCCCATCTCTCCAGCTTCTCAACCGTGCGTGTCTCAATTGGCATTCATGAAGAGAAAACAAAGGTGCAGTAAGCGCTTTTTGTAGAGTGAAGCAATCAAGCCCTGTCGCTTTGGCGGCAGGGCTTTTTCATGGGCTGAATTGCCAGACCTTGGTGGATCTGATCTCGGCATCTTCCAGCGCACGGCTGCGGGGGATGGAATAGGCCATAAGCTCAACAAGGCAATTTCTTGGTAGATAGGACCGGGTCGGATCGCCGACATAAATGATCGTGCCGCGCGCATGGAGCTTTTTCATCAGGTCAACGACCAGTCTGGTCATGTCGGCATCATAAAAGACGTCGCCAGCCAGCATGACGTCTGGCGGGGAGGCCAGCAGTCTCGCTGTGCCATCCGATGACAGGCAATCCTCGATGCTGGGGGTGATTTGGCCGCCATAAAAGCCGTTCAGGGCGGCATTGAGCTTGATCGCTTCGATTGCAAAGGGGTCGATGTCGGTGGCCAAAGCTGATTTTGCGCCTGCTTGCATGGCGGCGATGGCGACAAGTCCGGAGCCTGAGGCAAAATCCAACACGCATTTATCTGCAAACAGGCCTGGATGATCGAGACAGAAGCGCGCCAAGGCTTGACCGCCAGCCCATGCAAAGGCCCAGAATGGCGATGGCAGTCCAAGCGCGTTGAGATCTTCCTCGCTCATGCGCCAAAGAGGCGTGTCATCATCGGCAAGATGCAGTGCGATGTCCGGCGTGAGGGGAACAGGCAGGATCGCGGTATGGTCCTTGATGAAGGTTGCCTTGTCCGCGATCCTGTTCATGCTCATGTGCATAAGCTCATGTCTGACGGCTTGCTGCGCTCTCAGGCGTCAATGCCGGCCATGTCGCAGACGATTTTCCATTCCTCGTCCGAGACGGGCTGAACGGACAGGCGGGAATTGTTGACCAATATCATCTGGCTCAGATCGGGGTGGGCCTTGCAATCTTCGAGCGTGACCGGGGTCTTGACCGGAGCGACGGCCTTGATGTCAACGCATTCCCATTTGCCGGTATCGTCCGTGCTGTCCGGGTGGCTTTCAGCGCAGACTTCAACAACGCCGACGATGCTTTTCTCTTTGATCGAGTGATAAAAGAAACCGCGGTCGCCAAGCTTCATGTCACGCATATTGTTGCGGGCCTGATAGTTGCGCACGCCGTCCCATTGCTCGCCTTCTTCGCCCTTGGCGACCTGTTGGTCCCAGCTCCAGGTGTTGGGTTCGGATTTGAACAGCCAATAAGCCATGGGATTCTCCGTTCTTTGTCGTTGAATTAAGCCGATGCGCCGATGACCCATTTCCATGGGCGGATGTCAACGGAAGCAAACAGACCTGCCTTGGCATAGGGATCGTTGGCCAGAATGGCCTCAAGGCTTGCCTTGTCGTCGGCTTCGCAAATCAGCATAGAGCCGAGCATGGCACCCTCTTCGGAAAGGAAAGGACCACCGATCTTGATGGTATCGGTATTCTCTGCCACAAAAGCCAGATGGGCTTCACGGTTTGCCATGCGCGTTTCCAGCGCGCCGTCTTTGTCAGTGCAGGTAACATAAAAATGCATTGTCATCTCCTTCTTGGAAAGGGTGTCGAAAGTCAGGGTTGATCGCTCTCCCGCCGCAGGGGACGGGTCATCAAATTTGTGACCGCTTCGTCGATGCTGTCCTTGCGCTCAAGCACATTGGCAACCGCTTCGGCAATGGGCATTTCAACGCCATGCTGGCGGGCCAGCTCGCAGGCAACGCTGGCTGTGTAGGCTCCTTCGGACAATTTTGCGCCCGGTGCCATCAATTCAGCCAGATCGCGGCCTTCGCCGAGGGCATGGCCAAAGGAGAAATTGCGGCTCTGTGGGCTGGAACAAGACAGGGCGACATCACCAAAGCCACTGAGGCCCATCAAGGTGTCCGGGCGGGCGCCGAGCTTCAAAGCAAGGCGTTGCATTTCGGCAAAGCCCCGGGTCATCAGGGCGGCATGGGCGCTGGCCCCCAATTGCTTGCCAACAACGATGCCGCAGGCAATGGCCAACACGTTTTTCAGTGCACCGCCAAGCTGGACTCCGATCAGATCGGTGCTGGCATAAGGGCGGAAGCTTTTGTTGGACAGGCTGGCGCAGATTTGCTCGGCTAACAGGCTGGTGGAGGCGGCAATGGTGACGGCGGTCGGCAGGCCACGGGCCACATCGGCGGCAAAGGACGGGCCGGACAGGATCGCAGGCTGTGCTTGGGGCAGATAGTCGCTCAGCACTTCGGTCATCATCCGCTGGCTGCCTTTCTCCAAGCCCTTGGCTGCGAGGATAACCGGCGTGCCCTTTTTCACATAAAAGCCGATGGCGTCGGCGATGGCATGGGTGGTCTGGGCCGGGGTCACCATCAGGATGCAGTCCGCATCGGCGGCTTCGGTCAGGTCGGTGGTGGTTTCCAGCGGGTGATCGAAGGTGATGTCGGGCAGATAGGCGGGCAATTGGCGCTTGGTGCTGATGCTTTCAAGATTTTCTGCATTGCGGCCCCAAAGCACCACATCGCGGCCGGCACGCGCGGCATTGAGCGCCAGCGCGGTGCCCCAAGCGCCGGCACCCAGCACGGCAATGCGCTCGAATGGTTTGATATGGCTTGATTGCGCGCTCATGCCTTGGCTCCCTTGCGGCCCTTGCCGATTTTCGCCACCGCGTTGTTGTCGAGCGGCCAGCGGGGGCGGGCCGGGCTGTCCAATGGATCGGTCAGGCCCAGTGCCAGCCGTTCGGCCCCTGCCCAAGCAATCATCGCACCATTGTCGGTGCAAAGACTGATTGGTGGGGCGACCAGTTCGGCCTGTTGCTGGCTGAGGACTGTGTCCAGAGTGGCGCGTATCGCCTGATTGGCGGCGACGCCACCGGCGACGATCAATTGCGGCCTGGCGATGTCGGGATAGCGCTCGCGGAAAGTGACAAGAGCCTTGCCAACGCGGTCTTTGAGGATATCGCAAATGGCTGCCTGAAAGGAGGCGCAGAGATCGGCAACGTCGGAAACAGTGAGCGGGGCGATTTTCTCGGCTTCGCGTCGCACGGCGCTTTTAAGGCCGGAGAAGGAAAAGTCGTAACCCTCGCGGCCCTTCATCGAGCGAGGCAGTGCAAAGCGTTTTGCATCGCCCTGTTTGGCGGCCTTTTCCACTTCCGGGCCACCGGGATAAGGCAGGCCGAGCAGTTTGGCGGTTTTGTCGAAGGCTTCGCCAAGCGCATCATCGATGGTTGTGCCCCAACGTTCATAGTCACCAACGCCCTTGACCAGAAGGATCTGACTGTGACCGCCAGAGACCAGCAACAGCAAATGGGGGAAGGGGGCATTGTTGGTCAGGCGGGCCGTCAGGGCATGGCCTTCGAGGTGATTGACGGCAATCAAGGGCAGATCATGCGCGGCGGCTATGGCCTTGGCGCTCATCAAACCGATCAAAACGCCGCCGATCAGGCCGGGGCCGGAGGTCGCGGCCACACCGTCAAGGTCGGCAAAGGTCAGGCCCGCATCCTCAAGCGCCTTACGGATGATGCCATCGAGGCTTTCCACATGGGCGCGGGCAGCAATTTCAGGCACAACGCCACCATAAATCGCATGATCTTCGATCTGGCTAAGGACCACATTGGACAGGATCTCGCCATGTCCGCTCCTGTTATCATCCTGAGAGGGAGCGGATGCTGTGTCAGATAATGTGTCGGATTTGTCCTTGAAGCGTCGAACCACCGCCGCCGCGGTTTCGTCACAACTTGTTTCTATGCCTAAAACGATCATTGCGCGTGTTGCTTGGTTGCCTTTATGGTTCAGTCTGTTCTCAAAGATTCTTTTCTGAGCCAAGTCCGGGCAAAGTGATTTGCCAGACTTGTCTCTGAGTGTCTTTGGCAAGTTGGGTTGACTTGTAGAGCAAAGCCGAACGCTTGGCATCTCTTTTCTTTTCGGGATGTTGAATTGATCGATTTCAAAGCAGTCTTGCCTGCAAGTCTCTATGGATTGGCGAAAGAGCCTCGTCAGATCAGCAAGAGGCGGGGCAAAAAAGAAAAAAGGCACATTCAATGGCATCCAGCACAATCAAAATCGGTACGCGCGGCAGTCTGCTCGCGCTGGCTCAGGCACATGAAACAAGACGGCGCCTGATGGAAGCCCATGGTCGGACTGAGGATGATTTTGAGATTGTGGTCATCAAGACCACGGGTGACATGATTCAGGATCGCCCGCTGTCGGAAGCCGGTGGCAAGGGGCTGTTCACCAAGGAAATCGAGGAAGCCCTGCTTGATGGCAGCATCGATCTGGCGGTGCATTCTTCCAAGGATATGCCGACTGTGCTGCCTGATGGGCTGGAGCTGTCGACCTTCCTGCCGCGCGAAGATGTGCGCGATGCTTTCATTTCCCGCAAATATCAGTCGCTGGCTGAGATGCCCCAAGGGGCGGTTGTGGGCACCTCGTCCCTGCGGCGTCAGGCAATGGTCAAGAAGGTGCGACCAGACCTTGAAGTCGTGATGTATCGCGGCAATGTGCAGACCCGGCTTGAAAAGCTGGATCGCGGGGTTGCCGATGCCACGCTGCTGGCCTGCGCCGGTCTTAATCGTCTTGGACAGTCCCAGATCATCACCTCCGCAATCGAGACGGATGATTTCCTGCCAGCGGTTGGTCAGGGGGCAATTTGCATAGAAACCCGAACCGGGGATGGGCGCATTCTGGGTCTGCTCTCGGCGATCCACGATGCCAATACCGAGCGGGCGCTTGCCTGTGAGCGGGCCTTCCTTGGGGCGTTGGATGGTTCCTGCCGCACGCCAATTGCCGGTTTGGCCCGCATTTCTGGCGATGCGCTGCACTTTGAAGGTTTGGTGCTGATGCCTGATGGCAGCGAATATTATGACATTGCCGAAGATGGAACGGTTGATGAGGCGGAAGCCGTCGGCCTCAAGGCCGCAGAAAAACTGCGTGATCGTGCGGGGACAGCCTTCTTTGAAGCGGTGCTGGCGGCTAGCCACTAATTATAGCCATTGGCATGGCGAGACGCAGCAAAGCGCCTATATTTGAATATTGGCATTGAGCCTGACATTAAGCACTGGGGGACATTCTTTTTGCGGATTTTGGTCACACGGCCAGCTTTGGATCAGGACCAGACCTGCAAGGCGTTGCGGGCCTTGGGGATTGAACCTCTCTCAGCCCCGGTTATGGTGGCTGAGGCGCTTGATTTTTCCTTGCCCGAACAGTCTTGGCAAGCAGTGGTCGTGACCTCGCGCAATGGATTGAGGATGCTTGAGCGGGCGCAGGTTGCCCAATTGGGCCAAAGGCCGCTTTATTGTGTTGGCACCAAGACCGAAAGTCTGGCCCGTGCTCTGGGCTTTCAGACAATCGAGATGCGCGCGCCCGATCTGGCGGATTTGACACCTGCGCTTGTGTCCCGGTTGGCGCCTCAAGGCGGTCCGATCCTCTATTTGACCGGTCGCCACCGGACAGGATCGTTGAAAGATACTCTTGAGGCTGCGGGACTGTCTGTCGCTCAGGTGGAAACTTATGTCATGGTGGCAAGCAAGGCCTTGCCTGATGACATCTGTGATGCAATCGGGCAGGGCGCGATTGATGGGGTGCTGTTATATTCGAAAAGATCAAGCCAGTTGTTTCTTTCCATTGCTCGTGAACACGGTTTGGAAGCGAAACTTGGCGGTTTAACATTTTATTGCCTTTCACCGGCTATCGCTACGTTAATTGAAGATGCAGGCTATCCTTTGGTCGTGGCGGACGCACCGAATGAGAAGTCTCTGCTTGCAAGTCTAAAAAAGGGCCGTAACTATTTAATCCAATAGTGTTATGGCTCCCGCATGGTTATTCTCCGGTTTTGGGGAATTTGACGAAGGGATGGGTTGTCCGACGACCCGCTCAGCTTGTCGCCTCCGATCGTCTGGTCGGCTTTGAACGCGACTTGCTTGGAACTACGTATACAAAGTGGACGGCCATCGTCCTATGATGGCACCGCTTTTGAGATGTGACCGACCCCGCGAGACGGGAATTGAGGAATGGTATGACAGCTCGCAAACCCAGAAACAGGACTCAGGCCGCTGGTAAGGCAGCCAAAACCATCGATCTGACTGCAGAAGATGTGACGGACAAGCCGACATCGGATGAAATGTCCAAAGCGGCAGACGAGGCCTCTTCCGAAAAGACCGTCGCGAAAGCGGACGAAAAAGCGGCAGCTGAGACCCCTCCAGAGGCGTCATCCAGCAAAGAGGCCGACAAGACCAAGCCGGACGCAGCCGAGGAACCCTCCGCTGACAAGGACGCGCCTGATGCCAAAGCCGACACAAAGGCTGAGGACAAAACGGATGCCAAGCCGAGCGACAAATCTGAAAAGACGCCAAAGGATGAGTCCGTGAAGGAAGACAAGGCTGAAAAGTCCAGCTCTTCTTCGGTTCCCAAGATGCCCAAGGCAACTCCGGCAGCGCCCGCCGTACCACCTGCAGCGCAACCCAAACAGGGTGGCGGCTTTGGTGGCGGTCTGATCGGTGGCTTGCTTGGCGGTGTGGCCGTGGTGGCGCTTTGCTATTTCGGACTGCAGCAAGGCATGATCCCGATGCCCACCTCCAAGGCGGCAAAACAGGCCGAAGCGCAGGTGCAGACCCTGACCGGTGATCTTCAGGCTTTGAAAGATACGGTTGCCGGGCAGGAAAAGGTTGATCTAGCGCCGTTTGATCAGCGCATTGCGGCGCTGGAAGCCGAAATTGGCAAGGTCAGTGAAACCCTTTCCCTGGCGACGGCTCCGGTTCCGGCTGAGGGTGGAGCGACCGAAGGGGAGCCTGCGCCGCGGGTTGATCTCGCTCCGATCAATTATGCTCTGGCCGGTCTGACCGCCAAACTGGAAGAGTTGACCTCGAAACTGGAAGAAGTAACAACGCAAGCGACGACCCTGTCTGAAAGTCAGGATGGTCTGACCCAGCGCGTTGCCGGGCTGGAAGGCCTGCATGCCCAGTTTGTTGAGGCCAAGAAACAGATTGCCGAACTGGAAACCGTGACCAAGGCGCAGGCCGCACGGATTGAGCAAAAGGCGACTGAAACCATTGCCAAAGTGGAAGAAGACCTCGGGTCCGCGAAGGAAGAGATCCTTTCCAACACTGATCGCAGGATCAATGATGTGGTGGTTGATCTGAACAAGCTTGATGAAAATGTCACCACCAAAACGCAGGATCTGGCGGGTCGTGTAACATCGCTTGAGGAAAACAATGTCTCCGAGCAGATGCAAAGCTCTGCCCGCACCATTGCGCTGGCCGGACTTGAGAATGCGGTTGCTTCCGGGGACGAGTATCAGGTGGCTTTGGCGACCTTTACCGATGTGGTTGGCTCCAATCCGGCTCTTGAGGTTCTGGCGGCGCATGCGGAAAGCGGCGCACCAACCAAAGAGAAACTGGCTGCTGACTTTGATGCAGTTTATGACAAGGTCCTGAAAGAAGCTGAAGATGCCGGGGCGGGGACCTTGCTCGACAAATTCCTGCTCAATGCGCAAAATCTTGTGAAAGTCCGCTCGCTCAGTGGCGAGAAAAAAGGCAAGAGCCTGACGAGCCTGCTTGGGGTGATCGAATATCACGTCAAGGAGGGTAACCTTGAGAAGGCCGCCGCTGAATGGGAGGCTTTGCCAGAAGCAGCGCGTGACGCAAAGGCGGGCGCTGCATGGGTCAAGGGCCTCAAAGCCCGAATCGCGGTGGATGCCGCCATGGAAACTATCCGCTCAGACTTTGGCGATCTTGCCAACAAGAATGACGGCTAAGGTGGGGATTGAATAGTTATGATTAAGGCACTCATCTTTTTTGCAATTCTACTGGGCATTGCCGCTGGTGGCGCATGGTTGGCTGATCGGCCGGGGCAAGTCATTGTTGAATGGCCGTGGCTTGATACCGAAATCGGCGTTTCATTGCTGACCGGGTTCCTGATGCTGGTGGCTCTGGTGATCGTGGCAATCATTGTCTGGATGGTTCTCATCGGCATGATCCGCATTCCGCAATCCATTTCCGGTTTCTTCTCCGGTCGTCGGCGGGATAAAGGTTATAAAGCCCTGTCTAAGGGCATGGTTGCGGTTGGGGTTGGCGATCTGGCGCTGGCACGCAAGCAGGCGCTGAAAGCTCGCAAGCTGATCGGCTCCGATCCGATGACTCTGATGCTGGAAGCCCAGACTGCGCAGTTGGCAGGGGATGCCACCAAGGCGCGTCAGAGCTTTGAAGCGATGCTGGAACAGGATGAAACCCGTCCTCTTGGCCGTCGTGGTCTCTATATCGAAGCCCAGCGTCGTGGCGATGCGGACGAAGCCTACACGATGGCAAAAGCTGCAACGGGCGATGGCAAGAAAACGCCGGGCTGGGCTGGAACAGCCCTGTTCGATATCCAGACGGCTGCTGCGGACTGGCAGGGCGCTTTGCTGACGCTCAGCCAGAATCATTCCAACAAGCATATCACCAAGGAGCAATTCCGCCGCCGGCGCGCCGTGATTCTGACAGCGCAGGCGCTGGAGTTGGAAGATCAGCCCAATTCGGCTGAGGACATGCGTGGTCTGCTGCTCGAAGCTTGCAAACTTGCTCCGGGACTTGTGCCTGCTGCCGCCAAGGCGGCTGAGGTGCTCAATGAGTTGAAGGATTATCGCAAGGCGTCCAAGATCGTTGAAGCTGCCTGGCGGATCGAGCCGCATCCGGACCTTGCCGAAGCCTATGCGGTGATCAAGACCGGGGATACGGCACTTGAGCGTCTGAAGCGGGTTCGTGCGCTTTATGCCCTGATGCCGGATCACACCGAATCAAAAATCGCCATGGCCCGCGCCTGCATCGATGCCCGCGAGTGGGCGGAAGCGCGTAGTCTCTTGGCTCCCTTGATCGAGTTCCATCTCACACCGCGTCTGTGCATGATGATGGCGGAGCTGGAAGAAGGTGACAAGAATGACTTCGGTTTGCTGCGCCAGTGGCTGGCCCGCGCTGTTGGTGCTCATCCGGATCCGGTCTGGACCGCTGATGGTCAGGTTAGTGATCGTTGGCAGCCAACCTCGCCGATCACCGGCAAGCTTGATGCGTTTGAGTGGAAGGTTCCGGTCAACGAGTTGGCAAATATGAACCGTCCGGTGCTGGAAAATATCGATCTGGAATCCGGCGATGGCCCAACCGACGATGACCTTGTGCTGATCGCGAATAAAGAGGAATCTGCCAAAGACGCTGAGGAGGTTGTTGAAGCCCCTGTTGCCGAGGCCCCAGTTGAAGAGGCCAATGAAAAGGCACCTGAAAAGGTCAAGGAAGAGGCTGACATTCCTGTGGCAGAGCCGGTGGAAGACGATATCCCTGTTGCCGAGCCTGTCGAAGGTGACGAGGCTGAAGCAAAGGAAGCCGCAGCTGAGACGAAGACAGCTGAAGCGTCTGACGAGCCTTCTACCAAGAAGCCCAAAGATGTCGAATTTCCAATGAAGCAGCCACCGGATGATCCGGGGCCGAAGTTCGATCCGACAAGCCAGCGTCCGGATGATCCGGGTCCAAAGCCGGGGGCCAAACCGGGCGAGCGGACAAAACGCTTCCGTTTGTTCTAATCCACTGATGATCAGAAAGCCCGGCTCTGCCGGGCTTTTCTTTTTTGGGGGGCGGATTTCGTGCGCCAAAAGCACCCTTGGCCGTGCTTGATTTGCCTGTGCTTTCAAACGACTTGTGATTTGCCGCCGGTGCGGGACATTTTCTGCTCAATTCACCCACAAGAGGCCCAGATGCCCCTTGCCAGTTGCGAGGGAATTGGCTAAGAGAAGCCACCTGAAAGCCGATTTTTGCGGCTTGTATGGCATGCTGCTGTAGCTCAGTTGGTAGAGCAACGCATTCGTAATGCGTGGGTCGTAGGTTCAAGTCCTATCAGCAGCACCATTTCTCCCAATCCTTTTCCCGTCGCCCACTTTGCGCCAGCTACCGACTTGCGGCATGGATCTGGGTGGCAATTCCCATCCAACACTCATCGTCCGTGCTTTCAGGAATTGTGATCCCATTGCCTTATGCGGTCGGGTCTTCGCCTCGGGTTGCTTGGATGCCGGCGGAATCGAGCAGATTTTCCGCCATATGTTTGGCGATGTGTGCGGCTTCCTTCATGCCCCGCACCTGTGCAGTGACGATCGCCCCTTCCTTCAGCAAGGCCAATTGTTCAGCCAGCTTGTGCGGCTCTTTTGCACCCGCCTTCTCGCATAGAGCCTCGATGTAGGCAACAATCCGTTTTTTATGGTCCGCCGATAGATGATGGGCCGGGTGAGACAGGTCGCCGAACTCGCTTGAGGCATTGATGAAGGCGCAGCCGTAGAAACCCAGTTTCTTGAATGCCTTTCCCTCGAACCAACTCAACAGCGCATCAAACATCGCCAGCAATTGGGTGCGCGGATCGGTGGAGGCATTTTCCATTTCACTCGTTAGCCAATCGCGGAATGTCTCGTCGCGACGCTCCAATGCCGCAAGGATCAGCTCATCCTTGGAGCGGAAATGCTTATAGAGGGTCATTTTGGCGACGCCCGCTTCGGCAAGGATCTTGTCTATGCCGGTGGCGTTGAAGCCGTTGGTATAGAAAAGTCGAAGGGCAGTGTCGATCAGTTCGTCGCGGCGGGATTTCAAGGCTGGTCTCCATTTTCTTGTTATTCGTATTCTTGTCTTTAGTATTCAGACTGTTCTGTCTATTTGTCAAAAATTTAGCAATTAAATCAGTTGGTTTCAAGGTCACGTTTTTGTGATATCTCATTTCCATTGACGAAAGACAGACAGGTCTGTATATGTATTGGCAGTTGCGAACAACACTCCAATATCTTGAAAGGATATTTCCATGCCAAGAGTAGACCTTCCCGCTTCCATTCAAGAAGCGCCAGCTGCCTCCCAGCCTCTTTTGCAGGGCGTTGAAAAAATGCTTGGCTCCGTGCCGAACCTGTTTCGCCTGACCGCCAACAGCCCAGCTGCCCTTGAAGGCTATTTGGGGCTGAATGGCGCTTTGGCGTCAGGCAAGCTTGATGCACCCACCCGCGAGCGGATCGCGCTTGCAGTCGCGGAAATCAATGGCTGCAACTATTGCCTCGCCGCTCATACCTATCTTGGCAAAAATCTCGCCAAGCTGGATGACGCAGAAATCAGCGCCAATCGCGATGGTCGTTCCAACAATGCGCAGGCCCATGCGGCGGTGCGCTTCGCTGTCAAGCTGGTGCAAAATCGCGGCAAGGTAAGTGAAGCCGATGTCGATGCGGTCAAGGCTGCCGGTTTTAGCCAAGGCGAGATCGTTGAAATTGTCGCTCATGTGGCTCTGAACACCCTGACCAACTATATCAACGAAGCTTTTGACACGCCGATTGACTTCCCTGCGGTGTAACGCCAGCTCACCTAGACCCCTCGCACCGGGTGCTTGATCGAACAATCGAGCCAGAAGCGATGAGGCACCCGGTCCCTCCAAGATACCAAGATCAACCAGCCGGTAAGACAAGGGCACAAGAGCCAGCCCGAAAATCAAGTCCGAAGATCAAGAACTATACAAGGAACAAGACCATGACCCGTCCACCGCTCCCTCCATTTGATGCAGACAGCGCCGCCACCAAGGTGCGGATGGCAGAAGACGCCTGGAACAGCCAACAGCCGGAGAAAGTCTCTCTCGCCTATAGCCCGGATAGCCAGTGGCGCAACCGGGCGGACTTTGTCACCGGGCGGGAGCAGATTGTCGATTTTCTCAGCCGCAAATGGAAGCGGGAGAAGGACTATCGACTGATCAAGGAGCTATGGGCCTTCACCGGCAACCGGATTGCGGTGCGCTTTGCCTATGAATGGCGCGATGACAGCAACAACTGGTTTCGCTCCTACGGTAACGAAAATTGGGAATTTGGCCCGGACGGACTGATGCAGGTGCGTATTGCCTCGATCAATGATCTGCCGATTGGAGAAGACGACCGTCTGTTTCACTGGCCGGAAGGGCCGCGTCCTCTTGATCATCCAGGCCTGTCCGATCTCGGCCTCTAAATTCAACCCTGGTTGGCCGGGCCACGCCCGGTGACCAATCCTCTCATGCGTTCGGAAAGGACATGACATGCAAAACGACCAGATCAAAGCTCCTCGCCTGGACACGGCCGATTTTGTGGCCATGCCTGATGCCAATCCTCCCAAGACTGACGCGTCAAGTGATCTGTCTGATCCGAGCGCATTCGCCAATGTTCTATCCATCGTAACCCATGACTTGAAGGGGCCACTGGCCAATCTGTCGCTGTTGATCGAATCCATCGAGGGCAGCGCCGAGGCTGGCAGTCGCACGGCACACAATGCCGCCAAGGCGGACGTCATCATCAACCAGATGAGCAAGATGCTGAGCGCGGTGCTGGACCGGGCTCGCAAAGGCCAAGATCCGCTTTCTTGTCGCCGGGATGACGTCAATCTGATTGATGTGCTGGAACTGGCCATGTCGGTCAATCAACCGCGTGCTCGAGAGCGGGGAATCACATTCAAAAGCTGCGCTCTTGAACAGGTAACCGTCAGGGGTGATCAGGAATTGCTGTTTGAAGCAGTCGACAATCTGATTGGCAATGCAGTGCGCCACTGTCACCCCAACAGCATTATCAGCTGTGAGGTGGGAATGGATGAGGTTGGCAGCGCCTATATGCGGTTTGATGATGAAGGGCCGGGCTTTCAGGATGGTGAGCTGGCCAGAGCCTTTCGACCTTTCACACGGTTATCGGCGCGGGCGATGAATGGCGAAGAGAGCAGCGGTCTTGGCTTGTGGATTACACGGCTGATTGCCGAGCGCCATGGCGGCAGGGTGCAAGCATGCAATCGTCCCTCCGGCCAAGGGGCGTCGATGACCCTATGGATCCCGGCACAGCGACCGGATGCTGGCGACCGGCGCAAAGAGCCTTCACGGCAAATCAAGCAGGCGGTCGAAAGACAACAAGCCCTGCCAAAGCAAAAGGCCAGTCAACGGGGTACTAAGCGGGCCAGTCAGCAGGTTAGACCGCGAGCCGCCCGTGGGTGTCTTTCGGGCTAGGCGATAGTAATCAGCGTCGCCGGAATTCTAACTCTGAGCGCCAAACTCTTCGGAAAAGTGAACTGCAATTTGAGATGCCACAGGCCTCGTTGCCTGTGAACGGCAGTGCTGTGTCCTGACCATGCGCTGCCACCACCGACCAAGCATGAAGACCAACTTTGAAATGAATACACACAAAGGAGCAAATGATGACCATCAAACATGACCATCCTCACAATTGTGGCTGCGATGTCACGCAAGAGTCTGTGGATCTGGCCCGTCGCCGTCTGTTGGCGCGTGCTGCTGGTGCCGCCGCTATGGGCACCGTGGGCATGGCCGCATCCGCTGGCACCGCCATGGCGGCAACCAAGGAAGCCATGACGCTGTATGCCGATCCTGAAAAGCCGGGTCTGCCGCAAGTGGATATGGAGATCGAGCCGGGCCGTACGGCTCTGGTCGTCACCGATCCGCAGGTCGATTTCTTGTCTGAGAAAGGTGTCACCTGGGGTGTTGTCGGTGAGAGCGTGACGGAACAGGGCACCGTCGACAATATCGAACGCCTGTTCAAGGCATCCAAAGACGCAGGCATGCCGGTCTTCATTTCCCCGCATTACTATTTCCCGCATGACCATAAATGGCAATTTGAGGGGACGCTGGAGAAGACCATGCATTCAATTGGCATGTTCGATCGCCTTGGGCCGCTGAATGTTGAGAATTTCGAAGGGTCCGGCGCGGACTGGATGCCGCAATACAAGAAATATATCGAAGATGGCGAAACCATCGTCTGCTCGCCGCACAAGATTTATAGCCCGGCGCAGAATGACTTGAACCTGCAGCTGCGCAAGCGTGGCATCGACAAGGTCATTCTGGCAGGCATGTCTGCCAATCTCTGCACCCAGGCCCATCTCTATGATCTGCTCGAACTTGGCTTTGAAGTGGCTGTGGTGCGTGACGCAACCGCAGGCGCCAAGGTTCCCGAAGGCGATGGTTATCTGGCTGCCCTCATCAATTTCCGCATGGTCGCCAACGGCGTCTGGTGGACCGATGACGCTGTGAAGCGGATCGCCAAATCAGCCTGATTGGCTTGTCTCACTCCAATACTAACCAACCAACCCAACTGACCTGACATTTCTTCCTGAAAGGACCAACCCATGTTGTCGAAACTGATTTTTGCCTGCCTCGCTACCGTTATGACGGTTTTCATTTCCACGGCAGTTTTTGCTGCAGACGAATATAATGTCAGCAATGGCCTGACCCTGACCGGCAAGCCCCTTGGCCTGCATGGCTATGATCCGGTTGCCATGTTCAAGAAAGACGCTCCGGAGCTGGGTAGTGCGGAATTTGCCTCAACCCATGACGGCGTTGACTATTATTTCGCATCCGCGAAGACCAAGGATCTGTTCGATGCGAATCCGGCATCCCTTCTGCCACAATTTGGCGGTTTCTGTGCTTTTGGTGTGTTTGTTGGCGCCAAGCTTGATGGGGATGTGCGGTATGCCGATATCGTTGATGGCAAGCTCTATCTGTTCGTCAATGAAGCAATCTTCAAGAAATATCTTGATCAGAAAGACGAAGTCATCAAAGGCGCGCACGCCAAATGGGATGGCCTTCGCTCCACCCCGGTTGGTGATCTCTGATCCCTTGACATTGTTGTAAGTAATGGGGCGGGTCTTGTTTGGCAAGGCTCGCCTTTTTGGTTTTCCGGCGGCTGTTCAGTGCTCGTGATAGCATTTGTTGCGGGACATTTTGCCGATGCCGGGATTGAGGCTGTTGGTCGGATCAAGGTCCCTGTAGAAATTGGCCAGATCGTCCTTGGCCTGATAAAGATGGCCAACATTATGCTCGGCGGGATATTCCGCGCCGCGTGCATCCAGCAGTTTGAGCATTTCGGCCTTGATGGCCTTGGGATCTTCGCCCTTCTTGACGATATAATCCTGATGCAACACATGGCAGAAGAAGTGACCATAATAGAGCTTGTGATGCAGCTTGTCTGTGATATGGGCAGGCAACTGTTCGAGCCAGTCATGGTCATTGCGGCGCAGGGCGATATCAAGGGCCAGAATATCCTCCACCTCGTCGCTATGGATTGCCTGATAGCGGATAGCGGCCCCTGCGGCAGCGAACCGGTGCAGGCCCGCAATCTTGCCCTCACGGGGAGTGCATTCAAAGAAATCGAGCGTGCTGGCGTCTTTCATTCTACCCAGTAACGCAGCGGCTTCCTCGATGCCGTCATCGCGCATCTTGAGAATCAGGTGATGCTCATATTGGTCGCGGAAGTCGCGCAACCGTTGGGGCAGAATTTCCGGCCAGAGACGGGACAGCATCTGCATGAAACGGTCGGTGAAGTGCTTCAGACCCGGAATCTTGTTGGTGCGTGCATCGACCCAGCCTTTGAGAGCAAAGAAGGTGGGCAGACGATCTGTACCAAGCTTGTCGATCAGAACCACCGTGTCCTTGCCGTATGAATGGGTGATGTCGAAAATATCGCGATGCATATATTCGCCAGAGACTGGCAGATGCTCGCATTCGGAGAGGATGGCACGACGCAGATTGGCCAGATGATCAGGATTGTTGGTGCCGATATAGAAGGTCTTTTCGCGGGCATTTTTGGGGTAGGTATCAAGCCGCACGGCAAAGACCGCGAGTTTGCCCGCGCAGCCGGAGGCTTCATACAGGCGTCGCTTGTCGGCATTGAAGCGGGCGGGACTGTTGGCATCGATATCGCGCACGCGGCTGGCATAGTCGGTGTCCGAGGCCTTGCGGTTGGTGTCTTCGATGTCGCTTTCCTGATAGGCGCCTTGCTCCAGACGGGTAAGCATGGTTTCGGGCGTGTCACCCAAATCAATGCCGAGATGGTTGACCAGCTTTAACTGGCCCTGATTGTCAATCTGGGCAAAGAGCGACAATTCGGTATAGGACGGGCCGCGTTCGACCAGAGCGCCGCCGGAATTGTTGCAGACGCCGCCAATCACCGACGCGCCGATGCAGGAAGAGCCGATCACCGAATGGGGCTGACGACCGAGCGGATCGAGCAATTTTTCAAGGCCAAAGAGAGTGGATCCCGGGAAGGAAATGACCTGTTTGCCGTCTTTGAGAACCTGAAGGGCATCCATTCGGCGGGTATTGATCAGCACCACATCACGGTCATATCGGCCCTTGGGGGTGGAACCTTCCGTGAGGCCGGTGTTGGCGGCTTGCATGATGACAATCTTGTCGGCGGCGACGATTTTTTCAAGGCAGTGCCAGAATTCCAGCAAGGTGCCGGGCTGGATCACCGCGATTGCGTCTCCTTCGCCAGAGCGAAAGCCCTTGCGAAAGCGCTCGGTCTGTTTGGCTCCCGTCAGAACGTGGCGTGGACCGACAATGGCTTTGAGGCTTTCAATCAGTGCGGCATTGTCTGACATGCAGTCCTCCCAACATTTGCAGATATGCGTGGTGCATTTGTCTTGTTGCCTTTAGAAGGTCAATAATATTTACCTATGGTTTGAGTCAATCTGTTTTCGTTGATATTGGCCTAATTCCTGACTTCTTGCAGGTTATATGGCAAAAGAGAAAGGTAGGTCTTTTCTTGTTTGATGGCCAGTGGTAAATATCATGACAGATTTTTTTGAATGGACCTGAGACCCGTGAACCCTCCTGCAATCGATCCGACCAATCCCTTTGATCCCGTTGGGCACGAAAGCGTGTCTGCCGGGGTGGTGCATCAGATCGAGGCGATGATTGTAGACGGGATCCTCAAAGATGGCAGTCGGTTGCCTTCCGAGCGGGATATGGCGGATGCGATGCAGGTCTCTCGCCCCAAAGTGCGCGAAGCCCTGCAACAGCTCGAAGCGCGCGGGTTGGTGACGATCCGTCACGGGGAGGGCGCCTTTGTTGCCAAACTGACCGGCGCGGCGATGACACCCGCAATGCTTGATCTGTTGGGACGGCATGGAGAGGCCTTGTTCGACTATCTTGAATATCGGCGCGAGCAGGAGGCCTTTGCATCGCGTTTGGCGGCCGAGCGGGCAACCTCTTCTGACAAGGCGCGGATCCGGTCCATCATGGATCAATTGCAGCAAAGCTGGGAGAGCCAGGATCAGGAGGCTTCAATCGAGGCTGATTTTCGCTTTCACAGCGCAATCATTGATGCCAGCCAAAATAGCCTGCTCATTCACATTATGGCCTCGATCTATGATCTGACCCGCAGTCGGATTTTCTACAATCGCGATTTTCTGCTCAGCATTGATGGCTCCGGGCGCTTGCTGCTCGATCAGCATATGGCGATCGGTCAGGCGATTCTGGATGGCGATGTGGAAAGCGCAGAAGCGGCGGCGCGGGCGCATCTTGATTTCATCGAGCGGTCTTTTCAGGTGGGACAGGAACAACAGGAGCGGGAAATCAAGGCCCGCAAACGGCAATTGCTGGCGCGCTGATCTTCTTTAATCTTTTGGGCGGGCCTGTTCTTTTTGGCAGGCCTGTCTTTCCAATCTGTCTTTCCAGACCTATCTCTTCGTAGTCTGCCGATCTTTTCACGGGGGCAGATTTTTTCTACTTTATGACTGGTGTCAGCATGCAATGTTGCGGGGCTGCACTCACTTTGAAGAGGATCTTTTTCAATCATGCGTCTGTCGGGTTTGTTTCTGATCTCTCTTGTCTTGCTAGCCCCGCTTTACTGGTATGGGCCGATGGTGTTTGGGGATTTGGCCGCTGTTCTGGTTGGCTATCCTGCGGCCTTTGCCTTTGTTGCAATGGCCTTTTCCATAGCGCTCAGCCTTCGGCTGGGGTGGCAGCAATGGTTGTTTGGCGGTTTGCGCGAAGGCAATCTGGTGCAGCGCTGGCTGGTGGTGGGCGCCGTGGTGGGGATTGGATTTCATCATGCGGTGGCTCTGCTTTTCGGCGGTAAAAGCCTGATCGCCCCATTGATCCTTCTGACCGGCAACGAACTCTTTTATGGCATTTTGGCGGGGATCGCTGTTCTCAGCATCGTGCAAATCCCTCAGCGCGCCTGGCGTTGGCTGTTCGGCCTGATTGGCGGTTTCTTTGTTGCAATTGTCAGCATGGCCGGTCTGGCTTTGTTGTCGATTGTGAGCGGCGACCCATTGGCAATCTATCTGGCTGTCGTCAGTGGTCTGGGGCTTGTCTGCTTCCTGCTTTCTTTTCTGCCATTTCGCGTGCTGGAAGGGAGACACGCCTATCGCATTGCCTCTTTGGAGCCGAGTGGTATGGGAATGGCGGTGTCGCTTGAGGCCGAAGATGGCGGCATCAGGCATCGGGCTGGGCAATATGCCTTGTTTCGGTTTGTGGATGAGCCGGCTGGCCCGGTGCGGCCGTTACCAATTTCCAAGCAACCGGACTCCGATCACAGTCTGCGCGTCTCTCTGCCAGATGATGATGATCTGGAAGAGGCGCTGGTGTTGGGTGGCGAGGTTCGGGTGTCCTCCGCTTTCGGGCGGTTCAGTCGCGATGGTCGGACGCCGGAAGTCTGGATTGCTGCTGGCCCGGATGTTGCGCCTTTTGTTGCCTTTGCGCACATGTTTGAGGATGACAGCCCACCTGTCGACTTTTTCTATTGTGTGGCCAATCAGGATGAAGCCCCGTATCTTCAGGACTTCCTGAATGTTGCCGATCGCTATCCGGCCTTTCATCTGCATCTGGTCGAGACGGATATGGAGGGGGATTTGACAGTTGATCAGATCGAGGCATCTGTTGCTGCGGCGATGTCCGAGGTGATGGTCTATTATTGTGGACCGTCGGATCTTCGGCGTCGTTTGCGGGCGGGTTTGCTTTCCAATGGGCTGGAAGCGCGTCAATTTCGGTCGGCGCGCTATGATTTGCGCACCGGACTGGATGTGCTGGCCCTGCCGGGGCTTGCCTGGCGTGGGTTCACGGGCTGGATTGGAGGGCTCTTCAGACGAGAGCCATCCTGATTTTTCTTTCCTACCCGGTGCCCGGATGCTTGCTAGCAAATGCTCTAGTAAGCGCCACGCACATGCTGGGCGATCTTGTCGTTATAGAAAGCGACCAGTTCGCGGTGGGTGGCCTCCGATAAGGATGGCAGCGAGGAAATGGCCGCGTTGCGCACTGCCTGCTCCGGACGACTGGCACCGGGAATGATGGTCGAGACCGCGTCATGATCGAGGATCCAGCGCTGGGCAAAATTGGCCATATCCATGTCGTCTGGCAGGAAGGCCTTCATTTCATTGACCAATTGCAAGCCGACTTCATAGGGCACACCGGCAAAGGTCTCGCCGACATTGAAATGGGCGCCGTCACGGTTGAAATTGCGATGGTCCTTGTCAGAAAACTGGGTGTTGGCTGAGAATTTCCCTGACAGGATGCCCGATGCCAGTGGCAGGCGGACAATGATGCCGACGCCCTTTTCCTGAGCCTGTGGCAGCAGGTCGGTGGTCAGTTTCTGGCGGAACAGATTATAGATCACCTGCAGGCTGGTCAGCCCTTCCTGCTCAAGACAGATCAGGCCTTCTTCGACGGTTTCAACGCTGGCCCCGAAATTGCGAATGCTGCCGCGTTGCTTCAATTCACGTAGCCAATCGAAAATTTCGCCGTTGCGCATGACATCGGTCGGCACGCAATGGAGCTGGATGAGATCGAGGCTGTCAACGCCAAGCCGGTCACGTGATGCGTCCACCGCATCGATCAGCGCCTGTTTGCTGTAGCCGTCGGGATAGACCGCGCCGCGGCCAAATTTGGTTGCTACCCGAATTGCCGGGTCGTTTTTGCTGGCCAGAAACTTGCCGATCAGGCTTTCGGAGCGGCCATCGCCATAGACATTTGCTGTGTCAAAAAAGGTGACGCCCTTTTCATAGGCGGCTTCGAGAATAGCAAGGCCGGTTTCCTCGGCAACCTGTTCTCCCCAGTCAGCTCCCAGCTGCCAACAGCCAAGGCCCACTTCGCTGACGGCGAAACCGTCTTTTCCCAATTGTCTTTCACGCATTGTTACCTCCCACGCAGGAAAACCTGCGATCCTGTTGTATTTGCCGCACGACCCGGACACAGATGGGTCGAACAGCGTCAAATGGTGTCATTGGTCCATGGGCTGAACCGCGAACTGGACTTTCGCAGGATTGTGATGATCCTCAGAGTGCCTATTTTGGTCAAAGCATGGACGAATGCTGCTGTTCCGGTTATGCATGCCATATAAGCAAATCAACGCCTTGCAGAAGACATGAAAATGCCAACCTGTTGATGCAAGTTGCCATAAAACCATCGAAAGCATGCTTCCGGCGTGCCAGGAAATTTTTGAGATCGGATTGAACCATGTTTGATAGCTTGATGCAATTGTTTCGCGAAATGTCCGGCGGAGACAGCGAACAAGCCCTGTTTCATGACGGGGATTCTCGTGTGGCAGTGGCCGCGCTGATGGTGCAACTGATTTCGGTGGATGGGGTAATCGACAGTGAGGAACAGGTGCGTCTGAAAGATGTGCTGAAAAAGCGCTTCTCCCTGTCCGATGAGGAAACCGCCGAGCTGATCAAAGTTGCCAACCAGCGGGAAAAGGAAGCGGTGGATCTGTATGGCTTCACTTCGGTGCTGAAGCGCGAGTTGGATAAACAGGGCCGGATCGAGATCATCGAAATGATGTGGGAGCTGGTTTTTGCCGACGGTGAGATCCATGAATTCGAGGATAACATGGTCTGGCGCGTGGCCGAATTGCTTGGTGTGTCGCGGCGGGATCGGATTCGCATGCGCCAGTCGGTTGAAGCCCATAATGACAAGGTGGGCGAATGACGCTGGCTGCTGAACCGGGCCGGATCCTCATTGTGCTGCATCAGGAGACTTCGATCCCGGGGCGGGTCGGAACGATGCTGGAAAAGCGTGGCTTTCATCTCGATATCAGGCGGCCCCGCTTCGGCGATCCGTTGCCGCACACAATGGAAGATCATGCCGGGGCGGTGGTGTTTGGCGGGCCGATGAGCGCCAATGATCCGGATGCCTTTATCAAGCGCGAAATTGACTGGATCAAGGTGCCACTGAAAGAGGAAAAACCGTTTCTGGGTATTTGCCTCGGTGGCCAGATGCTGGCAAAGCAATTGGGCGCGCACGTCAAGGCTCATCCCAGAGAAGAGGTTGAGATCGGTTATTATCCCATTGAAGCGACGGATGCGGGCCAAGCAATGATGCAATGGCCGGGCCGGGTCTATCAATGGCATCGTGAAGGCTTTGAGCTCCCCAAAGACGCAGAGCTGTTGGCCAAGGGTCATGTCTTTCCCAATCAGGCCTATCGCTATGGGGCCAATGCCTATGGCTTGCAGTTCCATCCGGAAGTGACCATGCGGATGATGATGCGCTGGACGACCAAGGCGTCGGACCGGCTGAAACTGCCCGGCGCGCGCAATCGGCGTAACCATTATGCGGGGCGTTTGTTTCATGATCCCGCAGTGGAGCGCTGGCTGATCGCGTTTCTCGATTACTGGATCGGGCACGCCGAACAGTCCTGATGCTGGTTCCGGATTGCGAGATGCAGCTCTTGCATTTTGCAACAGTGGCCATGCAATCTGCCATGCTGGCATGCGGAAAAGCTTACCAAAATGTTGATGGATTTGGGAGATCTTCAAGATGTGGTGGTGGTGACCTCTCAGTTCCTACCAGATCTATGAAGGCCTGTTTGCGCCAGCATTTGGCACGATGCTTGCGAAGAAAGGATCAGTTGGCCTTGAGTTTTGCGTAGCCAGCTCCTTATCAGAAAGCCCCGATGCATGCGTGTATTTTGTCTGCATCGGGGCTTTTGTATTCTTTTTACGCAATTAGCGGGAATGGGCTTGCAGGGTGCGCGGTGGATCGCTACATCACTGATGAGCATATTGCTGGAAAACCAGCCTTTCCAGCCATTTTGGGGATGTGCAGCTTGCACCAATCAACAGCCGCGATTTGCCTTTGAGGCGGATCGGTCCGGCGATCCTTAGAGGGACAAGATGACCGCAGTCATTCTTCTTATCGATCAGATCCTTGCCATCTACACCTATATCGTGATTGCGTCGGCCGTCTTTTCCTGGTTGTTCGCCTTCAATATTGTCAATCCGCGCAATCAGATCGTGGCGACCATCTATGAGGTTTGCTGGCGGTTGACCGAGCCGATCCTGTCGCGGATCCGCAACTTCCTGCCGGTGATGGGCGGGATGGATCTGTCGCCCATCGTGCTGTTGCTGGGTATCTTCTTTATCCGCAACCTGCTGCGCACGGGCATCTATTAAGTCTTGTGCGACCCGTCTGGCCAAGACAATGGCCATGAAGCTGACTCTGACAATCAAGCATGAAAAAAGCGCGGTCCCGGATGGGAGCCGCGCTTTGTCTTTTTGTGATCAATGCTGAAGATTATTTCTTCATGTTGTCGATCGAGATCTGGATCATTTCCTTGGCTTTTTCCGGGCCAGCCCAGTCTTCGATCTTGACCCATTTGCCAGGCTCGAGATCCTTGTAATGCTCGAAGAAATGCTTGATCTGTTCGATCAGGTTTTTCGGCAGGTCTTCATAGGTCTTGATGTGATCATAGTGGCTGGTCAGTTTGGAATGCGGCACGGCGACCACTTTCTCGTCCTTGCCACCATCATCTTCCATGATCAGCACGCCAACCGGGCGGGCGCGCATGACAACGCCGGGCTGCAGCTGGGCATCGCCCACGACGAGCACGTCGATCGGGTCGCCATCATCGGCCAGCGTGTTGGGAATGAAGCCGTAATCGCAAGGATAGGCCATTGGGGTGAAGAGAAAACGGTCTACGAAGACGGCGCCGGACTCTTTTTCCACTTCATATTTGACGGAGGAGCCTTTCGGCACTTCGATCACAACGTAAATGTCTTCAGGGGCGTCTTTGCCAGCAGGGATTTCGCTAATATTCATCAGTCCACTCCAATAGGGTCTCGTGCCGGACACCCTCAAGCCTGAGCAGGCGCAAAGGCATCATCTGCTTCCTGGCAGGGATCATGAGCGCCTTGATGGCTGCATGATATGCGCTGTTGCCTAGCGGTTTAGGGCCATTGACACGGGTTGGCAAGACAAACCTTCGATCAATTCAGTCAAGCTTCAAGGCTCTACGTATTTTTCCAAATTGTTTACCGACAAAGCGCATTTCTGGGGGGAGGCTGGGGGTGTCTCGACAAAGTGACCGCGTGTGAAACGCATTTTTCAAAAGAATCTGCGAACCTTTTGCCATGCTCAAGCGTCTACTGAATAAGGAGCGCACAAAGATGCGCCTGATGCTTGGTGAAAATGGCACTTGGTGAAATCACGTTTCAATCGTTGGGATAGGCAGCAGGGGAGATAATCAGATGGTTGCTTTTGATCCGGTCAAGTTTATGGGCTTTGTGGCAGGTACGTCTTTTGTGGCCAGTCTTTTTTTGCTGACAGGGCCTGTAGGGTCCACTGAAATGTCCAACGCTTATAGCAAGCTCGATGAGGCCTCCTGCATGACATTGGTGGCCAATGAGCAAGAAGGTTGGAGCCAGCAGGTCTGCAAGGGCTATGACGGCATCGCCGTCTTTGTCTCGGAAGGCGATTTGCGGATGTCCCTCTCCTATCGCAATCAGAAAGCCGGTGATCGTTATTTCACTTTCGGCAATTTCAACCGGGTGGGAGACACCATGGAATGGCGGCTGCAGGATGAGGGCGGGGTCAAGGCACCGTTTGCGACCATCCTGCGCTGGTATGTGTCGGTAGAACAGCCACGCGAAGAGCAAGCTCTCGTGATTACCAAGATCGAAGAGAATGATTATTGCATTGCCGGTTTTGTCGGAGGCAACGGCAGAGCCTGATGCCAATCAACTGGCGCGTGATGTCGCTGACAGCGTTGTGCCGGGCTTTGCCTGTGGCCAAGATCAGCCGCAATGGCATGGCAAAACCGGGCCTTTGGCCATGACCATGGCCCAATCATGATCATGGTCCAATAAAGCAAATTTGCTACGAAATCAGAGGGCTTCGCCTTGTAGCAAGCGGGGACGATTGCCCTGATTGCCTGCGGCTTCTTCGATGAAATAGCGTTTGAGGCCGGGTAGGCGCTCAACCATCCCCAGACCCAGATCGCGTATGTGACGCAGAATATCGCTCTTGTTGGAAAAGAGGCGATTGAGCAGATCGCAGGTCATGCCCATTTGCACCACGTCGAACCGGCGCCAGGTCTGATACCGCTCCAACACATCGAGCGCACCAATATCCTGACCGAGGCGAACCGCTTCAACCAGCACTTCAGCCAGAGCGGCGACATCCTTGAACCCCAGATTAAGCCCTTGCCCTGCAATGGGGTGAATGCCGTGGGCCGCGTCGCCGATCAGCGCAAAGCGGGGGGCGACATAGGAGCGGGCCAGCGTCATCCCGAGCGGGAAGCCCTTGCGCGGGCCTTTTTCCGTCACAGCACCAAGCTGCTTGCCAAAGCGGCGCTCCAGTTCCAGTGAAAAGGTGAAATCATCCATCGCCAGCATCCGCTTGGCATCGTCCGTTCGTTCATTCCAGACCAGCGAGGAGCGATTGCCCTTGAGTGGCAGAATGGCAAAGGGGCCTGCGGGCAGGAAATGCTCGACTGCGCGGCCATTATGGGGGCGCTCATGCTCCACCGTGGTGACGATGCCCATCTGGTCATAGTCGAAACGGACGGTCGAGATGCCCGCCAGATCGCGCAAGCGGGAGCGGACCCCATCGGCGGCGATCAGCAGGTGGGTGGACACTTTCTGGCCAGAGGCAAGAAGGACATGGGTCTGGCTGGTTTCTTCGGTGAAGGAGCTGACGCTGTCCTGTTCGATCAGGGTGACACCCGCTGACTTGGCTGCATCATAAAGGGCGCCGACCATGGCGCCATTGGGAACCATATAGGCAAAGGGCTCGCCGTCGCCGGTTGCGCCTTCGAATGTGAGAAGTGCCGGGCGGACCACATCCTGCAATTTGGAATCGGTGACCACCATGTCGCGGATTGGTTCGGCCTCAGGGGCAATCTGATCCCAGACGCCAAGCTGACCCAGCATGCGGGTGGCAGCCGAGGCGATGGCAGAGGCGCGCTCATCGGTGCGCATTCGGGCGATGGGCTGCGGCTCGATCACCAGTATCGACAAATCACAGGCCTGACGCAGGGCGAGCGCCAGCGACAGGCCAACATAACCACCGCCCGCAATGACCAGATCATAGTTGTCTGAGAGGTGGTTTGGTGCTGATTGTTTATCCGTCATGATCTGATCCCGGAGCTGGTGCCGCATGTCCGACGGGGATGGTTGACCCTTGGTCAACCAAATCAAGGCGTTAGGATTGGCTTCCTGCTGCTTGCCGGACTGTTTGTTTTGTCTCACTCCCTTATATAGTCAAGAGCGGGCGGAAGATCTGCATAAAGTGTAGGGGATGTGCAATTTTTGTTGGAAAGCCGGTTTGCTTAACGATCAAACTGGGGCAGTGTTGACGCCCGGAAAACTGATCTTCGCCCTTTGAAGCCCAGCCGAACCAAGACGGCCGATGCGCCGGACCCAATGAATGAAAAGCAAGAAAGAACAGGATCTGACCATGACCACTGCCATCGACAACCTTCTCTCCATTCTTGATCTTGAGAGGCTTGAGCAGAATCTGTTTCGGGGTCGAAGTCCGCAGGATGGTTGGCAGCGTGTGTTTGGCGGGCAGGTGATCGGTCAGGCTCTGGTTGCTGCCTCGCAAACGGTGGAAAGCGACCGGGCGGCCCATTCTCTGCATTGCTATTTCATGCGGCCGGGCGATCCATCGGTGCCGATCATCTATGAAGTGGATACCTTGCGCGACGGGCGGTCCTTTGTCACGCGCCGGGTGCTGGCTATTCAGCATGGCAAGCCGATCTTTTCCATGTCGGCGAGCTTTCATCGTCATGAAGACGGTCTGGAGCATCAGATCGAAATGCCCGATATTCCGGCGCCTGAAGAGGTGCCGAACGAGGCGGACATGATCGAGGCCTATATGCAAGAGGCACCGAAGAATATAAAAGCCTATTTCCGCCGAGAGCGGCCGATCGAACTGCGGCCGGTCAATATGGAGCATTATACCACCGACAAGAAGATGGAGCCGCTGCAATATGTCTGGGTGCGAACCACCTCACGCCTGCCCGATGATCCATCGATCCATAAATGCGCCTTGGCCTATGCGTCGGATATGACGCTGCTCGATACGTCGCTTTTCCCGCATGGCAAATCGGTGTTCAACAAGGATGTCAGCCCGGCGAGCCTAGACCACGCCATGTGGTTTCATTCCGATTTTCGGGCCGATGAATGGTTGCTTTATAGTCAGGACAGTCCATGGACCGGTGGGGCGCGCGGTTTTTCCCGCGGCTCGCTCTATCGTCGCGATGGCACCTTGGTGGCCAGTGCCTGTCAGGAAGGGCTCATCCGCATTCTGGACCGCTAAAGCGAACTTGCGATAGCTCTATTGCCTCATGCTTTGGCAGAGCAAGGTTCTGAAAAGACTCATGCTTCATCATTGCGCATAGATCGAAGCAGAAAATTGATTATTTTATAGGCATAGTTTTTTCTGTGCCTATTTTTTTGTCATTTTTGTCTGATGCACAATTATCGTGCATGGGTTAATCGCTTGGTAATACTGGTTATTATTGTTGTAAATCAATCATTTACAAATTTCTTTTTGAAACTGGCACGGCTCTTGAAAGGAATGGGACAGCAAACGCAAAGCTTCACCCCGATATCCTGACAATTGGGGTGGGCATCTAAAAACCCAAAGAGGGACATGAGAGAGTGCCATGAAGTTCATTATCGCCATTATCAAGCCATTCAAGCTGGAAGCCGTGCGTGAAGCATTGTCTGCTGAAGGCGTGGAAGGCTTGACTGTTACCGAAGTCAAGGGATTTGGTCGTCAGCGCGGCCATACCGAGATTTATCGTGGAACCGAATATTCCGTCAGCTTCCTGCCGAAGCTGAAAATCGAAGTTGCCGTCACTTCAGACAAGGTCGAGAAAACCGTTGAAGCCATCTCCAAGGCTGCTGCGACCGGTCAGATTGGCGATGGCAAAATCTTCGTCACTTCCCTCGAGCATGTCATGCGTATCCGCACCGGCGAAACCGACACCGACGCGCTCTAAGCTCAAACCCGTTCCAGTAGAAGCGAAAAAATCAAGGACAACAAAATGTCGAAAGTAACCCTTGCCCTTCTTGTTGGCGCAGCTACCTTCGTTGCGGGCCCTGCCCTTGCACAGGAAGCCGCCGCTCCAGCCGCAGAGACTGCTGCTGCCGCAGCTCCCGCTTTTGCGACCGCTGCTGATACCGCCTATATCTTCAACACCCTGCTTTTCCTGATCGGTGGCTTCCTCGTGATGTGGATGGCTGCAGGCTTTGCGATGCTCGAAGCCGGTCTCGTCCGCACCAAGAACGTCTCCATGCAGAGCTTGAAAAACATTGCGCTCTATGCAGTGGCTGGCATCATGTACTGGCTGATCGGTTATAACCTGATGTATACCGGCGTTGACGGTGGTTATGTCGGTTCCTTCTCTCTGATCTACGCCTTGGACCCGGTTGGTCTTAAGGGTGCAGACACCAAGGCTCTGCTTGAAACCGGTTATTCGACCGCGTCGGACTGGTTCTTCCAGATGGTATTCGTGGCAACGGCTGCTTCCATCGTATCCGGTACTCTGGCTGAGCGTATCAAACTGTGGCCATTCATGATCTTCGTTGTCGTGCTGACCGGTTTCATCTACCCAATTGCCGGTTCCTGGCAGTGGGGCGGCGGCTGGTTGTCCGAAATGGGCTTCTCCGACTTTGCCGGTTCGACCCTCGTGCACTCCGTTGGCGGCTGGGCTGCTCTGGCTGGTGCCCTCCTGCTTGGTGCTCGTAAAGGCAAATATGGCGAATCTGGCCAGGTTAACCCAATGCCTGCTTCAACATTCCGCTTGCGACCCTTGGTACCTTCATCCTGTGGCTCGGTTGGTTCGGCTTTAACGGCGCGTCCCAGCTTGCCATGGGTACCATCGGGGACGTTTCCGATATCTCCCGTATCTTCGCCAACACCAACATGGCTGCGGCCGCTGGCGTTGTGTCCGTGATGATCCTGATGCAGATCCTCTACAAGAAGGTCGACGTGACCATGGTTCTCAACGGCGCACTGGCTGGTCTGGTTGCTATTACCGCTGAACCACTGAACCCAACCATTGCTCAGGCTATCCTGATTGGTGCTATTGGTGGTGCGATCGTTGTCTTCGCAGTTCCTGCGCTCGACAAACTGAAAATCGATGACGTTGTCGGTGCGATCCCGGTTCACCTTCTGGCTGGTATCTGGGGCACGCTGATCGTTCCTCTGACCAACTCTGAAACCTCTTATGTCACCCAGCTGATCGGTGTAGCTTCTTATGGTGCCTTCACTCTGGTTCTCTCCTTCGTCTGCTGGACGATCCTGAAAGTGACCATGGGTATCCGTGTCAGCGAAGAAGAAGAATATCTCGGCCTCGACAAAACCGAGATTGGTGTGGAAGCTTATCCTGAATTCGGTCAGGGCAGCCAGCGCATGTAAGAATTCGAGACGGGAGGCTTCGGTCTCCCTCTCCCTTGAACTATAAACCCAAAAGGGTACCAGAGGGGACAACCCGCCAGATCTCGGATCTGGCGGGTTTCTTCTTGTTTGGGATCAAGATGGTGAGGAGGAAATCGCTTAGAAAAGCATCAAGACGCCATTTTTGATTAATTTTTATGCAATTGCCTATGGTGAAAGGCGAAAAAACAGGCATGAGGCAATTGCATATTTTTCAATCAAAATTTCGATAATCATAAACCTTTGAATCTATTATATAATATAATTTATCGCCTAATTGGCATGCATTTTGTTTACCCAGACGGAAAATTCAAGAAAAATTGCGCCCTTTTTGGGCACATTGTCTTTGGAGGCAAACTATATGCAAGGGGCACAAGTTGGAGCGGATGTGTTTTTCGTCCTGCTCGGGGCAATTCTGGTATTTGCGATGCATTCCGGCTTCGCATTCCTCGAAGTGGGCACGGTTCGCCACAAAAATCAGGTCAATGCACTGGTCAAGATTCTGGTGGATTTTGCCATATCCACCATCGTCTATTTTTTCTTTGGCTATGCGATTGCCTATGGCACTTCGTTTTTCGTTTCCGCAACAGAGTTGTCTGGCTCGGTGGGAGGCGTGTTCGACCCTCAAGGCCTGACACTGGTCAAGTTCTTCTTCCTGACCACCTTTGCCGCTGCCATTCCGGCGATCATTTCGGGCGGCATCGCGGAACGTATGAAATTCGCGCCGCAATGCTTTGCCACCGTTGCGCTGGTCGGCTTTGTCTATCCGTTGTTTGAAGGCGTCATGTGGGGCGGTAATTTCGGCATCCAGGGCTGGTTTGAGGCCACACTCGGGGCTCAGTTTCATGATTTTGCCGGCTCTATCGTGGTCCACGCGGTGGGAGGCTGGATCGCGCTCGCTGCCGTCATCCTGCTTGGAGCGCGGATCGGGCGCTATGGCAAGGATGGTCGCCCGCTCGGTATCCCGCCCTCGTCCGTGCCATGGCTGGCTCTGGGGTCTTGGTTGCTTTGTGTCGGCTGGTTTGGCTTCAACGTGATGACTGCCCAGTCGCTTGAAAGCGTTTCGGGTCTGGTGGCGATGAACAGCCTGATGGCGATGGTTGGTGGTATCCTGACCGCTCTGGTGGCTGGTCGCAATGATCCGGGCTTCATTCACAACGGCGCGCTGGCGGGCCTTGTTGCGGTTTGCGCCGGGTCCGACATCATGCATCCGCTTGGATCCCTGGTGGTTGGTGGGCTGGCTGGTTTGGTCTTTGTCTATGCCTTCAATCTTTGTCAGAACAAGCTCAAGGTGGATGATGTGCTTGGCGTCTGGCCTTTGCATGGGCTTTGCGGTCTGTGGGGCGGCATTGCGGCAGGCATTTTTGGCAGCACAGCTCTTGGCGGTCTGGGTGGGGTGACATTCGCATCCCAGTTGGTCGGCTCGCTCATGGGGGCCGGTTATGCTTTTGTTGGCGGCTTTGTGGTCTATGGCATTTTGAAAAGCGTCACGGGCATTCGCTTGTCACCAGATGATGAGCGGATGGGGGCTGACCTCGCCATTCACAAGATTTCGGCGACGCCGGAAACCGATATCACACGCTAAATTTGTGATAGAAGACCCGTTTCCAGAGGGTCAATAAAAAGAAGCGGGCACCTTTGGGAAAAGGTGACCCGCTCGCTATGTTTTGGAACCCAGATTTGCGTCTGCATTTTTGCTTGCGTTAGGCTTGGAGCCTATTGCTCCAAACTGCGCGCTTCACTGGGCAGCATGATCGGCACACCGAGGCGAATCGGATAGGCGAGCTTGGCCTTGCGGCTGATTAGCTCCTGTTTCTCGGCATCATATTCCAGAGTGCATTTGGTCAGCGGACAGACAAGCATTTCCAACAGCTTGCGATCTACCATGCCAGTCTGTTCGCTGCGTTTTTCATTGTTGGTGCTTTCTAAAGTCGGCATGGTTATTCTCCGCAAGTTCCCCTGTTCGCTGCTTATTGCAGGGTTGCAGGGGCGTCGCTCGCATCGTTGGCCAGATGCATTTCGGTGATGGCGATCAGGGTTTCTGCCCTCAAGGCAAGGCTTTCTGCTTCCAGGAGCGCCTGTTTTTCAGCGATGCCATAAGGGCTCATCATGGACAGGGAATTGACCAGTATTTCGTTGGATGACTTGCCCACATTGTCCCAGTCGGCTTCCATGTCATTGGCATCGAGAAAGGCGCGGAAAATATCCAGCACACCGTCGCGATTGACCTGATCTTCGCCAAAGCCTTCAATCAGATCTTCGGCATAATCCTCGCAGTCGATCTCGGCCATGCGGAAGGGCAGGTGGGAGTTGATCTCGGAGACCAGCTGAAAGCGGCATAGACCGGACAGGGTGATCAGCACGCGACCATCCCCGGTTTCGCCAAAGGCTGTGATCCTGCCCAGACAGCCGATGCGCTGCAAAGGGGATACGGCCTCTTCGCTCGCGTCACTTTCGGTCTCTGATTCTGATTCTGATTCTGTTTCCGAAGGTTTGGGCTGGATGATGCCAATGATGCGGTCGTGACGGATGGCATGATCGATCATTGCCAGATAGCGGTCTTCAAAAATATTCAGCGGCATTTGGGTGCGAGGCAGCAGTAACGCCTCCTCGAGCGGGAAGAGGGGAATGATGCCGGGAATGTCGCGCGGGCTGTCATAAAGGGCATTTCCTGCTTGTGCCATGAGCTGTCCTTTTCGCTTGCTATAGTCATAGGCGCTTGGTTGCCGGTCCGCATGCATCACCATGCCCGCTCAGGATAAAGCGGGAATGCGGCATTTGTCAGGTCGGCAGAGCATCGAGCTCTGCCTTGAAGAGCCTCTTTTATGAAAAGAGAATTGAGGACAATTGCCGGCGTCCATAAACACTGGCCTTGTCCATCACACCCCAGCTTTCAAAGAATTGCAGCAGCTGTTTGCGGGCACCATCCTCTTGCCATTCGCGATCCTTCTTGATGATCGTGATGAGCTGATCGACGGCCTCTTGTCTTTTGTTTTTACCGTTCAAAGCGACCGCTAGATCAAATCGGGCCTGATGATTCTCTGGATCGGCGTCGACTTTTTGCTGCAACTCGCCAATTTCGCCCAGATCGGCGCTCTGTTCGGCAAGTTCCAGGCGGGCTTTGAGGGCTATAACAGCTTGATCTTTCAGGGCTTCTTCGGGCAGTGACTCAAACACATCGCGGGCGCGGTCCAGCTCATCGAGCGCAATGAAGCATTTGGCGATGCCGATGACGGCAGGCAGATGATCGCTCGCCTGCTGCAGGATGGCGCCATAAATCTGCAAGGCTTCAGCGGTCTGGCCTTCTTCAAACAGGGCGTCTGCCTGTTTGCAGGCTTCTTCCAACGGGTCGGCCTGTGGTTCGGTGCCATTCTTATCGATGAAGGCCTTTATCTGGCTTTCCGGTTGCGCGCCCATAAAGCCATCCACCGGGCGGCCATCCTTGAAGGCCACAACAGCTGGGACGGACTGAATGCCCATCTGGCCGGGAATGGCAGGGTCTTCATCGATGTTCAGCTTGACCAGCTTGACCCGGCCCTTGGCTTCGGTGACCGCTTTTTCGAGCACAGGCATCAGCTGCTTGCAAGGGCCGCACCATGGGGCCCAGAAATCGACAAGGACAGTGGTGGTGCGTGAGGCTTCGATGACATCCTGCATGAAGCTCTGCGTCGTGGTGTCCTTGATCAACGGGCCTTCCGGAGCCTTTGGTTTGGGCGCAGGCTTTGGCGCTGCTTGCGGGGCCTGGGTGCCAAAGGAGGCACTGACGGAGCCGGAGCCTTGGGACGCATTGAAGCTGGCGGACATGCCGCTGCCATAACCGAAGGACTTGTTATTCATGGATACGGTCCTTTATGTGGGACTGTTGTCATTTGTGTGGGGGCAATGGAACATCGCACGCCCTTGTTCGGGTCACCGCAGATTTTGCTACAGCGATATGTTCGCCTCAATATGGGTCAGTCGCCACCGCGCTTCAATGCTTCAATGGTGATCGGCTCTCTGCAAGGGCATTATGGGCGGCTTCTAAACAGCTTCGTTTGTTTTTTCCAGTTTGACAATGGTCGGCTCATGGCCGGTTGCTTTGAAAAAGGCCAACAGATCATCGCGGGCAATGGCCGTGGTGGCGGTATTTTCCAAGGGGTGGAAATTCAGCAAGTCCCATTCGAGCAAGTTGGAATCAAGCACCAGCTGGACCTTGTGGTCCTGACGGTCATTGAAAAGCGCGAAAGGCGTGACAGAACCCGGACGAACGCCGAGCATATCCCAAAGCAGATCGGCATTGCCAAAACTGACGCGGCCGCACTCATATTTCCTGTGAAAGCTTTTGAGGTCGACTTCGGTGTCGTTGATGCAGACAACCAGAATCACGTTGCCCTTTTTATCCTTCAAAAACAGGTTCTTGGTGTGACCACCGGGCAGATCCTGTTTGATCTTGTAGCTTTCATCGACGGTAAAGACCGCTTCGTGATCATAGGTCGTTGTATCAATCCCAAGAGATGTGATGAAATCGAGAAGCTGCTGGCGGGTTGCTGCTTGCGTCTCTGCTTTGTTCTCCGGTTGGCTGTTGGTCACGGCGGGCCTCTTTTTCGGCTGGTCATTGTATCTTACCCAAGGTCTTAGGCATGTTTGGCGGCCCCATCAAGGAAAAGTGCGAAGGATGCTCTGTAGAAATAAGGGGGGCTTTTTGCCCCTTTGTGAAAAAAATGCACAGTCAGTGGGAAAAAGTGTTTTTTTGTAATTTCTCTGTTGCATTTGGTCTGCAGGTCGTACATATAAGCATCCGTCGGCGACACGGAGCGTCGCCAGACAGCGGCAACTTGTTGCTAACGGTTTGATAAACCGAATAAGTTTCGCGGGTGTAGCTCAGGGGTAGAGCACAACCTTGCCAAGGTTGGGGTCGTGGGTTCGAATCCCATCGCCCGCTCCATTTTGAAAAGCCTTCGCTGAAAAGCGAAGGCTTTTTTCGTTTTGGCTCCCTTTGAGCTCTTTTGTCGCTGTTTCAGTTGGGCTTTTTCCTCCGCGAGCCTACGCCGCTATGAGTGTCTCTGGCAGGACAATCTGCCTCAGGTCGTTGATCTGGCCGTTGACAAGGCCCCCCGTCCTTCCCTTAGATCCTTTTGGGCACTGATTTGGCACTGGTGCCCTTTCTATTTGCCTTTAAGGAATCAATTCATGTCTCACTCCCTCGCCCCGTTCCAATTTTTGACCGCTTGCGATCTTCGCTTCGGGCGTGGGGTTACGCATGCCGCGCTTGATGAGCTTGCCGGGCTTGGGGGGCGTCTGTTGCTGGTGCAAGGGCGCGATGGATCGCGGGCCGATTGGTTGGCAGATGCCTTGAAAGAGCGGGGGGCGGTGGTCTGTCGTTTTTCGGTGGAGCGGGAGCCTGACTTGCCAATGATCGAGGCGGGGCTTGACGTCGCCCGCGATGCCTGCGTGGAGGCGGTTGTCGCCCTTGGGGGTGGTGCCGTGATTGATGCGGGCAAGGCGCTGGCCGGTCTCATTCCCTCGACGCGCCCGATCATGGATCATTTGGAAGTGGTGGGGCGCGGATTGCCGCTTGAGGCACGGCCTTTGCCATTTGCGGCCCTGCCGACCACGGCGGGGACCGGGGCGGAGGTGACCAAGAATGCGGTGATTGCAGTGCCCGATGCCAAGCGCAAGGTGAGCCTTCGCGACCGCCACATGCTGCCGGATCTGGCGATTGTCGACCCGTCACTGACCGATCATTTGCCCAAGCCAATCACCCTGGCGAGCGGTCTGGATGCGGTAACCCAGGTGATTGAGCCTTATTTGTCCTGCAAAGCCAATCGTTTGACCGATGCGCTCTGTCGCGATGCGATTCCGCAAGGGGTGCGCGCGCTGGTGTCATTGATGGAAGTGGAAAGTGAGGCTGCGCGGGATGATTTGGCCTGGACGAGCCTTTGTGGTGGTCTGGCGCTGGCCAATGCGGGCCTTGGTGCCGTGCATGGCTTTGCCGGAGTGCTGGGCGGCGTGACGGGGGCTGCCCATGGTGCCATTTGCGGCGCATTGCTGCCCCATGTGCTTGAGGCCAATGAAGCGGCCTTGAAGGCATTGTCGGGCAAGGAAGAAGGGCTTGCGCGGATCGCCGCTGTGCGGGGCTGGATTGGGGATGCTTTGGATTGCGGTGCAGACGAGGCCTTTGACTGTCTGGCTAGCTGGTCGCGGGCGCAAGGTCTGCCCGGTTTGGGCATGCTCGGGCTTAACGAGGCGATGATCGGCGATATTGCCGAGCAATCGCGGATATCCTCCTCCATGAAGGGCAATCCGGTGGACCTTGATAGCGATGTGCTCGGAGCGATTCTGAGGCGTGCAATGTGAGCTTCTGCTCTTTTGCATAAAAAAGCGGCCCCTTATGAGGGGGCCGCAAGTTTGTCTTGGAGGTAATTCTTGTTCCTATTTGAACAGGTTAGGCAAAGTGGTTGAAATGGCCGGGGTCATGGTGATGAAGATCAGAGCCGCCATAAGGGACAGCAGATAGGGCATGGTTGCCTTCATGACCTTTTCAAGCGGCACCTTGGTGATGGCACTGGCGACGAATAGGTCGAGACCAACCGGTGGGGTGATGCAGCCGATGGCAAGGTTCATGACCATGACAACACCGAAATGGATCGGGTCGATGCCCATGGTGATGGCGACCGGCAGGAAGATCGGGGTGAGAATCACCACCGCTGCGGACGCATTCACCAAGGTGCCAAGCACCAGCAGCAACACGTTCATGATCAAGAGGAACAGCACCGGAGACGAGGTGAAATCGGTCACGGCCTGGCCGACCATGTGCGGGATCTGCAGGTTGGTCATCAGCCAGCCAAAGATCTTGGAGGCACCCACAAGGAACATGATCAGCGTGGTGCCGATCACGGCCTTGAAGATGATCTGCGGGAAATCCTTGAGGCTCAGCTCACGATAGACGAACAGGCCGATAACGATGCCATAGACCGCTGCAACAGCGGCGGCTTCAGTTGGCGTGAAGATACCGGAATAAATGCCGCCGATGATGATGACCGGGGTCATCAGCGCCCAGAAGGCATCTTTTACGGCTTTGGCCAGTTTCACGCATGAGAAGTTGCCTTCGGGTGGGATTTTGTTTTTCTTGGCAAGATACCAGCCCATGGCGCACATGACGCCACCCATGATCAGGCCCGGCAGGACACCGGCCATGAAGAGGTCACCAATCGAGACGTTTGCAATGACGCCATAGACCACGAAGGTGATGGAAGGAGGGATCACGATGCCAACGGTACCGGCGGCTGCGACGATGCCGGTGGCCATTTCGCGTTTGTAGCCCTTCTGCTCCATTTCGTTGACCATGGTGGAGCCGATGGCTGCGGTGGTGGCGGCAGACGAGCCGGAAATGGCGGCAAAGAACATGCCGGCAACGGCAACGGCCTGTGCCAGACCACCGGTGAAGGAGCCGACCATGGCCTGGGCGACATTGACCAGACGGGAGGTCACACCACCAGCCGACATGAAGGCTCCTGCCAGCATGAAGAATGGCACGGCCATGAAGGAGAAGGAATCAATGCCGGAGAAGAGGTTGTTGACGATCAGGACCTGAGGCAGATCCATATAGACGAACAGCACCAGAGAGACCGACAGGGCCAGCGCATAAGCCACCGGAACACCGATCAGTGCCATAGCGATAAAGGCGAGAATGAGGACGGTTTCCATAGGGGCTTATCCTTCTGCTTGCTCGGAATTGCCGAGCGACTTGAAGATCTTCACAGTGTCCTTGATGTGATACATCAGCATCAGGACGCCAGACACTGGCATGATGGCATAGACATAGCTCATGGGCAGGCCAAGACCAGGAGAGGTCTGGAATGTCATGGTCTCGGTCATTTTCCAGCCCTGTACGATCAGCAGCAGGATGAAGACATAGCCACATGCATTGATGAAGAGATTGAGCAAGAAGCCCGGTTTGGTGCCGTTCAGGATGCGCGGCAGCAGCTCCACGGCCAGATGGCCGTCTTCGCCCATGATCAGGGCAGATCCCAGGAAGACCACCCAGACAAAGAGGAAGCGTGCCAGCTCTTCTGACCATTCAAAGGAAAAGCCGAAAATGTAACGGGTGATGACCTGCATGAAGATGATTGCCAGCATGACAATCATGGCGGTCACCGAAATTCCGTAGAGCAGTTTTCGCAGGGACTTGAAAATGATATCCATCGCCTAAGACCTTCTGAGGCACTCTCAGGCCGGATTGCCATGCCCGAACTGTGCCATGTGCCATATTGTTGATGGGACCACATGCCGTGGCCCGGTTCTGCTCATCCCGCAGGAAGGGGCTTGAGCCTGTCTGTTGTTGTCTGGTCCGGATCCGGTTGGGATCCTCATCAGACCGTGCCCGACTGTCGTCCCCAGGCGCATGAAGCGGTGTGGTGCGACTTGGTATTTGGTGACTGGATTGGCAAGAGCGTTGCGTGTTCCGGTGGCCTTTGCGGGCTTTTGGTGCGTGGCATGCACCATAGCGACCAGGACGGCTCTCGATTGGCTTCACGCCCCGTCAGACCCCGTGGGTAGGGGAGGTTTAGGGGAAGAGACGGGGCGTAAAACTCTTTTAGGATCAATAAGATGGAGGTCTTATTTGGCGCGCAAAGCGTTGATCTTGTCGATATTTTCCTGACCGACGGTTTTTGCGAACATTTCGATCACAGGAGCAGTTGCTTCTGCAAATTTGGAACGATCAACTTCGATCACTTCCATTTTGCCAGTAGCCTTGATCTGATCCCAGTATTCGTTGTCCTGCTCTTCGGAGATCTGACGCTGCCAAGCGATGGCTTCTTTTGCAGCTTCTTCGATGATTTTCTTCTGCTCATCATTCAGCTTGCCCCAAGAAATCATGGACATGACCATTGGTTCTGGAGAATAAGCGTGCGCGGTTTTGGAAGCGTATTTCTGAACTTCGAAGAAGCGCTTGGTGAAGATGTGAGCGGATGGGTTTTCCTGACCGTCAACGGTGCCCTGCTGCATGGCAGAGTAGAGTTCGCTGAAGGCCATCGGGGTTGGGGAGGCGCCAAGAGACTTCATCATTTCAACGAAGATCTTGTTGGTCATGACGCGCATTTTCAGGTCAGCCAGATCTGCAGGGGTCTTGATCGGATGGGTGTTGTTGGTCATGTGGCGGATGCCGTTTTCCATGTAGCCCAACAGTTTGATACCGCGACCTTCAAGGGATTTGCCCAGTTCCATGCCGACGCTATCGAGAGATTTGTAAGCGTGCTGACGATCTTCGAACAGGAATGGCAAATCGAAGATGGAGATTTGTGGCTGGAACTGACCCAGAACGGCCGTGCCGACCAGTGCCATGTCAACAGCACCGAAAACCATGCCTTCAATCAGGTCTTTCTGACCACCAAGCTGGGAGCTTGGGAAGACTTTGATTTCGATTTTGCCGTCGCTTTTTTCTTTGACCAGCTCGGCAAATTTGTTAGCGCCCTTCCCGTATGGGTGGGACGGAACAGCAATGTGGCCGAGTTTGAGGGTGACATCAGCAGCCCATGCTGGCACTGCCATAGCAGCTGCCACGAGACCGGCACCGAGAATACTTGCAAGACGGTTCATAATAACCTCCCTAACTTGCTAATTTCTGATTTGGTCGAGGCGGTGTATCGATACAACAGCCCTGACCAACGAAATGGCTGCAAACCATTTGGCGATTTGCAGAAGTTCCAAGGGAACGCGGCTGGCGAATGTGACAATCCGCACAAAGGGCGTCCCATAATGGATGCCCTTTTGATAGCAAGGCCCGTGCCAAGGGTGCCGGACCTCGCCTTTAGGATAAGAGGGGATGTTATTTCAGAATTTGAACCTATCTGTTCATTTGCAGAAATATTGTGTGTTTTCAATCATCAGGCAGCAATTCTGCGGATTGGGATGAGGCAAGGTGACGCGCAAACAGTGGGTTTGAGCGCCTTTTGGAGGGCTCAACCGGCGTAATGATGGCAATCCTTTTGCAACGTGGTAGGAAAAGTTGTGCGGATTTCCAGACAAGGGGTATGGTACTTGTCTGGACGGTCGCACAGATTCTTTGGCATATGCGGATCAAGGGACCGGAAGGCGGGGAGGGGCAAACAAGTTTTCATGCTCTGGGCGACATGCATCAAAGCGTCAGAGACATGACTTGTCCTAAAGATCCAGCGAGGATCATTGGGAGCCTGTATAAAGAGTATGAAATGATCCGGAGTGGCGACATCTGTTGCCGCGATCGGGTCGGCAGGCACAGAAAGGACGCAGCAAGCCAGCGGCTGCGGCACAGTGTGACAGATGGATATTGCCATTATCTATGTTGAAGACGACAAGAGCGTTCAGTTTGCCTATCAGCAATCGATGAAGATGGCTGGTTTCACCGTGCAGCCGGTCGGCACTGCGGAAGCTGGCCTTGAACTGGTGAAAAAGAATCGTGAAGTGATTGTCGTTTCCGATATCCGTTTGCCGGGCATGTCGGGCATCGAATTGATGCATCAGGTGCTGAAAATCGATGAAGACATACCGATTGTTCTGGTCACTGGCCATGGAGATGTGGAGATGGCGGTCAATGCCATCAAGCATGGCGCCTATGATTTCATTGAAAAGCCGTGCAGCAGCGAACGCCTGACCGAGGTGCTTAAACGCGCGATCGAGAAAAGACGGTTGGTGCTGGAAAATCAACAGCTGCGGTTGGCACAAAAGACCCGCAAGGGGCCGACCATGATTGGTCAGAGCAAGGCCATGCAGCAGATCCGTGAAACCCTGCTGAATATTTCCGATACCAATGCGGATGTTCTGATTCAGGGTGAAACCGGCACGGGCAAGGAAGTGGTTGCCAATTGCATCCATATGTGGAGCAGCCGGCGCGATGGTCATTTCGTGCCTCTCAATTGCGCCTCTTTTCCCGATACTTTGTTTGAAAGCGAGATGTTTGGTCACGAGGCCGGGGCCTTTACCGGCGCTTCCAAGAAGCGCATTGGCAAGATCGAACATGCCAATCAGGGCACCTTGTTTCTCGATGAGATCGAGAGCATGCCGCTTGATATTCAGGCGAAGTTTCTGCGTGTGCTGCAAGAGCGCAGTGTCGAGCGGTTGGGTGACAACAAGATTATTCCCGTTGATTGCCGGGTGGTTGCGGCGACCAAGGAGAATCTGTTCGATCTCAGCCAGCAGAAGGAATTCCGCCTTGATCTTTATTATCGGCTCAATGTCGTTACCATCGACCTGCCGCCTTTAAGGGACCGGCGCGAGGATATTCCCGAGCTGTTCTATTATTTTGCCAGCGAGGCAGCGCAACATTATAACCGCCCCGTGCCCGACATTCAGCCAGAGCTCTTGATCTGGCTGCAAACGCAGGATTGGCCGGGCAACGTTCGGGAGTTGAAGCATACCGCTGATCGTTATGTGCTGGGATTGTTTGCACCCGATATCGACGGGGTCGTTCTGAGCGATGATCATCGGATGGGCTTGTCGGAGTCTCTTGATGCTTTTGAGAAGAAGATGATCGAAGGAGCCTTGCGGCAGCATCGGGGTCATGTGGGTTCGGCGGCCAAGCAACTGCTTTTGCCGCGCAAAACCCTTTATGACAAGCTCAACCGTCATGGCATTCAGCCAGAAGACTTTCGTACAGCGGAATAGCGGAATAAATGCATCGGATCGCTTGCGCGGGCTCAGATATGCTTGGGGAAGAGGTCTTCCAAGGCGCGGTCATCTTCGGCGCTGTTGCCCTTGCGCGTGCCGTCCTTCCATTCAGTCCAGATCAGGGTGAACTCGGCCCCGCCTTCTGGGTGATTGCCGACCGTGATTGAGCCGTCGGAATTTTCCAGAATACCCTTGACGATGGCCAGTCCAAGACCGGTGCCGCTTTTCTTGGTGGTATAGAAGGATTCATAGATTTTTGAGGGATCCGGGATGCCCGGACCGTTGTCGCGCAGTTTGACAACGACCTTCCCGTCGCGAAGGGCAATGGAAATGGCAATCTTCTTGTTGTTCTGATCGGCCATTGCTTCAAGGGCATTGGTGATCAGGTTGGAGAATATCTGCCCCAGACCGATTTCGTTACAGGGCACCTCAATGTCGGCTTGGGTCGTGTGGAACTGTAACTGGACATCCTGTTTCTTCAAGGTGGCCTGAAACAGATGCAGAGAGGTGTGGGCCGCTTCGACGATGTTGGCGTGACCGCGCGGCACCCTGTGGCGGCTGGCAAAGGATTTGAGCTGGGATATCTGTTGCTTCAATCGCTCGATATGGGAGGAGACCAGCATCAGATTGTCGTCGACATCCTTGTACATCTTGCGCTCAAGCAGCAACCGGGAATTATCAAGCAGCATATAGATGGCTGACAGGGGCTGGTTAAAGTCATGGGCCACTTCGGTGGCCATCTGGCCAATGGCTGCAAGCTTGGAATTTTCGGTCAATTGGGTGCGCAGTTTCTGGATGCTGCGCTTGTATTTGTTGCGGATGTTGCGATAGAGGAAAACGACGCTGAGATAGATCAGTATGGTGATGACGGCGACCAGCAAGAGTGACTGATAGATCGGCCGGGCGGGCTGGATCGAATGAATGGTCCAGCCAAATTCGACGATTTCCTCTTGCAGGGCGAAGGTCGACGGGAACAGGCACGAATAGACCCGATCCTTGTAAACGGTGATCGCGCCGAACCGATAGCAGCGCTTGCGGGCGATGGGACTATTGGACGCCTTGGACGGCGGGAGCGACTGATCCAGAAGACCGACCGTGTGCGGGGCCTTCTGACCGAAGCTTTTGTGTTTCCAGTTCTCGTTGGAGCTAAGAAAAATCGTGCCATCGACATCGGAGACCAGAATATCATCCGGGCCAGCACGCCAGACTTTTTCCAATTCGGACAGATTGACCTCGACCGCCACCACGCCGATGATATTACCGTTCTTTTTCAAGCCGTAGGAGAGAAAGAAACCCGGTGTTGTCGATGACAGGCCAACACCGTAGAATTGTCCCAGGCGCCCCGCCATCGCATCCTTGAAATAGGGCCGGAAGCTCAGTTTCTTGCCGATATAGCTGTCTTTGCGATGCCAGTTGCTTGCAGCGATAACTGTGCCCGTTTTGTCCAGCACATTGATTGCCGACACGTTGGTTGCATATTTGATCTGCTGGAGGAAAAATCCGCTTTCCACCGGATCAAATTTGTCACTGAGCATTTCCAGAATTCGGTCATTTTGCGACAGGAGGAAAGGCAGGAATTTGTAGCGGGCGACCTCTGTCTCGAGACTGGTGCGGTACATGTTGAGCAACAGCTCGCTGGCGGCGATCTTGTTTTTGGTTTCGGTCAGGAAGGGATTGGAGACCATCAGCAAAATGACCGACACCAACAGCCCATGCATCAACCAGCTTATGAGGCGTGACAGAAATCGACCAATCATCGCGTCTTCCATATCCAGGATTAGGGGACTTTTGTTCTGTCCCGGTTGGCGGCCAGCTTGCCAAGCCTCTTCTTGCGCTGCTTTGGCGTGGATCATTCAGCAGCAGAAAATTCAAGTGCCAGTTCTGCCCTTTTAACATGCTCTTTTGACTTTGGGTCGTTTGCAAGGGCTTTGACATCATTAATCCTTCTCTAAGGGCAATGCGATAGAAGGGAAAGGGTGTGTTTTGATGAAGTTGAGCAATGACAGACTATTCCGCATTTCAGCCCTGGCAGGGTGCTTCTCTTACAGAGAGCAGCCAGCGTCTGCTTGATCCTGCATCAAGTCTGTCGATGCGCGTCCTTTATACGGTGCTGGTGTTCGTGTTGGCGATTGTTGTCACGGCCTTGCCGGTGGCAACCCACTTTGTCAGCATGCCACTGGCGATCGTCGGCCAGATCGCCCTTGCCAGCATGGTTGCGGTCTATTTGACACCGGCTGCGCCATTTGTGGTGCTCTTTACGCTGATCTTTCAGAATTTCTTTGTCTCGCTCTTTTCCGATTTTCTGACCACTGCCAACGATTACAATTTCGTCCGTGGCTATAATTTTCTGACGATGATTATTGTCTGGCTTTGGCTGTTTGGACGCTATGCTCTGACATGGCGGGATCATGATCGCGAGACCAACCGGATCATGGGCGTGGGCTTCATTGCCTTTTGCCTGATCGGCTTTTATTTGATCATCGGCATGGCGAAGAATCCCACCGGCGCGGTGATTTATCTGCGTAATATCATTGCACCTTTCGCGTTGTTTCAGACCTTTTTTCTGGTCAGCCTCAAAAGCCCGACCCGGCTGGGTGATCATTTCGTTGCGCTGACCGGCATCATTGTCGGGCTGGGTCTGATCGAAGCGATTGACCGGCCTCTCTGGATGGATCTTACCAATGGCTGGACATTGTGGGCCTTTGGCACCACGCAGGATCGGCTCAATCTGGTATGGGACGCGGTGGTTGCCCGACAGGGCATCGTGATGACGGACATTTTCGATTCCATGCGGGTGCATTTTCTCAATACGCCGCTGTTGGGGGATAATGGCTTTACCATTTTGCGGATGAGCGGGCCGAACAACCACGCCATTTCCTACTCCTATCTTCTGTCTCTGCTGTCTTTGGTGATGATCTTCACCGGTCGTCCCTGGTGGTTTGTTTTTCTGTTTCCGTTGATGCTGTTATCGAGCGCCAAGGGTGCGCTGATTATGGTGTTGCTGGCCTGCTGCGCAGCCTTTGCGCGCTGGATGTTCGGGGCGATGGTTGCCATGGCCTCTTTGCTGCTGGTGCTGGTTGTTTACTTTTTGCTCGGGGTCAAGGTTGGGCTTGATATTGGCGACTTCCATGTGCTTGGCTTCATGGGGGGCGTGCATGACTTTCTCTCCAATCCGTTTGGTCGCGGCCTTGGAGACGGGGGTAACTTCACCACCGATTTCAGCAAGCTTGACTGGCCTGCCTATCAAGCAGCCGGGCGGACGCCTTTTGCTATTGAAAGTGCGGTCGGGGTGTTGATGCGGCAAATGGGCATTGCCGGATTTTTGCTGATGGGATGCTATGGCTGGGTGGCCGCGCAGACCTACAAGCTGTCGCTTCAGTCGCGCGTCATGCTGCATTCGGTGCTCAGCTTCTGCCTGATGATCATTCTGGTGAATGGGGTCTTTCAGGAGGAGGCTTTGTTTGCGCCAATGGCATTGGGTGCGATCATGGCGCTGAATGGTCATGTTCTGGGCAACTGGCTGCGGGCCGGGGATGTGGCCTCGACAACCTAGGCCCGCTCTTATCAATCCATCCTAGACGACAAACAGCTTTGCCCCATGCTGGTCGAGCTGCATCTTGATGTCAGAGGGAGGATTGGCATCGGTGAACAGGGCCGAGATGGAGCGAATATGACCAAGCTCCACCGTTGCGGTGGTGTTGAATTTGGTGGAATCGGCTGCAATGAAAATGTTACGGGCGGTTTTCATCATGTTCTGGACCATGATGACCTCATTGAATTCATAATCAAGCAGCGTGCCGTCCGCATCGATGGACCCACAACTGGCGACGAGATAATCAACCCGGAAATGATTGATGAAGTCCAAAGCCGTCGAGCCAATGATGCCGCCATTTGTGCTGCGCAATTTGCCGCCGGGCACCATCACGTTGAAGTCCTGCTTCTGATAGAGCACATTGGCGACCCGCATGCTGTTGGTGATGACCTGAAGGCCGGAATGCTGCAGCAGGTGGCGGGCGATGATTTCGGTGGTGGTACCGATGGCCAGAAAGACCGAGCTATTGTCCGGTATCTGGGCGACCAAAGCCTTGGCGATGGCTTCCTTTTCTTCTGTCTCGGAGACCTGTCTGACGGCATAGTCGAGATTGACCACCGAGGAATTTCGCGCAGCCCCGCCGTGATGGCGAATCAGCAGCTTCTGATCACTGAGTTTCTTGATGTCGCGGCGGATGGTCTGGGCAGACACATCCAGCAGCTCGGTCAGTTCTTCAACGCTCACATAGCCCTTGTCGTTGACTTCCTTGAGCAGGCTGTCGTGGCGAGGGTTGCCTACAATGACGGCATTTGGCATGGGTCTTTGGCCTTCTCTTTCATCCAGATCCGTGTTGCCTGACCCGGCTGGAATTGAAACCGGGGCGGGCAGGGCGATCAGCCGTTGGCGGCAAGAAAGGCCTCAATGGTGGCAAGATCGGGGACGCCATCGCGCCCGCCCAGTCGCGTGCATTTGAGGGCAGCAACTGCGCTGGCAAAGGCGACAATGTCCTTTATTGCCATGCCTTTGGCGAGCGCAAAGGCAAAGGCGCCATGAAAGACATCGCCCGCACCGGTGGTGTCTTTCACATCGACCTTAAAACCGGGTTGATGGTGGAGCGTGTCTCCCTCCAGCCAATAGCAGCCTTGCGATCCAACGGTGACATAGACCTTACCATTTGTTTTCGTTTGGGCAACGCGCAATCCGTCTATCGGGTCATCAAGTTGTGAGAATTTCGCCAAACCCGGTTCGGAAAATGCCACATGGTCGGCCAATGCTACCAGATCAGTAATGTCTTGGGGGGTGATGTCTGCGTCAAGAACACTTTGTTTTTGCAATTGTTTGGCTTGCTCCAGGGCGTGTTTCGCTCCTGCTGGCCAGCGCACATCACAAAGGATGGATTCATACTGCGCGAAATTGATCTCTTTGAGCCACTCCGCATCACGGTCGAGCGTTGCATCCTGATAATTGATAATCATTCTCTCGCCTTCGTCATCGACCAAAATGGCAGAAAAAGACGATTTAGCCTCTTTTATAGCGCGAATATGGCGGGTGCCGACCCCATACTGGCTTAATTCGCGGATCATGGAGGCTGCGACATCATCATTCCCAACCCGGCCAATATAATCGACCGCCATGCCCAGCTTGGCGATGGCAACCGCTGCGGTGGCTGCAGGCCCGCCGCCGACTTCGAAATAGTCACGGGCGACATATTTGCCGCCGGTTTTAGGCAAGTGATCGACCCGGAAAATCCGATCAAGGACGGTGATTCCAACGCATGCGACGGTCATGAGAGGCTCTTTGATGGCTGGTGTTGGCGATTTTCGCTCATTCTTTCTGCCATATGATCAGCCCAGTGACAGGGGATCAATCACAGAATGGATGGTGCGATGATGGGTGTGTTTGCGATCAAAGTCCATGATCGGAGCCAACGCCCTGTGGGCCGCCGGGACCGGTTTTTGGTGACCGCTTCTAGTGATAAATACCTATAATTGTTGCCTTTCATTCGAAATTATCACCAAAAACACTCATAAAACAACCAAATTGTGTTGTATTTGTTCGAAATATCGTGCAGATGTTGGATAACGATCAAAAATGCTCAATATGAGGTTTCGAAATGGCAACAGTCGGATTCATCGGTCTTGGTCAAATGGGCGCTGCGATGGCAGCCAATCTGATCAAGGGGGGACATGACCTCAATCTATATGACATCAACTCCGATGCCGTCGCGGCGCTGGCTGCAAAGGGTGGCAAGGCCTGTGATACTGTCGCAGCGGTTGCTGAAGGCGCCGACTTTGTCATCACCATGTTGCCAAACGGTGCGCTGGTGCGCTCTGTCTTGTTGGGTGAGGGAGGGGTTGTCGCTGCGCTGAAGAAAGACGCGCTGGTGATCGACATGTCAACCATTCACCCGCTTGAAACCGATAGCCTGATTGCCGATCTTGCGGCCAAAGGCATCGAGATGATGGAAGCGCCGGTCGGGCGGACGTCGGATCATGCCATTGCAGGCACCTTGTTGATCCTTGCTGGTGGCACCAAGACCCAGATTGAGCGGGCGCAGCCCTTGTTTGACCTGATGGGGTCGGAAACCGTCGATGCGGGTGGGCCGGGCAAAGGGATCCGCGTCAAGATCATCAACAATTACATGAGCATTGCCCTTAATGCCCTGTCGGCGGAAGCCATTGCGCTGGCCGAGAAGATCGGTCTTGATTTCGACACCGCGATGGCGGTGATGAGCGGCACGCCTGCGGGCAAGGGGCATTTCACCACCAGTTGGCCAAACAAGGTGCTCAAGGGCGATTTGTCGCCTGCCTTCATGATCGATCTGGCACACAAGGATCTTGGCATTGCGCTTGATCTGGCCAATCAGGTCGGGGTGCCGATGCCGATGGGGGCAGCTTCCCGTGAACTTTACAATCTGAGCCGGATTGCTGGTCGCGGGCGTCAGGACTGGACCGCCTTGCTTGAGCAATTGCGCGATCTGTCGGATATGCCGACCAAAGCGAAGTAAGTCTCAGTTGGGAGGATTATCATGAAAGTGCAAGTCGAAACCTATGGCGAGGTGGATGGCCAGGCGGTCGATCTCATCACCTTGAGCAATGACAATGGTATGGTGGTGCGTGTCACCAATTATGGCTGCATTGTCACCTCGATTGAAGTGCCGGACCGGGACGGGGCTGTGGCCGATGTGGTGTTGGGCTATGAGTCTTTGGACAAATATCTTGGCGGACATCCTTTCTTCGGTGCAGTCGCCGGGCGGTTCGCCAACCGGATCGAGGATGGTCGTTTCTCGATTGATTGTCGCCGTTATCAGCTGGAAACCAACGAGCCGCCGACCGTGCAGCATTTGCATGGGGGCTCGAAGGGGTTCGACAAATATGTCTGGGGCTATGATCTGGAAGAGCGAGACGATGCGGTGATGATCCATCTGCATCGGGTGTCGCCGGACGGGGAAAGTGGCTATCCGGGCAGCTTGCTGGTGACCCATACGATTGGTCTGACGGAGTCCAATGCGCTGCATTATGACTTCCGGGCGGTGAGTGACAAGCCAACCATCGTCAATCTGGTAAATCACAGCTACTACAATCTAGCAGGTCACGATAGTGGCTCGGTGGCGGAACATGAATTGACCCTGTTTGCGGATTTCTACACTCCGGTGGCCGAGACAATGATCCCGACCGGGGAAGTGCGCGCAGTGGCCGACAGCGCAATGGACTTTCGTGCACCGGTGCGGATCGGCGACCGGATGGAAGGGGTCGAGGACGGCGGCTTTGACTTCAACTTCATACTGCATGGCAAACAGAAGCATGGCGAGTATCGGCTGGCGGCCGACCTTTATGATCCGTCCAGTGGGCGCTTCATGAAGGTGATGACCACCCAGCCAGCGATCCAGTTCTATAACGGCTTTAAATTATCGAACAAACCGTGGTTCGGACGCAATGGTTGCAAATATGAAGCCTTTGGCGGGCTTTGCCTTGAAACCCAAGGCTATCCCGATGCACCCAACAAGCCCCATTTCCCAAGCGCCGTGTTGAGGCCGGGTGATGTCTATCAGCATCGCACCATTCATCAGTTTGGCACGCGCTAGACTTAGACCGTTCAATGGGCCGGGGGCGACGATCCCGGCCCTGTTACCGCAGGCAATGTCATCATGATGGAAATTCTCATCGTCTCGGCGATCATCACGCTGGGCAGCTTCACTCAAGGCCTGACGGGCTTTGGACTGGCTTTGGTCAGTGTGCCGCTTCTCTCCATGGCGGTGGATGTGAAAGCTGCTGTGCCAATTGCCGGTATTTTCGGATGGCTGGTGACCTTTCCGCTGGTCTGGAAAATGCGGCACCATGTGCAGTGGCGCGTCGGGTTGATCCTGTTTGCTGGGTCCTTGCCGGGGTCGTTTCTGGGGGCGGATCTGCTCAAAAGGTTGCCCGCCGAAGCGATCCTGATCACGATGGGCTGCGTTCTGATCTTGTCGAGCCTTTATTCGCTGTTTGCCAAGGCGCCCCTCTTTTCAAAGGCTTCCGCCCCGCTGACGGTCGGGACGGGGTTCTTTTCCGGTGCCTTGGGGGCGAGTGTTGGCGAGCCGGGGCCGCCGGTCATTGCCTATACATCGATGCAGCCATGGACTGCGGATCAGACCAAATCGACGCTGGTCTTTTTCTTCATGCTGCAAATGGTTGGTGCGATTGCCGGTTTCTGGAGCAAGGGACTGTTGACCGCTTACGTGGTCGAACGAGTGCTTTATGCCATGCCCGCTTTTCTGGTGGGGATGAGTGTGGGCATGTTTGCCTATCACCTGCTGCATAAATTCAAGATCAACTATCACGGCATCATTCACACTCTGCTGCTGATCATCGGTGTTATGTTGGTGATTAAGAATGTCCATATTTGGTAGATTTTCTCGAAAATATGTGCAGAAATGTTGCTAAACGCTCATGGTATTCTCTTTTGCCTTTCGAAAAAGATCATCGTTCTCTATACTGTAATCAAGAAAACAACAATCAGCTTTGGGCAGCATCGGGCTGGCCCGATATTCTATCTGGCAGTTTTGCCACTGGTGATGCGCTGAGACGTGCATCAGCTCGCTATCTCAAAATCACTCTGACCGTCGTGTTTGTGCACGCTCTGTGCGCTGCCTGATCCAGAGCCCAAAATCGAGGATAAACAATGGCTTATATATCCGGTAAGACTCTCCTAGATCGTGCATGGAAAGAGGGATACGCCATCGGCGCTTTCAGCGTGCATAATGCGGAAACGACGCGCGCTATCCTCAAGGCAGCAGAGGAAGAAAAAGCCCCTATCCTTGTGATGATCGGTCAGAAAGTGATCAACACGATGGGCCTTGAAGAAATGAAGGCGATGGTTGATGCCTTCATGGCCAATCACACGGTGCCGGTGGCCATTCATATCGATCACAGCCGTCAGTTTGAACAGACAATGGCCGCGGCCCGCGCTGGCTTCCAATCGCTGATGTTTGACGGCTCCGGGTATGACTTTGATGAAAATGTCCGTATCACCAAGGCGGTGGCCGATGTGGCCCATGCTTTGGGCATTGGCTGTGAAGGTGAAATTGGCAAAATCGGTGGCGTGGAAGACGACATTGATGTCGATGAAGCTGACGCGATGATCACCACGGTCGATGAAGCGCAGGAATTTTCCAGTCGCACCGGCCTTGATTATCTGGCCATTTCCATGGGCACGGCGCATGGCATCTATACTTGTGAACCCAAGCTGGCCTTTGACCGCATTGGTGAAATCAAGGAAATCGTCCAGAAGCCGCTTGTCATGCATGGGGGCTCGGGGGTGCCGGATGAGCAAGTTCAGCGGGCCATTTCCCTTGGTATTGCCAAAATCAATGTCGATACCGAATTGCGCCAGTCCTTCACGCTGGGGGTTCAGGACTATTGGAAAGAAAATCCGAAAGATTTCGTTCTGGCCGATTCTCTGGGTGCCGGAGAGCTGACCATGAAGGAAAAAGTCAAAGAAAAGATCCGTTTGTTCGGTTCCAGCGGCAAGGCCTCCGATTTCTGATCGTGTCCTCCCTAGAATTGGTTTTGCCGTCAGCCCCGGTCCTTGTGACCGGGGTTTTTGGTTTCTGCACTCGATCGCAGCCATTGGCTATGCGTTTTTCAGGCAGGAGAGTGTCACAATTTTGGGCTTTCGATTCCATTCTGTTTGGGACTATTCTAATCCTTCCTCCTCATAGGGCTGCTGTTTGTCGCCCATCTTCCGTTTCAGGAACCATAATCTGATGGATTTTGCGCGCTTCTCTGATCGCCTGTTTGGCTGGATCATTGTCTTTGTCATTCTGCTTCAGGCCATTTTTGAATGGACTGGGGTGAAGTGGGTTTTTCTTCCCCTGCTTGCCAGTCTTCTTATCATTGTCATCATCATGGCGTTCAGAGCCAGCAAGAGTGGTTTTGTTTTTCTCTGTGTCTGTCTGGTGCTGACTGTCGCGTTGGTCTTCAAAAATGATGATTGGCAGGCCATTCTGTCGGCATCGGTGTTCAAGACCGGCTTTCTTGTTTCTTTCTTTTCTGCCTTGACGATCCTGCGCAATGCGGCCTCTACATCGCCCGCGATGGGCAAATCCGGCGCCTTTCTGGCTGCCCAGCCTCCGGGGCGTCGCTATATTTCGTTGTCTTTCGGCACGCAGATCTTTGCCTTGTTGCTTAATTTCGGGGCTATCCAGTTGCTTGGTGCTCTGGCGCTTACCAGTGCCAAGAGCGAACCGGATGAAAGGGTCCGCGCCATACGATCCCGCCGGATGCTGCTTGCCATTCAGCGTGGCTTTGTTTCTTCTCTGACCTGGTCGCCGATGGCTTTCTCGACCGCTATGGCGGTGGCGACCATTCCAGGCATCAGCTGGATGGGCATTGCCATGCCGGGGCTGGTCAGTTCAAGCCTGTTGCTCGGCACCGGCTGGGCGATGGATACGATCTTCAAGCCAAGATCGTCAGGCAGTGCAAGGCCGCGGCCTGCTTCCCAGTTGCACTGGACGGTTTTGTTGCCGCTGCTGGCTTTGCTGGTGATCATTCTGGTGCCGGTCTTGAGCATTGAGCTGCTGTTTGGAATCCGCATCGTCGGCATCGTGCTGGTGGTGGTTCCGATCCTGTCGATCATCTGGCTGCTGATCCAGAAGAAGGACGCATTCGTTGTTGGCAGAGGTCTCATCAGCTATGTGCATAATGAGGTACCTGCCTTCCGCTCGGATCTGCTGTTGCTGATGAGTGCAGGCTATATTGGTGTGATTGGATCGGCGCTGCTGGTGCCCATCATGGCTGAAGCGGGGATTGATCTCACTGTCATTCCGGGCTGGCTGTTGCTCATTTCTCTGGTCTGGATCATGCCGGTCTTGGGGCAGATCGGATCGAACCCTATTCTCAGCCTGTCGCTGGTCGCTCCCATGCTGCCCGATGCTGCGGCTTATGGTCTTGATCCTCGCGCGCTTGGCGTGGCCTTGTTGTGTGGATGGTCGCTGACAGGTCTCACATCGCCCTTTACCGCTACCAACATGATGATTGGCCGGTTTGGTGGCATCCCCACCGTGGATGTCGGACGCGTCTGGAACCGCTCTTTCTTTTTTGTTGCGGTGACGTTGCTCTGTCTGTGGTCGCTGATCTTTGGCTATTGGATTGTATGAAACCAGTCCAATGTCGCTTCCCATAGCAAAAAGCCCTGCGGGACTGATGATCCCGCAGGGCTTTTTATTGGCGGTCAAGTCTTGATGACATCATGCCACGTCGTTGGCGATGTCCGGGATCTTGTTGAACAGAACCGCGTCGGCGCTGCTGGCGCGGTAGAAGACTGCAGGCTGCCCAAGCGGAGCGTCAACTTCGACCCAGCCGCCCTCATAATGATCATTGGTCCATATATGAATCCATTGATCAGGGGGCAGATAGAGTTTGCGTGTGGTGGCCCCTTTCTCATAAACCGGGGCAACGAGGCAATCGCGGCCAAACAGATATTGATACATGACCTCATAAGCCTCGGCATCGTCCTCATAATGGACGAAAAGCGGTCGCTGGACGGGCATGCCCGTAAGGGTGTTTTCCTTCAGAGCCGCTTTGATATAGGGTTTCAAGTGGGTGAAGATCCGGGTCATGACAGCCAGATGGGCAAGTGTCTCACTGTCGCTGTCAAATTGGTGGTTGTCTGCCGGGCGGTTGCCCTCGTGGCTGCGCATGATCGGGGTGAAGGCAGCCATTTCTGTCCAGCGCATGAACAATTCGCGGTCGCGTTTCATGCCGTGCAACGTGGTATAGCCGCCAATGTCGGAATGGTGAATGCCGTTGCCGAGCAGGCCTGAGGATAGTGCCCCATTGACGACGGACGGGATGCCGTCATCGATGTTCCAGTTGACGCATTGATCACCACCCCAAAGGGCATGGCAATAACGCTGGATGCCGGTATAGCCCGCGCGCATGAAAAACAGGATATCGTCGGTCTTGCCTGCTTCCTCGATGGCGTCATGGTTGATCTTGGCCCAACGGGTCGGCCAGTTGTTGTGTTCGATTTCGGCGGAGACCCCGTTTGACAGGGCGCAGTCGGTGGGCAGGTATTCGCCAAAGTCGGCCATCCAGCCTGACAGACCAAAGTCGATCATGTTGGTCTTGATGACGCCCTTGTACCACTCACAGGCATCTGGATTGGTGAAGTCGACAACACCGCAATAAAACTCACCAAAATCCACCACATATTTGCTGCCATCCTCACGGGTGGCGAGATAGCCCTTGGCTTGGGCCTCGCGATAGAGTGGGAAATCCTCCAGCACATACGGATTGATATAGCCAAGGAAGCGGATGCCATCCTTTTTGAGCGCGTGGATTTCGGTGTCAAGGCCGGGATAGAGGTAGGGGTTCCATTGCCAGTCCCATTGCAGGCGCTTGCCGAAGCTGGTCATCTTGATGCCCTGCCAATCCTGACACCAGACGCCGGATACCTTGACGCCAGCGGCGCGTGCGCGTTTGATCTTCTCAATGGTGATGTCAGTGCCGCCCTGAATGCCAAGAATGATGCCGTCAAGCACCCAGTCGGGCAGTTCTGGCTGAGTGCCGAAGACACCGGTTATGCTGCGAATGAGAGCGGGGAAACTGTCTGCGGCATCAAAGAGCAGATAGTCCGGGATGTTCCAGCTTTGCAATTCGTGGAAGTCTTCGGCCCGGAAGTCAAAATCCGCATAGGCGGTGGTTTCCAGATGGACGAAATATTTCTCTGACGAGACAAAGGTCGGCTGTGGATAGTTGGTGTTGTA